>JAXFQY010000030.1:0-4354 GCA_034178705.1 Eubacteriales bacterium | reverse complement strand
CTTGTCCGAGGTCATCACACGGGAGAATGCCGAGAACCACAAAAGTACCGTGACAAGCATCACGCCGGCACCTACACCGTAAAGGATGCTTTCCAGCGTCAAAGGGTTCCCGTTGCTGAAATAGTAAAGAATGGTTACGCCCTCGTGATTAAAGGCGGGATTCAAAAAGGCGGCAAGGAGTACCATCGGAAAACAGAATTTCAGTAAAAATACCACACTCTTTTTGCCCTCGACGCTGATCGCATAGGTGATGGCGCATACAAGCGCGATGCTCTGCGCCGCCGGATGTGTGATAAGCATGGAAAACGCGATCACCAACGTAAAATAAAGCAGATTTACGATGGGATGATACTGCGCAAAAGAATCTCGCATACCTTTTACCATGAGCCTTCGCGTCCGATGTCGTTGCCAAGATCGCAGGAATATCTCCACTCGACAACCTCGCCGTCGGCAAGCTGATAGCGTGAACAGCCGTAATTAGGATACCAACCGTCAACACGGTACATCCAACCGGAGAGCGTACCGCAATCCCCCTCGTACAGATTATGGATGCCCTCGATGAAAGCACTGTTATAAATGGGTGTCCAGGAAAATTCAAGATGGATGTTGTTTTCCTTGCAGACCCGCTGAAGCACATCAAAGACCGATTCGCCCTCATAGAAGGTAACGGTAGTCGGTGCTAAAAGGATGCCGTTTGCGGGTACAAGCTCCAGCTTATCCGGTACAAGCGCGGAAAGGTTATCCAAAATCGTGGAACATTCTATAGAGAAAGTGCAGGTATAGGTCTTCCCCTTGTTGATCTCTTGGTTCTCCGGTTCAACGGGCAAGGGCTTACCCGCGGGAACGGAATCGGTCAGATATGGATCCTGATTGGTCGTGCCGCCGTCCGAGCTTGGACGGTTCGTGCCCGCACTGTGCTCTTCCGTGCTTTGCTCGTCAGGCAGAATAATACAGTTCGCAATGCGCCCGGTGATGGGCAAATGCAAAATGGTCGTTTGATCATTCGTGATGGAAACCGACGATATGGCAATGCCGTTGCTGTAAGCTGTTGCGCCAAGCGCCGTCCATTTGGTATGCAGCGTGATCGATAAAAGGATCGGGAAATCCAGCGTCTGTTCTTTCTCGAAAATCACGCCGATGCCATTCTCCAGTGCTTGCAACGACAAAGACAGGTCAATATCGTGCGCGTCGTCGATACCGCTTCCGAATATTTTCCATTCGTAGCTTAATCCGTTCGATTCACCCGTAAATATCGCAATCGCGTTTTCGCTTTTGATTTTTTCGAGGAGTGCCTCCGTAATGACTCCGTCCTCCGGAAGCGAAATGGGATCGTTCAGGCTCATTTCGCTGTAATTTCCTTGACAAGAGCATACCGACACCAACAAAATCAGTGTAAAGCAAAGCAACAAAAACCGTTTCATGCAACTTCTCCTAAACAGTGACAAAATGACAAGAGACTGCCGCAATCAAAAATCACAGAGTATGGATGAAGGGGACAGCCTCTTTTTTATTCCCGAACGCTACGCCGTGCAGCGTCTTTCGGGTTTTGGCGT
The DNA here is from genome assembly GCA_034178705.1 of Eubacteriales bacterium. GTDB lineage: Bacteria > Bacillota > Clostridia > Oscillospirales > CAG-272 > RUG12395. The sequence goes on along the minus strand of JAXFQY010000030.1, from coordinate 2,801 downwards.
ATTTTCGTTAACGGAAATCGACACGACCGACGATTTATTCAAAAATATTGGCAGGCGCGCCAGTGTCTCTGCAGACCTTGTACGCCATCAGACTGGCATAGATCTGGTTCGTGGACATAGCGGCTCCCGTATCGGTCGTTTTCCACTTGACGAGATTGAGCTCGCTGTCATAATAGGTATCGAACAGAACCTCAATGATATCCTTTCCGTCCTGTTCGTAGGCTTCGGAACGAGGATCTACACCGTCCTTGGCAAAAGCAAGCAGAACAAGCGCCGTAGAGGTGCCGTTGCCCCAATCCAGCCTGGAGGTATACAAATCCAGATAATTGCCCTCGTCATAGTCGCTGTAAAGCCCCTTGAGAACATACTCCCAAACGCTCATATCGGGTCCCCAGTTTACCGAGGTGGACGGGGCATTTGCAACGTAGCTTGCAACCGCGTCGGTCTCGATATCGAGCGCTTTGGTCATGGGCAGCAACCAATAGCTCTTGCAAGAGGCGGCTGCCGTATGCAATGTGGCAATGTAGTCCTCGCTTAACGTGTTTCCGAGCGATTTTTGTGCGTAATAAACTTTCATCAGATTGGTGTCCGACAGCGTGGTCACATCCACAGCCAAGAGAGCTTCCTTGAACGCATCGGAATATTCAAATCTGAACAGATTGCTGTCATATCCCTTGCTTGCCATATAGGTCGCGGCCACCTGTTCCCAGTAGATCGAGCCGGTGTAGGTCTTGGCAGAGGCAATCTGCGTGGGGAAAATATGTTTCATGTAGGCGTAGATGGTTTTATCTACCAGAATATCGTATTCATCCATCGTGCCGTAGCCGCTGGCAAGGGTATTCCAACACTCTACCTTGAATTCAAACACATCACCGGGATCAATGACGAGTCCGTCTACGCCAACCGACGAGTAGATTCCGTTCTCGGTGATGGAAACGTAATAATTGGCGTCCACAATGGAGCCCGCAATCGATACGATCGTCGTACCGTATTCCCCCTGATAACTAACCATATTGTATTTTTCAGTCAATGTCGCCGTGACAGAAGCCGAGTCGGTACACTTGATCGTGTCGTCAACAAGAACCTCGCCGTCCAGGTCAACAACCCTGATCTGATATTGCCCTTTCATGAATGCCTCCAAAGCCTGGAGCTTTGCCTCGGCATCCTTGATCTGGGCTTCTGCATCCGCAATTTTTGCTTCCAGCCCTTCCTTCAGTGTCGTCAACGCTGCATTTTGATTTGCAAGGCTTTCCTTTGCCTCGATGGCCTGCCGCTTCAGCGCCTCGTTTTCTGCCTGTAGTGTCGCTACGGATGCCTTGAGAGAGTCAACTGTTTCGTTCAGGGCATCGCCCGTGCCGCAAGAAACGGCTGAAAGCAGTAAAACGACAACCATAAGTGCGGCAAGTAATTTAGTCATTTTTTTCATCACACAATTCCTTTCTTTTTGTTCGAGCTTCTCGCTCCTTGTTTTTGGGGATACCAACGGAGAGACTGTTTGGGATGTTATCCTCCTTTCCTTTTACCCGGCAAAAGTAAAAAAGGGCGCGCCGGAAAAGTACCGCCAAATGAGCGGCCTCCGAACACACGCTCCTCTCCCAAGGATGTGTTCTGTTTTGTACGGAAAGGTTTCTGACTTATGATCTCTGTTACCGATCAAACACAGAAATGGGGGTTGTTTCGGATTCGTACCGAATTTCCTTTGTCTATTCAGTTTACAACTTTTCGATCCGCACGATTGTATATTAGCGCACGGTCAGGGTGCGGTAATACCGGAATCAAAAACATACCTACCAAAGAACGGCAGTATCTTATTCTTGTAATCGTAATTCCTATTGCAATCCTCGGCAAGCTTTTTCACGTAAATGCAGTATGCCGACATACAAAAATACGTCCTGTCGGGATACGCGCAAGGCTCACCGCTTGCAGGGCTTGCACAGGGTTAAACCGCTTGGTGCCCTACCATAAAGCCCTCGTGTCCGTCTGCTTTCCGCTTGATTGAAACCTTCACCAGTGGCTATCTCTTTCCTTTCGTAATCTGTCATTGTGGGTTGCCTCCGCTCTTTTTGCGCTCACACTTCATTTTTTTCAAAACGGCGATCCTCATCCTCTTGGCTCTTGCCCGCTTTTCCTTGTTTCTCTGCTGCCGGTCATTGTCTCTCGGCGGTTTGATGCCTGCAGACTCAAGCGCGCGCGGCCACGGACCAAGGAATGCTTTGATCGCTACGACCTCGCGCTCTTCAAAATCCGAGCGTTGGGGATAACGGGAAAGCCCCTCCGCCTGCAATTCTTTATATTTATTCTGCAGAAGAATGTTACAATCTTCCTTTTTGTATTTTCTCTCTGACATAAGACCTCCGAAATACAAAAAACGCTTTTTACTGTTAAAACAATAAAAAGCGTAGCTATTCTGTCACAGCAAATGGGCATAGTACCCCCTGCTCAACGAAACGGCTACGCTTTTCCTATCCAAAAACGTTCGTGCGTTCGCGCTATGCGATAGCACATACCTTCGCATTGATGCTTGGTGAGTATTCCGACTTATGGGATCGATCCCAATTACGGTAATGATGGTTGCGACGGATTTGCACCGAACTTCCCCCTATTCCGCGTGAAGCAGAACCAAACTGCGAACCCTTATTCAATTAACGGACATAACTCCTTATAACGTTGTGACATTATATCACGATTATTTTCTTTTGTCAATGGATTTTGCGATTTTGGGGACATTTTGGGGGCAAAACTTCCTCCTATGGTAGATATGTTTTTATTCTACCATAGGAGGCTCTTTTTTCAGTTGTCCG
>JAXFQY010000035.1:0-7724 GCA_034178705.1 Eubacteriales bacterium | reverse complement strand
ATGGGAAAGTGATTTCTCTGTCAGAGACAGAAGAGCAGAATAAGGCTTGATGCAGGGGCTTCGGCATAGTTATTGCCGAAGCCCCTGCTTTTGTATGACGGGCATTGAGGTTTTTGCCGTTGAGCAATCCCGCCGCAGCGGAGGCTCCCATCTGTAAGGGAAGTTGGTGCCTATTACGCTTGAGGGGGTGTTTGAGAGATCATAGAGTGACAATCCCTCCGGCACGGCATATGCCGTGCCACCTCCCTTTTCACAAGGGAGGCTAACGTATCCCGCGGCATTTCGGGGCGGTGGGGCAAATTTGCAAATGCCGGAAGTTTCGGTGGGCTTTCAGCCCCGCCGGTAACATGCCCTTACAGGGATGAGCATGCCACCGGCTTTCCGGCGGTTATGACTGAAAAACTGCGTGTTGTCTCCAGGTGCAATCGCGGTAATAGAATCTTTGAAAAAGACGGGAATAGTAACAATCGTCCAAGGAAAAGGCAGGAAGAAGCCAGGTATTTCTTTTGTCATTCGTACCGGTGACGGATGATAGCGGATGTCAGGAAGCAGTAAAGAAAAAGCTCTCTGACTGTAAATGCCAGAGAGCTTCGGAAGTTGCGGGAAATGATCCTGGAAAAGGAGGTTGCAGTGCTTTTCTGTTTTACTTTTCAAGAAATTCTACGGTTTTGCGTGCAACCATCAGCTCTTCATTCGTTTTCAGAACATAGACTTTCACGCGGCTGTCCTCAGCGGAAATTCTGCCGTCCTCCGTGCGCTCCTCTTCCGCGGGATCGGTTGTGACGCCGAGCCAGCCAAGCCTTGAAAGCACCGCGCGACGTACCTTAAAGCTGTGCTGTCCGATACCGCCGGTAAAGGCGATTGCGTCCAACCCTTCCAGATAAGCGGAAAACATTCCGATATAGCCCACGATATTGTCACAAAACGCATCAACGGCAAGGCGGGCGTTTTTATCTCCCTTTTCGCCGGCGTCAATGACATCGCGAAGATCGTTTGAGACCCCGGAGAGACCGAGAAAGCCGCTTTCTTTCGAAAGCTTCTTCATAACGGTATCAAGTGAGCCGAATTCACTGACAAGCTCCGGAATGCAGAAAACATCAAAATCACCGACACGGTTGTTGTGGAACAGTCCGCTCTGCGGTGTGGCACCCATTGAGGATGCGATGCTCTCCCCGTCCTTAATTGCGCAGATCGAGGAGGAGCCGCCGAGATGAATGGAAATCACACGGTGTGCTTCGGGCTCCAGCTCGTGCATTTTCATGGCGATATAACTGTGTGAGGAGCCGTGGAAGCCGTAGCGACGGATGCCGTATTGTTCCTTCCATTCGTGCGGAACCCCGTAGGTGACGCGTTCTTCCGGAATGGTGGCGTGGAAACTCGTCTCAAAGTAAGCGACCTGCTTCAGCGACGGCCAGCGCTCTGCCACCTGTTTCATCATGCTGATATAGATCGGGTTGTGCGCAGGCGCAAAGGAGATGAACTTCTCCTGCTTTGAAATCAGTTCCTCGTTGACAAGCTGTGCCCCCTTCAGCGCGCCGCAGTGTACTGCCTTGTATCCGACGGCGTCGAGCTCATCCAATGAGGAGATTACGCCGGCATCTTTCAGCGCATCAAGACAAATCGCAAAGGCATCTCCGTGCACCTTACAGGTGGCTTCGCCTTTGACTGTCTTGCCGCCGGCAGTAACACTGTATGCTCCGATCGGACTGCCGATGTTTTCAAACTCCCCGGTTGCGAGAACTTTTTCTCCGGCGCCGAAATCAAAGAGTTTGAATTTGAAACTGGTGGAACCGAGATTGAGTACAATAACGTTGCGAATTTTTTTCATATTGCCCCCTGATATCGGAAAACCGCGTCGAAGCGCGGTTTTCCGATGTGTTTTTATGCCTTTGTGCCGTATTTCTCGGCAAATGCCTTCATTGCCTTTTCAAAGCAGAGCATCGGAACGCGGGCTGCGCCGGCGCCGATCAGGCCGCCCTGGTAGTTGAACATCCCGCCGTGAATTGCCGGGCAGATGCCGGTATCCAGAACCTTGCGAATGTCGATACCGACAGGAAGAAAGTCAAAGTCGAGGTTCGGAATCGGGAAATTGTGGTTGTGCGTGATGCAGATTTTCTCCATCTCACGGGTGAGGCCGATTGCATCCTTGAGCTTCATTCCGCGGAGGTTGCAGACGATCGGGGAAGCAGCGGCAGCAAGACCGCCCATGCCGGCGCACTCAACAACGCAGGAGTCTCCGATCCACGGAAGCTGATCCTTCTCCGTGTATTTAGAGGAGGTATAGCGTCCCTTCATCATCGGAGCGGGAGCGGTGAACCACTGATCTCCGAGTCCCGCAACCTTGATTCCGAATTCCACGCCGTTTCCGCAGACTGCGGTAACCATGGTGGAATACGGAGTTCCTACTGCGGAGAGCATGGCAGCACGGCTTGCGCCCTGACCGAAGCAGTGGAAGAAACGCGGGGTTTCCACAATATAATCAAGGGTCTTAAGAAGCTGTTCCTTCGGGAGATCCAGACGGAAGAGCTCGGGCAGGACCTTCTTATCAAAGAGAAGGTCGGATGCGGTCTGGCGGGTGTGGTTTTCATCACCCATCTGCATGCTTTCCGCAAGAATCGGCTTCGTGGAAAGCCCGCCCATTCTCTTGGCAACTTCCGCCATCGGGGGGAGCAGCTCTTCCCGCATCAACCGGAGATAGTCGGCAATTTCTTTGGAGTACAGACCCCAACCGCAGAAGCCGCCTTGGTTCGGACCCTCGGCAGGGAAGGTTGCGGCACGTTTGCCGGTTCTGCGATCTTCCGTGATGATCATGGCAACACTCTTGGTAATGATACCGGTACCGGCGCCGACTGTATTGGTGTCAAGCGCGGAGAGAAGCTTGATTTTTCCGCTCTTGATCAGCTTGATTGCATCTTCTTCGTTGTCTGCCCAATGCTCAAAGAGGCATGCGGAAACAAGACCGCGACGGTGCAGCATGACCATGTGATCATAATCGATCGGAGGTCCGGAGTGAATAATCGTGTAGTCATCGAGACCTTCAATCACATCTCCCGCAGGCAAAACATCTACCCAGTAGGGATCGGAATTGATGATGCAGTTGACGGCCTCCTCGTTTGCGGCATTGATTTTTGCTTCAATATCCGGCGTGCTGATTGTTGCATAGGCGGCTGCCACCTCTGCATTCTCCTTATAGGGAGGACGCCACTGAAGCTGCGTTGCCTTCACGTTCTGGGAGACAAGCGCGTCGTAAAAGAACTGCAGACCGACGTTGATGACGCGCAGGTCACTGGAATATACTTTCTCTTCCATGTTGATTCAACCTCCCTCAGCGGTTCTCAAGCGCATTCATCAGCGCGCTTGCGAGCTTTGTGCTCTGATAGTTGCTTGCCGTAACAATGACTCCGGCATCCCGAAGCATCTTTTCACATGCCGGAACGTCCTGCGGATCCTCGAGAGAACCGCAAATATTGGCGATAAAGGTGATCGCGCCCTTTCTTTCGGCAAGGATCTTCTTGCAGGCCTCAGCGAACGGACGAACCGGATCCAGGTGTACGCCCGGGCCGGTGATAAAGTCCATCGTAACAACGGCAACGCTCGGATCCTTCAGCTCCTTTTCAAGACGGCGGAGCTTCAGCGCGGGATCAAAAATCGGGTGCGGAGCCTCAGCGGTAAAGTCCTCAGCGCCGAGGTCGAGAATACAGTGACCGATACTTTCGTTGTGGTCGGCAAGCTTCTCGGCATACTTGGTGTCAAGGTTGGAATAAAGCTTGATGCCCTTGTTGTGTTGGCTGTAATAGATCATACCCTCTTCGGTGAAAGTACCGCCGGAGAAAAGGCCGCGAACATACTTCTGCTCGGGAGAGTATTTCTTGATTTCTCGGTCAACAATTGACGCGATCTCCTCGTCGGAGAAGCCGAGCTTCTGCGGCTTGCCGGTAATCAGCTCGACTGCCTTTTCTGCAGCAGCTTCCAAGCTGAAGGTTCCGTGAACTTTGTGCCCCTTGAAAAGGTTTTCATCACCGCCGAGGAAGATTGCTACAACGGGCTTGCGGAGTTTATCTGCTTCCGTGAGAATCTTGTCCATAACCGTGAGGTCGGCCAGCTTCGAAACAAGGATGATCAGCTCGGTATCCGGATCAGCCTCAAGGCGCTTCATGCCCGCAAGCATCGTGATACCGCCGATTTCCGGGAGAAGGTCGTGCCCACCGGTACCGATGATCGCGGAAACACCCAATCCCATTTTTTCAACAAGGCAGGAAACCTCCTGCGCACCGGAGCCGGATGCACCGACAATCCCCACAGGGCCTCGGCGAACGATAGAGCCTGCGGCAAGGGCAACCCCTTTGATGAGACCGACGCCGCAATCCGGACCCATGACCAGCTTGCCGCGCTCTGCACCGAATTTCTTGATCTTCAGTTCTTCGTCAAGAGAGACGTTGTCACTGAAGATAAAGACATCCAGTCCCATTTCAATGGCGCGCATGGCTTCCGCTGCCGCATATTCACCCGGCAGAGAAATCTGGGCAAGATCATAACCGTCCTCGTGCAGATCAATTTCAGAAAGCTTTGCGTAGACGGCGGCACCTTCCGGCGTGGAATTCTTGTGGTCGATGATGTCGGCAATCAGCTTGAATGCCGCGTCAAGCTTTTCCTCGCTGTCGGCAGTAACGGCAAGCATCAGATCGTTTGCCGTGGTATCTGCCGGAATATCATAGCCGAGGTCAACCAGAACCTCGATGTTTGCAGGCGTGCCCATGGAAACTTCTGCGTTTTCAATGCCGCCCAGAGCCTTTACCTTGTCACCGATACCCATAAGGGAGACGGAATCAACGTAACGGTTCTTTTTCAGAATTACTTTTTTCATTATTTCCTCTTTTCAACAGAAAAATTATCAAATTCAATATGAAATGATGTGTAAAACAGGAAAAACGATCAAACGGGAGCGCGGCGTACGCTCATGCCGCCGTCTGCAGCACGCGAGAGAAGAATACGGTATTTCTTTCCGCTTTCATCCGCGTCAGGACAGTCGGTGCGGACATGGCAGCCACAGGTTTCATCACGGAGAAGTGCCGCATTGGCAAGCGCAAGCGCGGCAACGAGGTCGTTTTCCAAGCGGAGCAGTTTTACTGCCGCCTCAAAGGGGAGCAGGGAGGTGTAAGTGCATACTTCACGGAGAAGGGCTGTCAGACTGTCGCGCGCCTCGGTCAAACCGTCGGCATCACGAAGAACGTTCAGCTTTTCCGAGAGAAGAGTCTGCATTTCGGCACGGATTGCATCAACACGCCCCGCATCCGGCGTAGCACCCCCACGGTTCACAATTGCGTCTACTGTGTCTCCGTAAGGCTCAAATCCGGTGGATTCATGTGTGTCAAGATAGTTCGCGGCGCTCTCTCCGGCAATCTTTCCGAATACCTGAATCTCCAGACCGGCGTTGCCGCCGACCCGGTTGGCTCCGTGAAGGCCTCCGGTAACCTCTCCGCAGGCATAAAGACCGCACAACCCTTTCACAGAGCAGTCCGGTGCAATGACAACACCTCCGAGCGAGGTATGCGGTGCGGGAGCAATCTCAAAGGGGGTTTCTGCAATATCAATACCCACGTCCGCGTAACGCTTGACATAGGACGGATAAAGGCTGTTGAGTTTTTCCCGACCGACACCGGTTGCATCAAAGAAGACACCGCCGTTTTCGGTTCCGCGTCCCTCTGCAATTTCCCGGAAAATGCAACGCGCCTGGACATCCTTGTTGACGCATTCACCCTTTTCGGAGTACTTCAGCATGAAACGCTCCCCAAGGGCATTGCGCAGAACAGCGCCTTCGTAATACATGGTGGTAATGACGCTTTTTCCGCGCAGTTCAGGCGGATAAACCGCTGCACTCGGTTCAAACTGGATAAATTCCATATCGGTAAGAGAAGCGCCGGCATAATACGCCATGGCAATGCCGTCTCCTCCGATGTCGGGAGAGTTGGTAGAGAAGGGATAAATATTGCAGAAGCCGCCGCAGGCAAGCACGGTAACATCCGCAAGAAATACCGTGAAAATCCTGCTGCCGAGGTCTGCCGCAACACAGCCGCGGATTCGGTTTCCGTCCGAAATCAGACGCAGTGCGCGCATCTGATTAAAAAAGTGAACGGCTGGATTCCCGGCAAGCTCTGCATGCAGAGCATTCATGATCTTGACACCGGTATGATTACCCGAGCTTGCAACCCGCGGTACGCTTGCTCCGAGCGGGCGCAACAGGGAGTAACTGCCGTCCTCCGCACGATCAAAGGTGATGCCGAGGCGCTGCAGCTCCGGAATGAGCTCGGAAGCTTTGCCGCAAAGCTCTTCGGCAAGCCCGGGGTCGCATTGACCTCTGCCGCTTTCAAGCGTATCGGACAGGAAAAGCGCCGGGGAGTCATCCGGGTGCAAAGGCATATTAAATCCGTGCACATAGGGAGATGCGCCGACGCCGGTTCCGAGAACGGCGATTCCTCTGCCTTCTTTTTCGGCAAGACGGCGCGCGGCCTCGAGTCCGGAAATTCCGGACCCGATGACCAGCGCGTCAAAAAAACGGACATTTACGTTTTTTGACATAATCAAACTTCCCAGATGCCACCCTTTGCCATCGAACCGACATTCTTGACAAAGAGGTTGAGGTATCTCGGATAATTGTTTGCCGGGAATTCAAAGTGGAACTTTTCGAGACGCTTTTTCATCTCATCTTCGGTGATGCAGAGATCGATCCGGCGCTTCAGCACGTCGATTTCAATGGTATCTCCTTCCTCAACAATGCCGAGAGGCCCGCCGAGTGCCGCCTCAGGAGAGACATATCCGACAGAGAGTCCGGAGGAACCGCCGGAGAAGCGTCCGTCGGTAATGACAGCGCAAGAGGTGAAGAGACCGGGATGACCTTTCAACTCTTCCTGGAAGGTAAAGGCGGTAGTGCCGAAGCGTCCCTTCAGTCCGAGGAAGCGGATCACACAGGCATCGCCCTCGTTGATTTTCCCACCGCGGAGAGCGGCGAGCGCGTCATCAAGAGAATCGAATACACGGGCCTTTCCCTTGTAACCGGACATCAGATTGGACGGAACGGCTGCGATCTTGACGATTGCACCCTCCGGAGCAAGAGAACCGTAAAGAACGCCGATGCCCGGCTCGGTCATGACGGGATTGTCAAGAGAATGGATGACATCTTCATTCCATACCTTTGCATCTTTGACATTTTCGGCGAGGGTCTTCCCGGTAACGGTCATGACATTGCCGTCAAGCTTCGGAAGCAAATTCTTCAGCATCGCCGTCATACCGCCTGCCATATCGAAGTCCTTGACATTATACATACCGGACGGGGCAAGGTGAGAAAGAAGCGGAATGTTGTTTGAAGCTTCATCGAAGTACTTCCACCACGGAATATCGGTATAGCCGCACTCATGCGCGATTGCGGGAATATGGAGAATCAGATTGGAGGAAGCGGCAACAGCCATGTCCAGCTTGATGGCGTTCTTGATTGCTTCAACCGACATAACCTGACGTGCGGTGATGCCTTCGTCAACCAGATTCATAATCTGCAGACCGGCCTCATACGCGCACTTGTAGATTGCAGAGGAGGTTGCACACATGGTGGAGTTGTTCGGAAGCGTCATGCCAAGCGCCTCGGCAATCATGCACATGGAGTTCGCGGTGGTCATAGAAGTGCAGCCGCCGCAGATGCCCCAGCTATGCGCAATGAGGTCATTGTATTCATC
>JAXFQY010000014.1:0-4951 GCA_034178705.1 Eubacteriales bacterium | reverse complement strand
TCAGGGCTAACAGTTTGCCGTTGGTATCGTTAAAGGTTATAACTCCGTCAGACACCAAAAAATCCTTGTTTTCGGAATACAAATCGTATTCCTCAAACTTGCTCATTTTGTACTGTGTATAGCCGTGCTTGCGGTAGAGGCTTCTAAGCCCATATATCGCCCTTTCGTCGCTCTTTAAAATACTCTCGTCAAAGCTCATTCTCTTCCTCCAAGCGTTCAATTACCGTTTGATATCCTCCGCTTCCGTAATTAAGGCAGCGGCTCACGCGGCAAATTGTCGCGGTGCTTGCCCCCGCGCTTTTATTTATGTCAACATAGCTTTTGCCCTTATGAAGCAGGCAGGCGACTTCAACCCTTTGCGCTATTGCTTCGGTTTCCTGAACGGTGCAGGCATCCTCAAAAAACGCCGCGCACTCCTCCTCGGTTTTAAGCGAAAGCACCGCCTTGTAAAGGAGACTCATTCTTTTTTTATCAAGCTTATGCATATTCTACGCACCCCTGAATCTTTATTACTTTAGCATTTTAACGCATTACCTTGCTAAAGTCAACACTAAATAAAGTTTTTTACCGACTTCTCTCCCCGCTTTCAAGCAAACGCACCAAAAAAACAAGGAAATTATATAGAATCATGACTACCGGCTTTGCCCGTAGTCGTGATTCTATATATTCAGTTACACTCGCGTATTGCTTTGCAGGTTCCTATAATGGAATTGGGAGCTACCGAACCCTCGTCAAGTTTCCACAGTACCGGCGTATCTGCAGCCGGGAGCGTATCCAACGCAAAAAAACTGACATCACCCGAAAAGCGATGTCAGTTTGTTGCTTTTATGGAAGTGGTCTCTACCACCGGTTTTTCTGTTCGCACAATCCGGAGCAATCCAACTCCGCCAAGAAATTTTTCAGTACCGGGGAGAACTTATGCGTTCTTCTCGTCTTTGACGACTTTCGCATCGGGAGCGTTCTTCTTGACACTCTCGATACCGTTGAGGCAGCTGGCCTTCGATTTGTAGCCCTCAGATACGGCAATCACTTCCCCGTTGGTCGCCTTCAGGCGGAAACGGTACTCGCCGGACTTGTCGGTATAAACCTCAAACTTCGGATGCTTGACAGTCTCATACCCCTCAACCGTCTGATCCTCAACAGCACCGACGCAGTTCTTACGAACGCTTTCAATTCCGTTCAGGCAGCTTTTCTCCGCGGAATAAACCTCGGAGGTGGCGATCACCTCGCCGTTTCCGGCACAAAGGTCAAACTTGATGCCGGTTTTGGTCTCTTTTACAACAAACTTGCCCATGTTATAATCCATCCTTCTTCTTTCGTTCCTTGAGGCGGTGCAGTATGCACTCCGCTTCTTTATTGTTATTATAGCGCGCTCTTCTACGGATTTCAAGGATTTCTGAAAAAAAACAGAGTATTCCCGCATTTTCCGGCAAATTCCCGGAATTTTTCCCGTTTACTTGCATCTCTCCGAAGAATATGATAAAATCAGGTCATCAAAAGGAAAGGATGCCGCCATGAAAATCAAAACCGTGAACGCGCCGCTTGATAAAGTACTTGCCAAGAATCCCCCCAAACATAAACCGCCGAGGCGCCCAAACCTTTTTTTCCGCACCCTGCTGAAACTCGCGTCCGTATCGGATTTACGGGATGCGGATTTCACCTATACGCAGGAAATCGAAAGAGCGGGTAGCGGTCCCTTCCTTATCCTGATGAATCATTCCAGTTTTATTGACCTGGAGATTGCCGAAACGATATTTTACCCCGATCCCCTTGCCATTGTCTGCACCTCCGACGGCTTTGTCGGAAAGGAATGGCTGATGCGACAGTTGGGGTGCATTCCCACACAGAAATTTGTCAGCGATTACACCCTCCTGCGGGACATAAACTTTGCTCTGCACAAAAAGAAATGCAGCGTTCTGATGTATCCGGAAGCCAGCTACTCCTTCGACGGCTGCGCAACCCCGCTGCCACGCAAACTCGGCTATTGTCTGAAGAAACTTGATGTTCCGGTATTGTTCATCAAAACAGAAGGGGCATTTCTTCGCGATCCACTCTACAACTGTCTTCAGAAACGGAAAGTCAAGGTTTCCGCCCATGTATCCTGCCTGTTGACGCGGGAGGAAATCCGCGAGAAAAGCGTACCGGAGCTGGATGCCATACTTGACACAGCCTTCTCCTTTGACGCGTTCCGAAGCCAAAGGGAAAACGGCATTCGCGTCTCCGAGCCATTCCGCGCTGACGGACTGGAGAGAATCCTCTACAAATGTCCCTGTTGCTGCTCTGAAGGCGTAACCGAAGGAAAAGGCACGGAGTTTGTCTGCCGATCCTGCGGCGCCCGGTGGGAGTTTGATGAGTTCGGCGTTCTGAAATCTCTTAATGGGAACGGAGGCTTTGACCATATTCCGGACTGGTACGCTTGGGAACGGGAGGAGGTCCGGAAGGAGTTGGAAGCAGGCAGCTATCTCCTTAGTTGTCCTGTGAAAATCGGAATTATGGCAGACTACAAAGCAATATATATGGTCGGGGAAGGTCAGTTGCGCCATACAGCGGACGGCTTCCTGCTTGAAGGCTGCCAAGGGGCACTCCGATATGAGCAATCACCGCTCGTATCCTATGGTCTCTATGCGGACTATTACTGGTACGAACTGGGAGATGTCATCTGCATCGGCGACAGACATCGGCTTTACTATTGCTTCCCTTCCGAAAACATTCCGGTTGCCAAAGCCCGTCTGGCAACGGAGGAGCTGTATAAAATCCGGCGCTCCGATCTCAGCAGGAAAGCATAATAAGAATTCCGGCGCGTTACGCTGCTTTTGGCGTAACGTGCCGGAACCTTTTTGAGAAAAAACCGATCCTTCAATAATTCTTTATCAATCCGTCAATCGGGATGCACTTCCCGTTCGGCATCCCATTGACTAATCAATTTTGCCCCGGGATTTCTTTGCAATCAACTCCAGATACACCCACGCGGCGGCATAGCCAAGAAGCCCGAACACGAAAGATAGAACATATTCCAGAATCAGCTTCCACAATTCCGCACGGATTTGATTGATTCCGGCGGAGCTCAAAAAAGGAATCAGGCTACCGAAAACATCGATAATGACCGGAAGCAATGTCAGAGCCAGAGCAGAAACGGCCGTTGCAATGCGAACGGGATCCCTCTTTTTTTTGCTTTTTGATGCAAGCCACGGCGCGCAAAGTCCTGCTGCCGCCGCAAACATCACCCGCAGCAAATAGAACAGAGTATTGACAAGAAGCCCGGAGAAATTGGAGGTAATCAGAGAACCGAGCGACTGCGAGTCGTACTGCACGGCGGCAACTAAAATCGGAAGAAAATCGGTGAGCTCCATGGCGCCGAACAAAAGAAAAGCAGAAACAAGAAAAGCGGCCATACGGCGCAGACACACGGCGCGCGCAACAGCTGCAGCCCCGACATAAAGCCAGACAGCAGAAAGAACAATTCTGAGATAAAAAATCAGATACGGTAAAGCAGTTGAGGAAAGCGCAACATCCGAACGTACCGTATCCAACAGCAAAGCCAAAAGGGTATTGTTCAAAATACTGAGAGCATAGACAAACAAAAAAGTAAACAGAGTAATACGCCGCTCCGCTCTCCCTTTCCTGCCCTGAGCAGGGGATTTCAATGCATCCATTTTCCGTTCCTTAAACAGATTTTTTATATTTTAACACAGATCGATCAAAAACGGAAGAGAAAACGGGAAAGTTTTTCGGAAAACGGAATATACATGGAAACAGTAAATCCCGAAAGGAGCAGAAAGTTGGACAGACCGATCTATACGCCGCATCAGCTCGACAGCGGCGCATTAACAGAATACCTGCAGGAGCTTTGCGACCATTATCCGTTTTTCGGAGTAGAATACATCGGAGAAACGATTCTCGGCAGGCGGATCCCCGCCGCTGTTCTCGGAAACGGAAATACCGAGCTGCTGTATCTGAGCGGTCAGCACGGCTCGGAATGGCTGACCGGATTGGTGCTGATCCGTTTTCTGTACGAGCTTTGCGAGGCGTTCGAAACCGGACGGAAACTCTACGGTTGCGACACGAGGTATATTTTGTCCTGCAAGCGTCTGATCGTCATTCCCCTTCTGAATATCGACGGTGCGGAGCTTTCCCTCCACGGAATCGAAAAAGACAATCCTCTTGCAGAACGCCTTTTGCGGATGAACGAAGGAAGTACCGACTTCACCCGTTGGCAGGCGAATGCGCGCGGTGTCGATATTGATTACAATTATGATGCCCTGTGGATGGAACACAAAAACAGCGAACAGGAAAACGGAATTACCGGAGGATGCGCCGCAAAATACAGCGGAACCTGTCCGGAATCCGAACCGGAAACCGGGGCCGTTGCCGCCTATCTCCGCAGTCACGGTTTTCGTTCCCTTCTGAATCTCCGAACACAGGGGGAACAAATCCGTTTTTCCTCATTGAGTTCGACACCGGTGGGAGCGCGCACCATCGCCTCCCAAATGGCAGCAATCACAGGATACAAGCTTACCGCCCCTTCCGGCACAGCGGCATACGGCTCTCTGCTCGAATGGTTTATCGAGCAATATGACCGCCCGGCCTTTCAACTGGAATGCGGCAAAGGACATGATCCTCTCCCGCTTGAAGAGGAAGCCAGAATCTATCTCCGCGTGCGCCGCGCGCTTTTCTCCTTCCCTCTGATGGTCTGAACCCCGCTTCTCTTAAAAGAGAAGCTTGGCAAGAGAAATTTTCACATCGTTACAAAGAGCTTTCATCGATAACAAAGGTGAAAACCGCGGTCGCAGCGACCGCGGTTTTCTGTTACTGTCTTTTTCGGTTTTCTCTCCGCTTCTCTTAAAAGAGAAGCTTGGCAAGAGAAATTTTTACATCGTTATAAAGAGCGTTCATCAATAACAAAGGGGAAAACCGCGGTCGGAGCGACCGCGGTTTTCTGTTACTCTCTTTT
>JAXFQY010000096.1:0-13405 GCA_034178705.1 Eubacteriales bacterium | reverse complement strand
CCGCTGGCGGAAGAAATCCACCTTTGGTGGATGAAATCGCTTCGCGATGAAATCCCGCTTCGCGGGGAGAAGGACGCGGCGGATTTAATTTCATCTGAGGCGGTACGCCGAAGATTTCATCCGAACAAAGTGAGGATTTCACCGTGCGCAGCACGATTTCATTGACTTTATGATAGAATATACGAAAAAGTGATAACAATGGCGCAAAAGGCGAATATTATTTCGGAAGAGATAGCAAAAAGACTTCTGCATGATTGCGACACTATCCGCAGAATGCTGATCGCATCCATCAACGCCGCAAAGGAGAACAAATGATAGAATACAGGCGGTTATATACAGAGGAACTGTCATCCAATTATTTTGCCGATTTTAAGCACGAGCAAAAATGGAGTCAACAATGG
Organism: Eubacteriales bacterium; assembly: GCA_034178705.1. Taxonomy (GTDB): domain Bacteria; phylum Bacillota; class Clostridia; order Oscillospirales; family CAG-272; genus RUG12395. Next base: position 13,004 of record JAXFQY010000096.1, on the reverse strand, counting down.
GTAAAACAAAACTTTGTTTGGTCGCTTGAACATATCAACGGTTCACGCTCTTGGTCTGCCGAAAAGCGAATTTGGATAGCGGAATACCTCAAAAAACAAATTGCAGGCGGCGGTTTTGCAATAGGTGCTTTTCAGAATGATCAGATTGTTGGTTTTATCTGTGTAGATGGAAAAATAATTGACAGGTATGCAAATTTGACAATGCTTTTTGTAGATGATGCTTTTAAGCGAGTGGGAATCGGAAAAACATTACTTCAAAAAGCAAGAAAAGAAGCATTGACTATCAATGCGAAAAAACTGTTTATATCGGCAATTCCATCTGAAGAAACAATCGCTTTTTATTTTTCGGTAGGGTGCAAGGATGCAGAAATGATTGTTCCGGATTTTGTTGACTCAGAGAATGACAGATATTTGGAATTGGAATTATAAGGTAAATAAGTCTCGTTTTCAAGCAGGCGCTGAAGCAACAGGAAGACAACGGTCAAGTGAGGCTCCTATCATCACCAAGGGATAAGTCTATTCGCTGACTTTGAAACATGGATCGATTTCGAAAAAACTTGTGGTACGGATCGATTTTGTAAGAGTGTGCCAAAAATCTCCTCGGACGAAGTTCGGGGAGATTTTTACTTTTTCACTCTTCACTTTTCACTTTTCACTAAATCCGTCTGAGGAGATTTTTGGCAAGGTTATAGGTAATAGTGAATAGGTAAGGTAGCTTTTCGCTTTGGCGAAAAGCATTTTTTTATTGAACTTCGCGCAAACGGACCCGTCTGTGGCGTGATTTGGATGCGAAAACGTTTGAAATGTTTACAAAAATGTGGTAAAATAAAACAAAAAAGGTAGTGGCAGTATGGTTTACGGAACGATTATTCAAAAAGGAGAAAAATATTACACTTATCTCAAAAAGCTTTTTGATTCCATTGATAATATTCAGTTAAATTACAAATGGCTAATCTCTTATCCGGAGTGCTATCCATTCGATAAGGATATTCAAAAAATGTTGGAAAATGAATACTGTATATTGACAGGAAAAGAACTGACTGATTTAGTCAACAAAGAAGATTTCCAATGGATTTGGGGAACATTTTCGGCATTTGACCCGTGCATATCTAACGAAGATATACTAAAATACAAGCTTCCCGAAAACGATATGTACCCCGGATTTTGGAAGAATCCGCTTACCATGCAACATCCATTATCAAAAATTGAAATTGTTGCATTCGATGCATCATACACTTTCATATTTACAAAAGATTTTGCTTTGCCTGAAAAGTTCAAAGAGTTTTATCCTAAGGCAGAAAATTTAGAGCTGCTTAATTGCTCCTTATAAAATACATAGTTTCGTTCGCAATGCGTGGCGCGAAGACACAACAGACTCTAGTCAACTTTCGCGCTCATCATCGTCAAGGGGTAGTGGGTGCTTCGGTCAAAAACGACCTGCACGATGAAAACAGCACTAAAGTGCGAAAGAAGCGGAGATTTCGAGAGATTTCTCCGCTTTTTTCGACTCTATCTTTTTTCGAATTTCCATAGATCTATTTTCGCTATTTCGACGACCGAAAGGATTCAAACTGCCGAAAACGCACTTTTCCCGAATTTCATACAGACTTTAAACGATCGAAAGAATTTGAACTAACAAAAATGAAAAACCTATTGACAAACCCGGACTATTGCTATAGTATATACTATAGTAATAGTCTGGAGGCTTGGCAATGACTCAAAAATTGTTTGATAGCGAATTCAAGGTAATGGAGTTGATTTGGGCGCACGAGCCGATCAGTGCAAAGGAATTAAGTATACTTGCCGAAAAGGAATATGTGTGGAACAAGAACACAACCTACACGGTGATTAAAAAAATAGAAGCAAAGGGCTATATCAAGCGCACAGATCCCGGTTTTATTTGCTCGTCTCTTATATCGAGAAATGATGTTTGTAAGAATGAAACGCAAGGACTGATTGACAAACTTTTCGGAGGATCGAAGAAAGCCCTTTTTTCTGCACTCCTTGAAGATGAAAAGCTTACACAGAGCGAGATAGACGAACTTCGAAAGTTGATCGATAAGAGGTAACTTATGCTTGGTGAAATATTCTATTGGATATTCAACATGAGTATTGCGGCAACAATTTGCGGAATACCAATATTGCTGATTCGTCTTGTCAAAAGAATCCCGCGTCGAATTTTTATTTGGCTTTGGTTGATTCCTTTTATCAGAATGTGCATTCCTGTTGGTATTTCAAGCAAGTATGGTATCATGGCATTGATATCCAAATTTACTACGAAAACGGTTGCCGTATATGAAATAGGTGATGCTTCTGCATTTACGATGACGAATTACGTAATGGGAGCAAATCGCTATTTTCCCATTACATACAAGGAAAATCTTCTTGAAAAATTGTTCGGCATCGCGTCTTTGTTGTGGATCATCGTGGTTTTAGCGGCGATACTTGCATTTGCCATCCTTTATTTTGTAACAATACGCGAAATTCAAGATGCTCGCTTTATGAAGGATAATATTTATCTGTCAGACAAGATAACGATGCCATCGGTTTACGGTATGATATCCCCCAAAATCATTCTTCCGTGTGAATATAGACAAAACGATTATGATTATATCCTGATGCACGAAAATGCACATATCAAAAGAGGGGATAATTGTATTCGCATAGTGGCGTTAATCCTTGTATGTATTCATTGGTTCAACCCTTTTGCATGGCTCTTTTTAAAATTATTGTTCTCGGATATCGAGCTTGCTTGTGATGAAACCGTGCTTTCAAAATGTAACGAAGCCCAAAAGAAAGAATATGCACACACATTGCTTTCAACCGTAGAAAAAACCAATGTGTTTGCCGCAGCCTTTGGCGGCGCAAATATTCGCACCAGAATCGAAAATATTCTATCTTATCGAAAGCTTTCCACCATTTCTATCCTTGCTTTTTTGGCTCTGATGATTGCTATCGCTTGCATGCTTCTTACCAACGCATCGTGAAAGGGGATATAACCAAATGAAAAACAAACTGTTCAGAAATTTTTATCTGTTTTCTGTTTTGGCTGTACTTCTCGCTTCCTTTTATCCCATTTATATGGGTATATCGGTCGTTTCTGATATGATTCGTTTCGGCACGGTATATGCAGAAAATTATCCTAAATATATCATCCCGTATACGCCGATCGCGGTGTCCTTGATTGTCGGAGTGTCGTTACTCCCGCTTCTGCTAAAAGATTTCAAAAAATATGCGCTTTTTGGCGGATCGGCAATTTCAGTTTCGATTTTTTTCGCATCGGAAGTTTTGCTTGAGAGAATGGTAACCGTTACAAGAACGGTAACGGGAGTTTTCTCAACGCTTGAAGATTGGCAAATGTATATGTGTTACATTCCTCCGAATTCTTTTAAAGAACGGACGTGGACGGAAGTAGATGTCCTGATGGGCGAATACAGCCCTGCATTCAAACTCCATTTTTACATCATTTCTGTCGTTCTGATCATTTCGATTCTGAATTGCTTTTACGGCTTTGCTAAGATGATTCAGACCGGGGATAACAGCCGCCGCAAGTCGCTGATCATACAATCGGTTGCAAGCGGTGCCTTTCTCGGAATGTGCATTTGGGCTTGCTTCACCGCATTTTACCGAAATGGCGACATTACGGTTTCCGCGTTGTCAGCCGTGCTGATGAGTGTTTTCTTTGTGCTTTTCGGGGTGACAATGGGTGTTTATGTTACGTCGTTCACTCTTAACAAGAACAAAGCACTTTCGGTTGTACTTCCTTGTGCGGTTGCTTCAATTGTTACTTTGATTATGTACATCGGCGAAATGATATTGCTCAGCGGACATCTTTATCGCTTTGGAAACGGGTTCTTTTTCAATGGAATTCCCGGAATCGTACTTGCACCGATTGATATTATTCTTATCCTTGTTCCGGGTGGCTTAACTGCCATTATCTCAACTATCTTATGTGATAAAGATAGATCGATTTCGTAAGAGCGTGCCATCCTCATAGGTCAAAACACAACCTGTGCCAAAAAGCCTTGTTTTCCAAGATTTTTTTGGTTTTTAAGGGGGTGCTTTTTTGCCCCTTTGTTGCTTCCCCGAACCGAATTGAATTGAACCTGCGACAGTTTCCCCTTTTCTGATACACAAAGACAGGAGGAATGAGAGCGGAGACATACAGATGAAAAAGGAAAGACAATTGTATGCTGAAGGCGATCGCTTCTTCTGATACAGAGCCACAGACTCATGTGCCTTGAAGGTTGAATTTTGCTTGACTTCCCGATGCTTATTAGTTATAATAAAAAAACAAAAAGGAAGCGGACAGTATGTACAAACGGGTATTGATTGCGTTAGATCTTGAAGGCGTCAACAACGTGGCAGGTGAGCCTTATATGGGGCTCCGGCGTGATACCGAGCAATGGGATATTGCAAGAAGGCAAGCGGTGTCAGAGGTCAACGCCGCCGCAGAGGCGCTTTTTGAGGCGGGGGTCGAAAAGGTCGGGCTGTGGGATAATCACGGCGGCGGAAATAATGTTGATGCTGCCTCCTTAGATAGCCGGATTGCACTCATCTCATATGATCCCAAATTCCCGCGCATGCGCTTTGCCAACGGGGAATACGACTGCATTTGCTACTTCGGTTATCACGCGATGGAAGGAACGCTGGGGGGCGTTTTAGCGCACACCATGAACAGTAAGGTCGTGCAGTATTATAAATTGAACGGCAGATATATCGGAGAGTTCGATATGGACGCATACATTGCCGCGTCATACGGGATCCCATCCTGCTTTTTCGCGGGGGGAGACATCGCGTGCGCGCAAGCCGGGAGAGCGGCACCGGGGATTGTGACGGTAGTGACAAAGAAGGAAATTGCGCGTAATGAGGCGATCTTTCGCAGCAACGAAGAACTTTTGTCGGATATAAAAAGGAATATCGTGGAGGCGGTTAAGGCCAATGGCTACCATTGTCCGATGACGTTTCCTTCTACCATGGAAAAGTCCTTTAAACGCACGGAGGATGCGGCGAAGTATTTATTGAAATTGCAATCATTGGGCATAGATGCCGCTTACCCTGACGATGAGATTCTCGGTAAGGATGCACACACGGTAGTGTCGACGGTTTATACGATAGACGACTTTATAGGATGTATTTAGTTTTCGGATGTTGGTCGATCATTTGCAGGAATCGCAGTTGTATTCTTATCCTGTAATTATCTAAAAGTGAAGCGGTAAGCGTGATTTTGTCGGCAGAATCTTCAATATATTCAAGGTTCAGAATGGTTGGATTATCCCACTTCCTTCAACCAAAAAGGAAACTCACAAAAAGACTACAATTGGCGCACCTGCGATAAAGCAGGTGCGCCAATTTTATGTCAAAACTCGAACGGTAGTTGAATTATCATCAAAAAACAAGTTATTGATTGCTTTTGATTTTATGATATAATATTAGTGAAAGCAGAGCTCGCTTATCTTTTCACAAGGAGACTAATTTATGGCTCACATTGGAATAAAAATAAAAGAACTAAGAAAGAAAAAGGATATGACACAGGAAAAACTTGCGGAATATCTTCATGTGTCATTTCAAGCGGTTTCAAAATGGGAAACGGGTGCGGCGTCTCCCGACCTTTCTGCGATAGTGCCATTGGCAAGATTGCTTGACGTTACAACAGATGAACTTTTTGGTATTTCTAATGATGTTGATGAACGACAAGAAGAATTACTGAAAATATGGCAGGAAACGTGGAATACAGGAGACACCGAAAAGAGATATGAAATATCAAAAGCCGCAGTTTCTGAATATCCCGGAAATTTTGATTATCTGATGTGGCTTGCAGATGCGGAAGCATCTTATGCAATTCATAATTGTGTAAGACATTCAGACGATCAAAAGGAGCATTTTCAAAATGCCGTAAAATACTATGAAATGATAATAGAAGATTGCACAGATAATGATGTCAAGAATGATGCAATTTACGGAATCGTTATGACTCTACCCGATATTGGAAGAAGAGACGAGGCCGTATCTTATGCCAAACAACATCCTGATGCGGACGAACTATTAAAATGGTGCCTGACAGGAGAGGAATGGGAAAAGCATAGGCAGAACATGATTTTCAGAAAAATGAAAGATCTGATCTTTGAATTAGAATTCGGACACAGAGACCTTGCTGCAATAAAAGCAGCCGAAACAATAATAAAAACTATTGTTGACGACGGAAATTATTTGTGGTTTCACGATACACTTATGCACAATTATATTTGGCAAGCAGAATGTTTGACGATAAAAAATCAGTACGATGAAGCGATTCGTGTATTAAAAAAGTCTCATCACCACGCTGTTGAGTTTGAAAAAATGTATCAAGAAGGAAAAGAAAAAGCGCTTCCCTATACATGCTCCATATTCAATAAATTGTCTCATGACTCAAATGATGTTACTTGGAGCGGAACATCAACCTTGACAGAGGATTTCAAGGAATACCTGACTTGGAAAGACTTCGATGCTCTCCGAGGCCGTGAAGATTTCAATGCTCTTTTTACCTTATAATTTTTGCCCCGCCTTGCGCGGGGCTTTGCTTTTGTGCCCACAAAAGCAGTGCTTGTCAGGAAAAGCAGACGAACTTTCGGGACGCACAAACCAAAGGCTCCCTTGTGTAAAGGGAGCTGTCACCGTGGGTGACTGAGGGATTGTTTTACGATGAAGTTTTTACTTTTACAATTCCTCCGTCTCGCTTACGCGAGCCACCTCCCTTTACACAAAGGAGGCTCATTACCGCCCGACAGTACACCTAAAGTGTAACACACTATGCATTACAGAGCAAGGCGTGCGAAAAAGAGTACGAACAAATCGTCCGTACTCCTTTTGTCGTAGGGCGGGGGTTCATCTCCCGCCGTTTTATTAAATTTATGCTGTTTGTAGCGGCGGCACCAAGGCATCGCCCTACGATGTTGTCGGTCAAATCTGCTTTATGGAAGGCACCCCTTGTGGTCTTTTTTGTTTCCTAAACACATTCAGGAGGAAAGCTCGTGACGATGAGAGAATGGCAGAGCATGTGGAAAGCATTTCAATCTTTGGTATTATCAATTAGGTTATCTGTCTGCGGCGAGAGGATTGATTTACCTACTTAAAATGTCCTGCCCAGGCATTTCAAAGAAAGATTTTTTACTATTGACAACCGAACGATAGTTAGTTATAATATAGTCGTTGCCGTACAGCGGAGTGAGATTTTTATTGCAGTAAAGGAGATTCCGTCATGGATCGAGGAAACACAAAACAGGAGATTTTGGAAGTATCGTTGGAGCTGTTCTCCGTACAGGGATTTGAAGCCACCTCTATTTCCCAAATTGCAAACGCCGTTGGCATTCGGAAGGCATCGCTTTACAGCCATTTTGAAAATAAACAGGCCATTTTGGATGCTTTGGTGAAAGAAGTGCTGGAACAGTATGCGTCGCATTCTATTTTTGCCAGAACGGATTGGGAGAAAGAGAGCGATCATCTGCCTCTGACCCTGGACGAGGCCGTGCAGATGATTGAAGGACAGATTCGATATATCCTCCATGATCCCTTTATCAGCAAGGGCCGAAAAATGTTGGTGATCGAACAGTTCCAAAATCCGGAGCTGGCGAAGCTGCAGACTAAGCAGAATTATTCCGATGTACTGGGGTATTTCACCGGACTTGTGAAGCAGCTGATCCGTCAGGGTGTGCTGGCAGAAGAGGATCCGGAAATCATGGCGGCGCAGCTTTGTCTGCCGATTTCTGCGTGGATCAACCTCTGTGACCGGGAACCGGATCGGGAGCCGGAGGTCATGGAACTGGTAAGCAGACACATTCAGCAGTTTTTCAGGGTCTATCAGCCGGAGGCTCGGTGATTTTATGAGTAAGTACGATGCTTTGTGGGTGTGGATCGAGGAAAACGGCACGGACAGCTTCAAGTTGACCTTTGCCGAAATCGAGCAGATCGTCGGGTTTCCCATCGACCATTCCTTTCTGACATATAAAAAGGAATTGATGAACTATGGGTATCAGGTCGGCAAAATCTCGATGAAAGAGCAGACGGTTGTTTTTCGGAAGCTGAATTGAGCGTTTTTGATGTATCAATCGGCATTTGCGGAGGTCAAGAATGATGATAAATGAGAATTGCCCATGTAAAAAGAAAAAGTGTGAACGTTATGGAAAATGCGACGAATGTAGAAAATATCATGCCGAGTTAAAACGTCAGAGACCTGTTGCTTGTGAAAAAGAAATTAGGGGACGAAATAAGTTGTCTGGCAGATAAATTCCAGTTTGCAGCACAGGATAAACTCCCATATGCATCGCTGCTTCCTTTTAAGCTATATCCTACCGAACGATAGGACGTATTTAATGAAATGAAAGGATTTCATATGATCACGCTGTTTGTGATCGGCATCATCGTGTTTGCGGTAAAGCTTGCTCATTTTGCGTTCAAAGCCGCATGGGGAATCACGAAAGGAGTTCTTTTTGTGATGGGAATTCCCGCGCTGCTGATCGTGCTGTTTGTGGCAGGTTTGGCCGTTCTTGCGATCCCCCTATTGGTCCTTGCGCTGTTGGCAACCTTTCTCTGGCAGGTGTTGAAAGGAATTTAAGAATATGAATGAAGAAGACAAGATTGCATGGATCGATGGGGAAAAAGAACGACTGTTTTGGGATTTTCTGTTTCCGGCAGCAGCTATAAGGATTAGGACAAGAAAGCCGGCAGGCGATGTGATACATCCGCGCACCTAAAAAAGCGACACATATAGATATAAAAACCACCTATATAAATTTGGAATACTCTTGTACAATATAGGGTGTAAACTGCTACCGATATTGAACAAACTCCGAAGAGAGGTTTGCAATGATGAAAATTTTGATTATTCATGGACAGAGCCATGAAGGAAACACTTGTATGGTGGCAAGGGAGCTTGCCAATAAGGTTGGCGGGGACATCCGGGAGTTTTTCCTGCCGCGGGATTTTAACAGGTCCTGCCTTGGCTGTTATACCTGTTTCAAAACGGAATTATCCAACTGCCCGCAGTACAAAGAACTGGAGCCGCTTGTGACGGCAATTCTGGATGCTGACTTGCTGATACTGGAAAGCCCGGTGTATGTGTACCATGCCACCGGTCAAATGATGAGCTTTCTCGATCACTTCGGCACCTGGTGGGTTGTTCACCGGCCTTTGCCGGAAATGAGCGGAAAGCAGGCAGTTGCCATATCCACTGCTGCCGGCGGAGGAATGAAAAGCACCGTGCAGGATCTGGCTGACAGTCTGGAAATGTGGGGGATCCGCAAAGTATATAAGCTGGGCTTTGGCGTACAGGCGCTGAAGCCTGATGAGATACCGAACAGAATCCTGCGGAGCATCCGCAAAAAGACAGGTCGTCTGGCACACCGGATACAGAAAAACGCAGGCAAGCGTGGGTGCAACGGCCGGGCAAAAAAGTGGTTTTATTTGATGCGCTTTGCCCACAAGCATTTCCCGCCCATGGAGCCGGACTATGGCTATTGGGAAAAGAACGGCTGGCACAAAAGCGGTCGCCCATGGAAAAAGAAAAAACAAATCGGAGGAAAGTAAAATGCTTAAAATCGAACATCTGACAAAAACCTACGGCGAGAAAAAAGCTGTGGACGATCTGAACTTACATATCAAGCCCGGCGAGATCTATGGCTTCATCGGTCACAACGGAGCGGGGAAAACCACAACGCTGAAAGCTGTGGTGGGGATTCTGCAGTTTGATGCGGGAGAGATTTTGATTGACGGGAAATCTGTCCGTACTGTTCCGCTCGCCTGCAAACGAGACATCGCCTATATCCCCGATAACCCGGACCTGTATGACTATATGACCGGTATAAAATATCTCAATTTCATTGCGGATGTATTCGGAGTCTCTGCCGCAGACCGGCAGACACGTATCCGCAAATACGCCGATCTTTTTGAGCTGACATCGGATTTGGCACAACCCATCGCCGCCTATTCCCACGGGATGAAGCAGAAGCTGGCTATCATTGCGGCTTGGTTGCACCAGCCGAAGCTTATCATCATGGACGAACCCTTTGTGGGTCTTGATCCCAAGGCCTCTCATCTGCTCAAGGGCATGATGCGCGACGTCTGTGACGCAGGAGGAGCCATCTTCTTTTCCACCCATGTTCTTGAGGTGGCGGAAAAACTCTGTGATAAGGTGGCGATTATCAAGGGAGGAAAGCTCGTCCGCTCCGGTACGATGGAGGAGGTCAAGGGCGACGATTCTCTGGAGGAAGTATTCCTCGAACTGGAGGGAGAATCATGCTGAGCATTCTTTTGAAAAAACAGATGACAGAGATATTCCGCGGTTACTTCTACGATGCCAAGAAGAACAAGTCCCGCTCCAAAGCGGCAACAGCGGCATACATCGTCCTGTTTTTGGGGATCATGATCGGTCTGCTGGGCGGTATGTTTACCTTTCTCTCTTTGTCAATATGCGGAGCGCTGGTAGCTGCCGGCATGGACTGGCTGTACTTTGCGCTGATGGGACTGCTGGCTGTGCTGCTGGGCGTTTTCGGCAGCGTGTTTAATACCTATTCTTCCTTGTATTTGTCGAAAGACAATGACCTTCTGCTGTCGCTGCCGATCCCGGTCAATGTGATAATGGCGTCCAGATTGCTTAGCGTCTATCTCATGGGACTTATGTATTCGCTGGTTGTTATTCTTCCGGCGGTCATTGTTTATTGGATCACTGTATCGGTGTCAGCCGGCGTGATTTTTGGCGGTCTGCTTCTGATGCTGCTGATTTCCGTTTTTGTTCTGACGCTTTCCTGCGCTTTGGGTTGGGTGGTGGCCAAAATCAGCCTGAAGCTGAAAAACAAGAGTTTTATCACGGTTGTGATTTCTTTGGCGTTTATCGGCGGATACTATTTCTTCTATTTCAAAGCCCAAACGCTGATTCAGGATTTGCTTGCAAACGCCGCTGTTTACGGCGAGAAAATCAAGGGTGCGGCATATCCGCTCTACCTGTTCGGCAGGGTTGGCGCCGGTGACGCGTTTGCAATGGCAGTTGTATCGGCAGTAATACTGGCTCTTTTTGCGCTGATGTGGGCGCTCATTTCCCGCAGCTTCCTGAAAATAGCGACGTCTTCGGGGCAGACCGCCAAGAAGGCATATAAAGAAAGTGCAATGAAGCAGAAAAGCATGGCAGCGGCACTTTTGGCAAAGGAATTCGGGCGGTTTACTTCCAGCCCCAACTATATGCTCAACTGCGGTCTGGGTATTCTGCTGCTTCCAATTGGCGGCGTACTGCTTCTTTGGCAGGGGGGAGCCGTGATTTCGGTATTCAACGAGGTGTTCGGTGCACGGACTGGCTCTACTCCTGTACTGCTCTGCGCGGCGGTATGTATGCTTGCTTCCATGAACGATATGGCGGCGCCCTCGGTCTCGCTTGAGGGCAAGAGCCTGTGGCTTATGCAGTCTTTGCCGGTAACGCCGTGGCAGGTACTGCGGGCAAAGCTCGGTATGCAGCTGATTCTTACGGGGATTCCCGTGCTGTTCTGCACGGCCTGTATCGCTTTTATCTATCCTTACACACCCTTAGAGCTGTTTTTGACGGTTCTCGTTCCGATGTCATATGTGTTGTTTTCCGCACTGTTCGGGCTGTTTTTAGGGCTGAAAATGCCAAACCTGAACTGGACAAGCGAAATCACGCCCATAAAGCAGAGTGCCCCAGTGACAATCGCCCTGTTCAGCGGTTTTGGATATACCGCCTTGCTGTGTGCCGGTTTTATGCTGATGAATGGCTGGAAGCTCGGCTTTGTCGGATATATGAGCGGCTTCGGGGCGGTAACGCTGGCGGTGTGCGCCGTACTTTACTTCTGGCTGAAAAAGAGGGGCAGTAACCTGTTTGCGGCGCTGTAGCGGATTGTGCTGGTGTGGGGATAAAACAAACACAGGAGAAAACGTGAATGAAAGCAGGGAAAAGAATACTGACTGTGCTGCTGGTTATTACGGGGATCCTGACGGCAATTTTTCTTGCCGGACGCTATGGGTGGAAGCTGGGCGGCTTCCGCGCCTGTCAGGGTGCAGGTATCACCTCTGTGGAAGTCAGCGAGAAAGCCGTGCATATCACAGGTTTCTACCCCGGCTCATTTCCACAGGGATTCTGCGGTTCCTATGCAAAGGAGCAGGACAGCAAGCTCTATGTGGGTTTTCGGTTCAGCGCCGTATTTGGCTTTTTTGAGACCGGAGTTTTTGATATCACGATCCCGGTCAAGGGTGAGATCAACGAAGTAATCCTGAAAACCCGCATGAACGAAACCTCTGTCTGGAATGCGCAGACCGGCTTCCTTACTCAGTCGGAGCAGTATGGCGTGTATGTGAAGCTGGAACGAAACGATGTGTATTCCGTCTCCATGTTCTACGACGGCTTCAGCGGCGGCGGGAGCCACGCGGATCACACAGCTATGGACAGTGGAGAATACTTATTCATGGATAACGATATCATGATCGTCTCCAAGGAGGCGGATCGCCCGATTCCCTTTACGATTACCGCAAAAGACGCAGAGGGAGTCGTAGTGGCGACCGGGGAATTCTCCTTTGACGCCAATACGGAAAAGCTGTATCTGACCGTCACCGCAGACGGCAGAATTACGGAGGACACAAATGATGGTTCATAAAAAGAAAACCGCTCTCAAATGGGGATGCGGTAGGAAACAACCATGCGGAGCATCGTGTATTGCCCATTGGGTCGCCGCGCCATTTCTGCTTTGCCGAAAACGTTGAGCAGAGCTACGGTCTGCTGTTCCGGGAAAAGGGCAGCCTCTTGAAGCGATAAGAAGCGATAAGAAAGGAGAGTTTCTGATTATGGAATTTTCTTCGGGCGGCGATGCCGTGGATTGCGGAGGGCTTGCTGCTGGCGGTGCTTGCCGCTGTATCAAAAAGGAAACTCGGGGTAAAGGCAATGACGAAAAGGAATAAAGCTATTTTGATCGTGCTTCCCCTGCTGGTTCTTGCAGGGATTGCTATGTTAATGTCCTGTTCCAATCAGGAGA
>JAXFQY010000073.1:0-13673 GCA_034178705.1 Eubacteriales bacterium | reverse complement strand
GTTGAGAGAACGGTTCCCCGCCGCTGACGGTCAAGCCGCCGGCTCGTTTGTAGAAAGGTCGGTCGGCAAGTACGGGTTTCATGGCTTCGGATACGGTAGTTGGAATGCCGCACTTTTCAAGTGCACAGGCGCATACGTCCGCGCATTTTCCGCACGCCAAGCAGGCGGTGCGGTTATAGTCGTGCATACCGTCAATCATTGTATGGCATCCGGCGGGACAGGTAGTGACACACGCGCCGCACCCAAGACATTTGGAGGAATCGTAGAGAATCTCTACGGACTTGCTCTGTGTCTCAGGATTGTGACACCAAAGACAGGAGAGCGGACATCCTTTGAGAAAAACGATTGTCCGAATTCCGGGACCGTCGTGAAGCGAAAAACGCTGTGTTCCCGTAATGATTCCGGTTATTTCATTGTTTGTTTCGTTATTACTGGAAATCGTGTGCGTCACGATCGATAATCTCCTGCTGCATCAATTTCGGAAGCTTGCAGAAATATGCAGCAAATCCGCCGACGCGGACGAGCAAATCCGAGTACTGTTCGGGATGCTTCTGCGCTTCGAGCAAGGTCTCTCTGTCTACGCAGTTCAGCTGCATCTGATAGCCGCCTCTTTCGAGGAAAACGTGAATAAAGTCGAGCATCTTGTCCTCATTTTCATCGCTCATCTGTCCCTGGGAGAACTTGAGGTTAATGGCGACACCGCCGAGGTAGTCAAAGTGACTCCAAGAGGTGTTGGAAAGAAGCGCCGCGGTCGGGCCTTTCGTTTCCTTACCCTGAACAGGGCTGGAACCGGAAGAGAGCGGATAGCCGGCGTGTCTGCCGTCGGGGGATGCGATGGTCTTTGCGCCGTAACGGGAGTGTTCGACATAGGAGAAGACGCCGGGAAGAAGCGCATCTTTACGGCGGAAGTTCGAAATGCCTTTGCAGCAACGAACAAGCATTTTTGAAAGTTCGTCGGCGATGGCATCGGTACTTTCTTCGTTGGTTCCGAAGTGCGGAACCTTGTTGATAAGGCGCTGACGGAGCACCTCCTTATCCTTAAAGTCAGACTCGAGAATCTCGAGCATTTCCTTCATGGTATACTCACCGGAGAAGACAAGCTCACGGAGTGCGCGAATCGAGTCAACCGTGCTGCCGAAGCCGACAAAGTTCGGCTCGGTCAGGTTGAGGAATGCACCGCCTTCGTCGATGGACTTGCCGGTTTCGAGACAGTCGTGAACCAGGCAGGAAGCACGGAGAACATCACAACCGATGCGGGAACGCTCCATCTGGCGGCGGTTGAGCACGAGGTTGGCATCAAAGATCGCCTTGCGTGTGTCTTTTTCAAATCTTGCAAGGAACTCGGCTTCGGTCTCACCTTCGGGGGACGTGCGCATGGTTTCCAGCAGACGGTCAACCAAGTTGTGATAAGGAGCAACCACATAGCAGCCGGAATGACCGCAGGGGGTAACTTCGGCACATCCGGTGTTGCAATAGTCACGAGCAATTTCAGCCGGAACACCGTAGTGAACAAAGGAATCAATGATTAGGTCATCGTTGAAGAGCGCCGGCTGTGTCAGGCCGGCAGCATTGGTCTGAATGGCTCGACGCAGAAGCTTTTCGGATGTGTCCTTGTTGATGGCAAGGGTGACCTTACCGTTTGCGGAATGTGCAAAACGAATCGCATCGAGGCAGACGTAGGTGACTTCGTTTTCGACCTGGTTGCCCTCGTGATCGCGACCGCCGAGCATGGCGTCGCAAGCAACGTTCGGAAGCAGATACGCTTCCGGCAGCAGCATAAAGCAAGCATAGAGCTCAACGGCTTTCTCGTAGGTGAGGCGGCCGGCTTTGATGTCCGCGGTGTAAAGCGGTTCGAGGAAGCGGTCGACACGGCCGAAGTAATAGAGCTCCCAAAGGTTGAAGTTGAAGAAGTGGATGCACTGAAGTCCCTGCCAAAAGGTCTGAGCCGGTTCCATCGGAACAACCTTGAAGTTTTCGGCGATGGCACGGAGCTCTTCGGCTCTCTTCGGGTCTTCGGTCTTTTCCGCCAAATCAGCGGCATATGCGCCGTAACGCTTTGCAAGGTCGTTGAGGGCGTTCAATTCAACGAGGCAACCTTCATAGAACTCATCCTTCGGCAGATTCTCGGGCTCGTTGATATCGAGTGCGGCACGACGTTCGGTTACTTCCTTAATAAGTCCGTTTACACCCACTTTGATAAGCTTTTCGTAGTCGAGCGCCATGTGGCCTCTGGTCAAACCCGTCGTATCCGAAGCGGCGCGCATGACCTTTTCGAGTTCATCGTACTCTGCCTGTTCCTGCGCGGTAAGGGGCGTATGATCGGGAAGACCGACAATCAGCTCATGGTCATTGATGACCGGCTGCATCTCGAGAAGAATATCAGCCTCGGCATATGCACGGCGAAGACGAGTGGTGTATGCGTTGTGCGGGTTGTTGGCATACGAACGCATGAAAGATAGTTTCTGACGGCGTACTCTGTGATAGCCGAGCCATTTTTTGAATACATCGGTCTTGTGGTACGCCGTACGCAAAGCGTCTGTACGTTCAAAGATTTTTGCTTCGATTTCACTTGAGAAGTTCATTTTTTCACCTTGTATGACACCAATTTGTTGGTCATACCCTTTCTGTATTGCTTCTGTTGTTTTCGGGGAAGAAAAAGATTGTATGGCTTTGCTTGAATACCCCAAAAATAGTTTTTTCATTTTTAGTATATCGGTCAGTTGCTGATATGTAAATGATTAAAACGTCCGCGTTTGCGCTTTTCGCTCAAAATTTTGATTTAATATTGCTTTTTTATGCGATTTTTGATTAAATAGAGTTGCGGAGGTGATAGCATGCAGAAAGAAACGCTGATGGAAGCCCGTCCGACGATCGAGAAGTTTCATCGTGTCATCGGTGCGGTCATCCAAAGAGGATTTGCAAAATCCGGTCCCACCGGAAGAAAAACAGACGGTTTTATCTATGCGCTGGAAGGGAGTGCGCATTACGAGTTGGATGGAATGGCACTCGATGTAAAAACCGGGGACTTTTTCTATCTTGCTCGAAATGCAGTCTATTCCATGACGGTAAAAAGCGAGACCTACCGTGTAATCATTGTGAATTTCGATTTCTATCGACCGGACGGCAATGATTTCTTTTGCGCCAAATCGCCGGTGAACGAAGAAAAGAATGCTGAAAAGCTTTTCCGCAAGTTGCTTTCGGTTTGGCAGTTGCAAAGCACCACGGTTCGGGAAGAATGCCTTTCATTGCTTTATACCCTCTATGCGGAGTTTCTGACTACCTTCGGTATGACATATCTCTCTTCTATTAGCCGAAATCGAATGAACGATGCGGTGAGATATATCAACAAGCATCTCGGCGACGGTTTGTTGTCGATACCCGAAATCGCTGAATCCGTGCACATGAGCGAATCCCATTTTCGCCGCTCATTCAAGGAATCGTTTAAGCTGTCCCCCGTTCAGTATATCAATATGCAGCGTATCCAGCAGGCCAAGGACTTGATTCGTTACTCACGAGACAGTTTTTCTACAATTGCCGAACGTCTTGGCTTTTCGAGTATCTACCATTTTTCTCATCTTTTCAAAAAGGAAGTCGGCTACTCCCCAAGCGAATATCGAAAACGCTATGATCAATATCCGAAAACCTAATACGAAGCACCCGAAGTACTTTCGATTGAAATGTTCTTTGGGTGCTTTTTCAATAATTTTACAATAATATGGTAGGGAAGAGAGAAATGATTTTTTACCAGTTCAAACCGCCATTGATATATATCGGCTGACCGGCAATGCGATTGGCTTTGTCGGATGCCAAAAAGACTGCCAAATCAGCAATTTCTTCCGGCCGTGCAAGCCGGGTGAAGGCTGACGGAAAAGCATCGGTCGTTCGTTGCGAGATATTCATCATTTCTGTTGCCGTCGGCCCCGGTGCTATATTCGAAATCACAATGCCGTCTTTGAAAAAGGTCTTGGCAAAACCTTTTACCATACCCATGACAGCCCACTTGGAAACGCCGTACGGTTTCGGATGGGGCTGGTTGCCGGTTTCGGAACTGATGACGATGATTTTGCCGCGGACGCCGAGCTCATTGATTTCATTCTTTTCAAGATAATAGTTGATTGTGGACTGAATGCTGAAATAAGCACCTTTCACGTTTACATCGAACAAAGCATCAAAGGCTTCCTCGGTTACGTGGAGAAGCGGTTCATGGTCAATCACACCGGCATTGTGTATGACGATGTCAATGCCTCCCATACGCTTGGCAGCTTCTGCGAGTATTTCCGGGCCTTTTGTAACATCTGCCACATCCCAAACGAGAGAAAAAGCATCATATCCTGTTTCTTTTAGCTCGGATACGACGGCATCCAGCGTTTCTTGTTTTCTGCCGATGAGAGTTAGGCGAGCGCCTTCTTTGGCACATTCTTTGGCAATGGCTTCTCCGATTCCTCGGCTCGCTCCAATGATGACAATTCTTTTATTTGATAGCATCATATCCATCCTCCGGTTCAATGAAAAACAATATTGCCTTTCGGACTGTTTGAGTTTTTTTCAGTATATTAGATAATGAAGTATTTGTAAATGCACTTTTCCGCTACTTTGCATTATTCATAACAAAGATGAAAACGATTGGATCGTATTATGATGTTTTTTCAATTGAGCAACGATAATAAAAATGCGTTTTGTATTTTTCTTTCTTCAGAAAAGTGCAAAAAAAAGTTGACGGCTTGACATAAACGCAGATATAATGATCTCACAATATTGTGCAAATGCACATAATACGAATACGGAGGAAATAACATGATTAAGCGCATTGTATCTTTGTTCCTCGTTGCTCTGCTCGTCATGAGCTTCCTGCCCCTTTGCGTTTTCGCAGACGAAACGTGGGTTGAACTCAAAACCGCAGCTGACATCGAAAAGCTCATGAAGCAAGAAAGTAGCTTGACGGCTAACTACAAACTCATGAATGATATCGATATCTCCGGCATTGCTTCTCAGGCCCCGATCGGTAATACTACCGCAAAGTTTGCCGGTATTTTCGATGGTCAGGGTCATACCATTAAGGGTATCAATATCACCGCAGCAGACGGCAACGGTACCGGTTTCTTCGGTATTATTGCAAACGCGACGATAAAGAACCTTACGGTTGAGGGTACCATTAACGGTGCAGGGCAGCAGAGAATCGGTGGCCTTGTCGGTTCTCTTCAGCCGGTCGAAAATGGCACTGCTCTCATCGAGCATTGCACAAACAAGTGCAATGTAACCGGGAAGACCCGTACCGGCGGTATCCTTGGTATCGGTATTTTGAACGTCGGTGAGTTTGCGTTCTCCGCTGTTATTAAGAACTGCACAAATGAAGGTAAGATTACCGGTGAAGTCGACCGTATTGGCGGTGTTGCTGGTTCTCTGTCTCCGACCGGAGCAAAGAATCGTACGATGGTCGTTACCGGTTGCGTTAATAAAGGCGAAGTTACCGGTAAGCAGATTGTCGGCGGTATCGTTGGTAATGCAGATACTTCTCAGCCGAACGTTGTAGAAAACTGCATCAATTACGGATACATCCACAGCGACATTGCCGGTTCCACCGGTATGATCGGCGGTGTCATTGGTCGTATGTGCGGTTGGGACGTCAAGGGTTGCACGAATAACGGTAAAGTCGAACTTACCGTTGCAGCGACTTCGTCTCTTGTCGGCGGTATTGTCGGTCGTGTTGACGCGAACTGCACCGTTTCCGATAACCTGAACAACGGTGAAATTGTTGATGTAACCGGTAATGGCATCGGCGGTATCGTCGGTGGCGATGATAAGACCGGTTCCGGTACCGTAGATAATGAGTTCGTTTGCAACAACTTTAACAAAGGTATTGTTAAGGCCGCAGGCGATGCAACCAAGACCGGCACCGGCATCGGCGAAATCTTGGGTATCAATACGATTTGCGCTCCGGTAAACAACTACTACGCACTTCCGGCAAACGCTACTGTCCATGCTGGTACCACCGGTACTGCATATACCGAAGCGGATTTTGCTAAGCTGAACGTGAACGGCGTATGGAAGACGGCTTCCAACCCAGTTCTCGGCAAGGAAGAAACTTCCGTTGATACTTCGGAAGCAGTTGTAACTACCGATGCGCCTGATACCACCAATGCCCCCGCGACTACCAATGCTCCCGTTACGACAGACGGTGCGTCTGAGCAGAATCCCCAGACCGGTGATTGCTCCGTATTGCTTGCAATCGCTGCTGTTTCCGTTATCGCTCTCGGTGCGGTCGTTGTTGTGAAGAAACAGTCCGTTCGATAACGACTGAAAAAGCCATCTTATTCTTATCGCGCAATCAGAAAAGCAGGCGACTACTGACAGGTCCGTAAAAAACGGACATAGAAAAAACCTCCTATGGTAGGAAAGGGAAACTACCATAGGAGGTTTTTGTATAACGCATACCACGCGATAGTCGCGTGGTTCAATAGAGGTTAACCGATGAAAAGAAATCCTCCAAATCGGAATCGGAATACTGCTCAGGAGACAAAGCAGTTCTTTTCCGATATGCCGGCGACGCAAACGCCTATGATGCGTCGGTTGTAATTGCCGTGAGAAGGAGAACGACAAGGAATGACAGGCAGGAAAAAACAGGTGGAATAATCCACCTGTTTTTTCATTATTCGGCATTCTTGTTTTTCTTAATGGCAAGAAGAGCAATGATGCTTCCTGCGGCAACGACGACAACCACGCCGACGACAATCCAAAGAACCGTTGCGGAGTTGCTTGTTTCTTCACCGGTTGTTACTTTCTCAGTTGCTTTTTCAGTTGCTTTGTCCGTAACCTTTTGAGTGGCCGTTTCGGTGGCCTTTTCTGTTACCTTTTCAGTAACCTTCTCGGTGACTTTCTCGGTAACCTTTTCGGTAACTTTCTCAGTTTCCTTGGTGGTTTCCTGCGTAACAACAGGAGAAACACCGACGAGGTACTTGGGCGTAGGACGACCGTTTTCGATTGCCCAAGTGTTGGAGAAATCAAAACCGGAGAAGGTTGCTTCTTTTGCAGCATCCGCTTTGGAAATGCCCTTGCCGGTCAAATCCATATTCTCGTTTAGGAAGTAGGAGTTGTTTACGGTGAGGTCACCGGTAAGAGCGGCGCCGAGCGCTGCCTTGATACCGGTAAGGTCGATGCTGACAATCTTGCCACCGTTGTAGCAACGGGTCATTGTGACCTTGGAATTGCCGGATGCGAGAATGCCCGAAACCGTAGAGAAAGCAGTAATCGTGCCGTAGTTTGCACAATCGATAAACTCTGCGGAGAGAATTGCAGTTGTGCCGGCAGTCGTGGAATAACCCATCAAACCGCCTGCTTTTTCGGAATCGGCGGAAACGCTGCCGTAGTTTGCACATCCGGTTAGTTTGAAAACGCCGCCCTTATTGGTGCCGAAAACACCACCAGCGCCGCTACTGGAAGCAGCGACCGAACCGTAGTTGACACAATTGGTCATATTGAAAATATAGTCGGTGCGGTACTGGAGGGTAACATATCCGACTACGCCGCCGACGTCGCCGGTGGCTTCCATATCACCGGTGTTCCAGCAATCCGTAAGATTGATTGTGCCGCCTTTTTCGTTCTTTGCACTATCGGCTTTGTCAGAGGTCACCCAACCGACTACGCCGCCGGCACGGGCTTTTAACGAAGGACCGGTGACATTTGCCGAGTTGACACACTTAGTAATGTTGATCTTGAAATCCTGTCCGAGATTGGTCAGAATATTTGCAATCATACCACCCGACTGTCCGAAGGAGGAAGACGAATTATAGGTTACGGTGCCTTCCGAAGTACAGTTGGAGATATTCACTTTACCACCGGTAAATACCTGGGTGTATTCAGTAGAATCGAGACCGCCCATCGAAACGGTACCGATGAGTACGGCAACGCCTCTGCCGGCGGCAACATTCGATTTTGCGTGGCAGTTTGTAATCGTAATTGTGGAATTGTCTTCGCTGATGCCTACTTTACCGATCATACCGGCAACAGCATTTGTTGTGCCGGTTCCGGTTGCAGATACATCGACCTCAACCGTGACATTTTCAACGCTGGAATTACCGCCAAGAGCACCGCAAAGTCCGGCCGTGTAAACTTCACCGCCGGCAGTCGAAACGGATACGACTTTGCCCTTGACGGTAAGTTTTTTGATGGTGGAATCCGTTGCATATCCGAAAAGACCGAGATAGGCATTTCCTTCGATATTCAAACCGGAAATCGTGTTTCCGTTTCCATCAAAGACACCGGTAAAAGGAGTCGTATAATCGCCGATCGGAGTTTGACCGGATTTACCGGTAAGGTCGATGTTTGCGGTGAGATAATACTTCCCGCTCCATTTGCTGCTATCATTCATCAAAGAGATTAGCTCATCGGCACTGGAAATAGGAGTGCCTTCTGTAGCTTTTGATGTAATAGGAATCGCGGTAAACATGAGTACAACGAGCAAAATAGATACAAGTTTTTTCATACGCATAATGCTTTTCCTCTTTGTTTGTTGTTTTTTGAAATAAGGATTCGAGATGAGCTTTTTCGTGCATTGAATGAAACGTTTTCTATTACTGTTGTAAAAAGGGAAGATTACTGGTTTTTCCAGTTATCAATGATTTTCTGATAGTTTTCGTTTACTACGTCAATCTGCTGTTCGGAGAGCGTACGGGAGGATTCATAGATGGCGGTGAAGTTGGATTCCTTGGCGCGGAACATATTCAAAATGCTGTTGTTCAGGTTACCGATGCGGTGCAGCTGACCGTTGTCGTAAATGTAACTTTGGAAAATCAAATCGAGCATACCAGCGCTCTCGTTGTCGCGGAAATAGGTACCGGTAATGGTTCTTTCGTAGACCGCGGGGCGAAGAATTTCGCGACCGTAGTAGGCAAGTGCCTCAGTGACCGCGGAAGAGAACTCTTCGTCAACCTGATTGCGGGGGAAGCAGATGAACTGGGAGTTGTAGGTTGCCATGGTGCTGTAATAACGGTCTTGTTCCTCTCTGAGTTTGGGGAACGGGAGAATGCCGAAGTCGGACTGCATTTCGCGGAATTTGGAAAGGTTCAACGTGGAGTTTGCCCAGAAGAGTGCCTGGTCGTTGAGCCAGTGGTTGACAACGTCGCCGGCATTGGCATAGCGCTGATACATAACGGCGTATTCGCTGTTATATGCAATCGTGCCGAACTTCTGAATGACAGAGAGAACATCCTCGTTGTAGATGCTTAACTCCAGTTTGCCGTCTTTATCGGTGCTTGCAACTTTGTGACCGGCCGCGCTGATCATACCGAGAATGGCATCATCCCAAACGTAAAGGCCGTACATATCTTCCATATCTCTGACGTCGTTACCGTCGAGATCTTCGGAAACATTCAGACAGAACTCGGAGAGCTTGTCGATGGTCCACTTACCATCCGTTACGAGGGTATAGGGGTCCTCCGTGAGTTTTTCCTTACCGAGCTCCTTGTTATAGTAGATTATGTAGGTTGCCTCATACTTTGCAGCGGAGATATCACCCTGAGTAAAGAAGATTTCACCGAGAATGGAAAGGTCCTTGTTGGCGTCCTGGTCCCACCAAGGTTTGCTCAGGTCTACATAGGTGGTAGATGACATCGGCATCAGATAGTCGGAGTAAGCAAGCGTACTTACGTCCATGCCGCCGATTAGGGCCACATTGTAGTCGGCATCACCGGAATCGATCATCTTTGAAATGCGCTTGTAGCCGGAGCCGTTACCGACACCAGATTTGTTTTCGTCGATGATTTCTTCGATTACGATGTCGAAGAGGTTTTCGACGGTTGCTTTTCTGCGGTATTGTGCCTCGTTAACGATGGTATCGGCTGTTTCGTCGATGTTGAAGTCATTATAGGCGACCTGGCCGGCGGAAAGAACGACAAAGTCTGCTCCGTTGTATGTTTTCTTCGGAACATTCAGCTCTTCGCTTTTATCTATGGTTGTCGAAGTCGCGGAGGTATCAGAAGTGGGGACCGGAGGATCGCTGTTGTTTTTACAAGCGGCAAAAGGGATAACCATTATCAAAAGAAGAACAACGGAAACAATTCTTTTCACCATAATGAACCAGCCTTTCAAATACGTTTTTGAATGTAATTCAAATCTGTTTGGTTAACATCCTACAATAGTAGAATAGCAAAACAGCAGAAAAATGAAAATGCACAATCATGTATATTTGCATTTTTCAGAAGACAATTTTTCTTTCACACCATTGACAACCTGTAAAGCTTCGTATAAAATATTGATATATCGATTCGGGCAGATTTTGGATAAAAATAGTGAAAAGGAAAGAAAATGGTGGAGCTATGTTTTTTTTTGAAAATATTGTCGTTTCAGAAATAGTAAATTGTAACAAAGTTGTGCTTCGCCCCTCGCGTCTGCTCTTCAAATCTCGTGTGTGCCATGCCTTTGTCATTTTTCTTACCGGATCAAGTGATTACCTTTACAAGGATTACCCGCCGATTCATGCAAAAGCAGACGACTTCCTTTTTCTGCCAAGCCATTTGGGATATGAGGTTCACACGCAGTCGCAATCCTCTGTGCTCGTTATCAATTTTCAAGTAAACGGAGAAATTGACTATCCTCCTTTGCATTTTGCGAATCCCAACAACTCACAAATCAAAGATTCAATGCTCACCGCTGTGAATAGCTATAAGAGAAAGGATACCGGGTGGATGGCGGAGGTCCTCTCTTTGCTGTACCGAATCATGTATCAGATACAGCAAAATCAAATATCCAAGTATGTTTCAACTTCTCAAAAAGAGAAGCTATCGGCTGCCATTCAGTATATCGACTGTCACTATCTTGATCGAGGCATTCGTGTTTCTGAGCTTGTTGGCCTATGTGGAATCAGTGAAAAGCATTTTACCACTTTGTTTGAGAGAACGTATAAAACCTCCGCCAAGCAGTACATCATCGACAAGCGTTTGGACGATGCCAAAATTTTGTTGGAAACAACCGAGATTACCGTTACCGATATTTCGGATAGTTGCGGCTTTTCCTCTGTTTACTATTTTTCCCGACTTTTCAAGAACCGAACGGGACTAACCCCGACTGCCTACCGACAGACCATCTTTCTCAATCCCTCCCAACTTGAAAAGAGTGGACGTTGACTCTTCAAAGTGAAAACAACACAGCGGAACGGAATCCCCCGCCTCTGGCATGAAAATGTGTGAACAGGTCCGTTTTTTCGGACCTGTTCAGTACACAGCCGGCGGTGGGGCTTTTTTTGTTTTTGTTACCAATGTTACTTCTGTACTACCCCTTTTTCGAGAACGGCTTGCGCTTTTGCCAACTGTTCCGACGTCGGGCAGAGCGTTTCCGGCAGGGGATATGTCCTTCCAAGTGCTTCGTATTTGGAACGTGCCAAATCGTGATACGCCAATGTTTTGACCTTGGTCACATTGGAAAGCTCCGGGAGAAGCGCAGCGATCTTCGGTATCTGCGTGTCATTAAACCCAGGAACAAACGGAACGCGAATCTCCACGGGAATCTTTTTGTCCCTCAGATAGCGCAGATTGGTCAGAACCCGCTCGAAACGCTGCCCCGTCAGCTTTTCATGCAGAGGATCGTCGATTGCTTTGATGTCACAAAGGAACAAATCCACATAGGGAAGAACCTTGTCGAGCGGCTCTGTCGGGACGGCGAGCGCGGTATCGATCGCGACATGAATGCCCTTATGCTTCAAAAGAGGAAGAAGTTCGCAAAGGAAATCCGCCTGTAACAGCGGCTCCCCGCCAGAGACGGTGACACCGCCGCCGGTTTCCTCGAAAAACGGTTGATCAATTAACAACTCGGGCAATATCTGCTCGGCGGTAATCTCTTTGCCGAAGAGCATATTCGCTTTTTCGGGGCAGATTTCCGCGCATGCTCCGCAGGCGAGGCACTTTTCTCTTTCAAAACGATGAGCGCCGTTTTCGAGGATCTGTGCGCCCGATGGGCAAACGGAAACACACAAACCGCAATTCACGCATTTGTGCGCATAATGCGCCAGCTCCGGATAGGGAGAGACGGATTCTGGGTTATGGCACCATAGGCAACGAAGAGAACATCCCTTCAAAAACAACGTTGTTCGGACGCCTGGGCCGTCATGAATCTCCAGATGCTTGACGGCAAACATTCGCCCTGTTATGCTCATGAATGCGTTCCTCCTGATGCTCGTTTAATAAAATCAGATTGCACGACCGGATGCATATTCACAAAGTATTCGTTCCAACCGCAAACACGCACCTGAAGATCCGGATACTTGTCTGGATTTTTCTTTGCGTCAAGAAGTGTGTCAATATTCACGACGTTGCCCTGAATATTGATGCCTTCGTTTTTGAAGAAGATTTTGATGATGGAGCAGAGTAAATTCAGTCCCTCTTCGCCTTCCACCGCCGTCGGATGAATCATGAAATCAAGAGGCGCGCCGTCCGGTGCATCGGTGAAATCTACCGCAGCAAAGGATTTGAGCAATCCCGACAGTCCATTATGCTCGCATCCGTTTACTGGACGAATGTTCTTGGACAAGGGCGAATGCGCGAGTCGTCCGTCGGGGGAAGCGCCGGTATTTTTGCCGTAGCGTTCGGCAAAATTCACCGAATCTCCGCCCATGCGATATACGCCGCCGCCCGCTGTCGGCTTGCCGTTGATTTCCCGTCCCATAAAGGCGTAAATATCCGCCGCCAACCTATCTGCTTCGGGTTCTCCGTTCCCCCACTTGATCGGGTCCTTTTTGATGCGTTCGCGTAGCTCTTCGGCGCCCTTCCAGTTTCGCTTCAGGATGTCAGCAAGCTCGGGCAAGGTGACTTCTTTTCTTTCAAAGACGAATTTTTTCACAGCAAGAAGCGAGTCAACTGCCGAACCGAGAGCGAAAATCTTTACGCTTTCATTCGCACGGGGAAGCCCTCGGTCAAATACATCGTGACCGCTTTCCACACAGCTGCGGAAGGTGGAAGAAATAAAGGGCGAAGGATTCGCTTCATACGACCACACGGCCTGTTTGTTGATATTATCGAGGGTAAACTCGGCAAACTTGCGAAGGTATTCGTAGAAGATACCAAGGAACTCCTCCCACGATTTTGCTTCGGGGCTTTTTCCGAACAGGTAAATCTTTTGCAGATAGTCTTCTCCTCTGGTGACGGCGTATTCCACCCCTTTGACAAGGTTGATCCAAGAAGAACAGATGTGCATTTCTTCGACGCCGGGAATACAGGTCTCGTTGCATCCCATCGGCAGGTAATTCTGTGCTTCTTCGCGTGGGATGCCGATTTTACCGTATGCTTTGATGACGGCTTCATCGTTGTAGAGAATGATGGAGGAGGAACCGTTTCGCGTCATGCTCATCAGCTTGCGCAAAACAACATCTGGCATATTTTTACTGCAACGGATTTGCAGTTTCGGGCTTTCGACTTTCAGTTCCTGATAGGTGTCAAGAAAAAGAAGCGCAAGCTCGCATTCGGGGGAATTCTCCTCCCAATCGGTTCCGATACCAAGCGGCTGGTTGGCATACCGTTTTTCCGCCACAATCTTTATAATGAAATAGCGGAACATCTCCCGAACCTGTTCTTTTGTCATTTTTCCCGTGCGCAAATCGTTGACATAAAAGGGCGTCCAGATACGGTCGATCAAACCGAGGGAACGGATGCGTTCTCTGCCGAGCTCTCCTGCGGTCATTGCCACTCTTT
>JAXFQY010000070.1:0-6855 GCA_034178705.1 Eubacteriales bacterium | reverse complement strand
ATATCCATCAGCCCCTTCGCAGCGGTGCCGACCTTGTCCTGTGCGTGGATGTGGAGAACCTCTTTGCCGCGGTTAATACCGAGAGGCATATAACCGCCGGTTACAATGATTGTCGGGATGTCAAGACGTCCGGCTGCCATCAGATAACCCGGAACAATGGAGTCGCAGGTGCAGAGCATGACCATACCGTCGAAGAAGTTTCCTTCAACGGAAATTTCAACCTGGTCTGCGATGGAGTTACGGGACGGAACCTCAATATACTTCGGATCCTTCAGGACCATGCCGTCGCAGATACCGGTTGTCATGACTTCAAGCGGAAGACCGCCCGCCTCACGGACACCCTGCTTGACACGCTCGGCAAGCTTGTTCAGATGAACATGACCCGGGTTGTACTCATTCCAGGAGTTTACGATACCGATGAGAGGACGATGAAGCTCCTCCTCGGTATAGCCCATGCCGAGCATCAATCCGCGGCGACACTCTTCTGCTTCGCCGAACTCCCAGCAGGAGCGCATGTCTTCGTACTTTTTCTTCTTAAGCATTTTGTACCTCAAAAAATATAAAGATTTTATTTTTGTTTTTTATTTACCGGCTTTTTCAAGCTCAGCCTGAGAGGGCTTGATTGCGTTTTTCACATCCACCTTGATATCATACGCGTTGATCGGGCTTCCGTCGTCAAGCATTTTGTCAATCGCGCCGTCGACCGACTGTCCGCCGTCAACAACGATGGTTTCACCGACAATGAAACGGCTCTTGGTTTCATCGGCAAGAAAGAGCATCAGAGGGGTGATATCGTCAACGTTGCCGAGGAAGCCGGCAGGAATCTTGCGGAGGAATCCGTCCTCAAGATCGGAAACGCTGTAACGGTCAGTCGCCTTTGTTGTAATAAAGCCCGGAGCAATTCCGTTGACGCGAATACCGTAGTGAATTGCCTCAATGCCGAGGTTCTTTGTGAACATGTTCAGACCGGCCTTGGCGGCGGTGTAGGGAAGAACCTTTCTGCGAACCCAGGTTACCTTGCTGTGAACGGAACTGACATTGATAATGGCGCCGTGAATACCATGCTCGATCATGTTCTGCATGGCGTAGTGAGAAAGATAAGCAGCCGCGTTAAGGTTCAGATTGATCTGAGAGGTCCAGTAATCCATCGGCATCTTCTCAAATCCGCCCTCGGGCATTTTCAGAGCACCGCCGGCGTTGTTGATCAGAACGTCGATCGTACCGAACTTCGCAAGGAAATCTTCCATCATCTTCTTGCAGACATCGTGTTCGCCGACATCTCCGCCGAGAATAATGGTCTGAACGCCAAGGGCCTCGCATTCCTTCGCAATTTCCGAGGCACCGTCCGGGTTCTTGTTGTAAGTAATACCGACATTGTACCCCTCTTTTGCGAAGGCAAGAGCTGCTGCTGCGCCGATTCCGTGAGAGGATCCGGTGATAAGTACATTTTTGCTCATGTTCTTCTTTTTCCTTTATATATATTATTTTCTTTCAGTTTGTAATTTCCTGAGCGTCCTGCTCAAGCGAGCGGATATGTGCCGTTACGGTATGAAGCGGTAAGAACAGATAAGGCGGGACGGTGCTTTTTGTTTCCCGAAGTAAACCGCGCGCGATGTCCGGAGCGGAGACCCCGTCCTGCCATTGCTCACGGATAAAAGCATCATACTGAACGACGGTTTCCGAAGAAAGATCCAGAAAGGCATTGACGGCAGCCTCGCCGGAAAGAATATCTCCATACGGAAGAAAGGCGTGCCCCGCCGCAAGGTTTTCACAGCGCAGCATACTGACGCGGGCCAGCGTTTCGCAGTAGGCGTCAAGATCCATATAGAGAGCAAGCCCCTGTGCGGGTGTTCCCGCCCCCTGCAGGGAGTCTCCGCAGAGGAGGGTTTGCGTTTTCCGGTCAAGAAAACAAACGGAATCCGTATCGTGACCCGGGGTCGGAATCAACTCCAGCCGATCCAGCAGAAGCTCCCCCGGGGAGATTTCCCCGTCCGGAGAAACGCCGCGGAGCGCCGGATCCGGTGCGGGGCTGTATCCCGGAAAGGCATCGCGAATCGCTTTGGCAAACCGGAACGGATCGGAAAGCTTCTCGGTTTGCTGCTTTGCTGCAAGAATTCGCACCCCCGGGGCAAGCTCGCGGATTCTCCTGTGTCCGCCTACATGGTCTCCGTGCGTATGCGTGCAGAGCAAGAAGGAGAGATCGTCGGGCGAAAGACCGCAGTCCGCGAGAGCCGGAACAAGAAATCCGTCAACAGCCTGCGCGCAATGCGCGGAATCGATCAGCGCCCAGCCGACATCTTTGTCGCCGACAAGAAAAATATTTGTCGCAACGCTTCCGCAGGGAACGCGCAGAACCGAGATGCCGTCGGCAATCTGTTCAAAGCGCGGTTTGCTCATTTTCTTTCGCAGGCGCGGACTTTCGCGACTACCTTCTCGGCATGAGCTTTGATTTCCTCATAGTCACAGGTGCCCTTGGTCGGATGGGTCAGACCGCTTCCGAGCGCAACAGCATAGGCACCGTCTGCAAACCACTTGTCAATGTTGTCAAGCGATACACCGCCGACAGGGATGCATCTTGCCTGCGGAAGCGGTCCCATAACGGCCTTGATAAAGCCGATTCCGACAGCGCTTGCGGGGAAAATCTTCACAATGTCACAGCCGTATTCCATTGCTGTCACAATTTCGGTGAAGGTCTGAACACCCGGCATGTAGGCAATGCTGTAACGGTTGCAGAGCTTGGCAACCTCCGGGCGGAAATTCGGTGCGATGATGAAGGACGCGCCGGCAAGGATGCAGGCACGCGCGGTTTCGGGGTCAAGAACAGTACCGGCACCGACATAGGCGTCAAGCCCTTTTGCCTTGATTTCCTTTGCAATGGTAGAGATGATATTGAGAGCGCCCGGCGTGCTCATCGAAATTTCAAGGATTGTGACGCCGCCGTCCATAATGGCGCGGGTACGGGTCATGGCATCTTCTTCGTTTTTGTCACGGACAATGCCGACAAGCCCGTTTTTGTGCATGTTTTCAATAACTTTGATTCTCTGGATATCCATGGAACGAATCTCCTTTTTTATCTTTGAATTCTGCCGTTTCCGCTTCCGGCGATGAGGTTTTCAACATCCTCTTTTCCATAGCGGACAAAGTCACCGTAAATAGTGTGCTTCAGCGCGGAGCCGCCGATGGCGTAGTTGATGATTTTCTCATAATCGCCGGGGAAATGCCGGAACGCATAAATCAGAGAACCGCCGAAGCTGTCGCCGCCGCCGATACGGTCAACGATATCGGTAATGGAATAGGTGCGGCTGTGCCAGAACCCGTCGCGGGTTGCAAGAACGCCGGACCAGTTGTTGATATCCGCGCTGACGCTTTCGCGCAGGGATACGGCAAGGGCCTTGACGTTCGGATAGTCACGGAAAATAATTCCCGCAAGATCGTTGTACTTTTCAACATCAAGCTTGCCTGCATCAACACCGGTTTCCATTTTGATGCCGAGGCACTTCTGGCAGTCCTCTTCGTTTGCAATCATGACGTCAACATACCGGGCGATTTCCGGCATAACCTCAATCGGCTCCTTGCCCCATTTCCAAAGCTTTTTGCGGTAATTGAGGTCACAGGAAACAGTAATCCCCTTGGCCTTGCAAGCCTTCAGGGCTTCGATGGTTACCGCACACAGAGATTCGGAAAGAGCGGGAGTAATGCCGGTTACATGGAACCAGTCTGCATCTTCAAGCGCCTTGTCCCAATCAATATCACCGGGCTTCAGGGCAGCAACGGCGGAATAGGCGCGGTCATAAAGAACCTTGGAGGGGCGCATGTTAGAGCCGGTCTGCGTGAAATAAAGACCGAGTCTCCCACCCTCCGTCATTTTGATATCAGAGGTGCCGACATTGAAGCGGCGGAGCTCCGCGACCGCAGCAGCGCCGAGATCATTCTTCGGAAGCGCGGTAACAAAGGAAGCGTTATCGCCGTATGCCGCAAGGGCAACGGCAACATTGGCCTCTGCGCCGCCGAAGGTGGCAATCAGATTGTTCGTCTGCAGAAGAACCTCTCTGCCGGGAGGGGTAAGCCGAAGCATCAGCTCGCCGAAGGTTACGACTTTTTTCACAGTTGTGTCTCCTTTTGAACTTGTCGTTTAATTTTTAAGAATCCTTTGACAAATACATTTTATAACATTCGTGCATTAAAGTCAATCGGGAAAATCACTTTGGTTCGCTTTCGGGAATTCAAGATTCATTTTTCGTAAAAATGCCGGAAATGATTGCGGTTTTAAGCTTTTTTGACCTCAAAAACCGGGTTTTGTCAAAAGGTTTCTATAAATTGAAAATACTTTTTTGTAAACTTAATGCGGCGTTTGGAAAAAAGCAATTGTTTATTTTTCTGTAATGTGTTGAATCGGCGAAAAAAGATTATTTTGCGGAAATGCCGGCAAGGGGAAAAGGTATATTATGGATGCCCAGCGCATAGAATTCAGTGAAAAAAAGGGCAGCCGAACGCCGCGTGCGGTACAAATTCCTGACCGGCTGCCGGAGGAGGAATCATGAAGGAAAACGGGGCTTCCGCGCTCTCCGACGGTGCGATCGTCACGGCGGAGCTTTTCGGGGATACGGTTTATACGGATGTTTCGGAGGAATTTGTTCTGCCGGATTATGAGCCGGAGATCAGCCGTATTCTGCGCTGTACTGCGCGGGTTCTGCCGGCGGGAAAATTCATCGGCGGCGGAAGGGCGGAATTTGCCGGCAGCGTTGTGTACGAGCTTGTTTACGCAGGAGACGGGGGAGCGTGTGCCTCCGCAGTGCTCTCCTCGGACTATGAATTTGCCGTTCCGATGGGAGCGGAGGGGGATGTTGCGGTGTACGAAGAGACTGAGCCGGATACGGTTATTTGCCGCCCGACTGCTCCGCGGCGTGTTCAATTCCGGACTAAGCTGAAAAGCAGAATCAATCTTTTTGCCGGTATGCCGCTTCCGCACTGTGACGCACCGGAGGGGACCGAGCTGCTGACAACATCGGCTGTCGGATGCAGAGTGCGCCGTTTTACAAGCGGGGAGTTCAGCCTGACGGAGATGCTTTCCGGGATCACCGGAAAGCCGATTGCCTGTGACGGCAGCGTTTCGGTTTCGGAAATGCGCGCGGAGGAGGGAAGAATCCATTGCCGCGGGGAACTTTGGGCACGTATTCTGTTCGGAGGAGAAATGCTTTCCTGTATGGAGAAACGGATTCCGTTCGAACGGGAGATAGAAGCGCCCGGGCTGGACGGCGGATGGTCTTGCCGCGCCCTCCCGCGGTGCTGGTCCTGCGAGATATCGGGAGATACCGGAAACGGAGAAGCAACCCTTACGGCCGTTGCGGAAATCGACGTGGAATGCTGCCGCAATCTTCCCGTTCGCCTGACGGTTGATGCCTTTATTCCGGGATCCGATGCGGCGGCGGAGCGCGACAGAACCGAGCTGGCAGACTGCCGTGTCTGCCGGAGTTTTTCTGTGACTGTCAGCGGAAGTAAGCCTCTGACGCCGGAAGCCGCAGGCATTACGGAGGTTTGCGGCGTCTGCGGCGATGTTAGCCTCGGTACGCCGGAGCTTTCCGGAGGCCATGCGAGCTTTTCCGGTACCCTGACATTGTATGGTATTCTTTGCGGGAACAACGGTTCCGGCGGTGAAGCACTGCCCCTGCGGATGGAGATTCCGTTCAAGGCTGTCTGCGACGCAGAGGGGGATGCAAAGAACGCAAATCTCTGCGGCGCATGGAGTGCCTCCCTGATCGGGGCGCGTTTCCGGGTGGAGCGTGGAACTGTCAGCTGTGATGCGGAGGTTGCCGTCACCGCACGGGTAGCCGAAAAACGGACAGTACAGACCCTCTGTTCTGTTGTCCGCGGAGAAACACAGGAGAAGCCTGACTACTACGGGATGAAGGTGGTTTATCCTGCACCTGACGAGACGCTCTGGCAAATCGCAAAACGCTACGGCACCCCCCTTGCACGGGTTATTCAGCTGAACCGTCTTGGTACAGATGTTGCGGAATCTCCGGACAATACGCACTCTCTTGACGGGATTGCAGCGTTGCTGATCGGCTGATATTAACGAACAACGAAACAGAGAGGGAAACGGATTTCTCCCTCTCTGTTTTTCTTTTTTTATGATGTATGCTTGATAATCCGAGGGAGATCTGCTATAATCTATTCCGATCAGAGGCCGACCTCTGCCCGAACAAGCGGAAAGGACGATGGGCGGTGAAAAAGCAGTGTCGGACGCACAAAACGGAGGATGAATGAAAGAGAGAAGAAAAAAGGAGCGTTCCGCTCCGGATGGGCAGAAAAACAAAGCGCTTCCCGGCGGCAGAGCCGGCCGCGTTCTCTGGGGCGCTGCTTTTGTTATGGGCTTGTTTATTTTCCTGACCTTCTTTTCCTATTTGATCCGGCAGTGTTTTTTCCCTGAGGGGAGAAGTGCCGTTGTTATTGCCTCTGCCGTTTCGGTTTGTGCGCTTCTGCCGTTGCTTGTCTATCGTCCTCTCGGAGCGAGAAAACCGCGGGTGGCGCTTGTTCTTCTTTCTCTGTACTGCCTCTTTGCGCTCTTTTTCTGCGTTACCTTTGCGATTCATCTCGGGCAGACATGGCTTTTTCCGGAGCCGGACAGCGATGAGACGCTGCTTTCAGCGGATGCCGTCCTGATTGTGTTCGGATCAAAGGTGAACGGGACACAGCCGGCACGCCCTCTTGCTTGCCGTCTTGACCGGGCCATCGGGCTTCTGGAGGCGCATCCCGGTCTTCTCTGTGTTGTGACCGGAGGACAGGGACCGGACGAACAAATCCCCGAGGGAGTTGCCATGTATAACTACCTTACTGATCATGGAATCGACGGAG
>JAXFQY010000058.1:0-3708 GCA_034178705.1 Eubacteriales bacterium | reverse complement strand
GGGATTCTCCGGCAAAAGCTGCCATCAGATTTGCTTCGGTTCTTGACCCTTTGAGTTCCATTTTTCTTTCTCCTTCTCATGAATAATTATTTTTCGCATTTCATTTGCGGTGGGTAACATTTGTTCAGAATTATCCCGTTTCTCCAGGCAGAAACGACAAATACCGGTAAAAAGCATCCGCCCTCTTACCTCGCTAAAACCCGACTCTCTCTCCACATTCCTGGCAGAAATCCCCGAAAAAACCGGAGAAAGATCAACAAGTCTTCCGCAGCAACGGCAAAGAATGTGATCATGATCGGAAAGGGTCCTGTCAAATCGGTCAGGGGCATTGGCAATGGCAATGCGCCGTATTTTTCCCTCCCGCTCAAGAATTCCAAGATTGCGGTAAACGGTTCCCATTGCAATCGTAGGCTCACGTTCCTTTGCTACGCGATAAATCATTTCTGCGCTCGGATGCTCAGTTGACTCGCGCACAATATCATAAACTAATTTTTTCTGCGCTGTCATTTTGCATCTCCTTAAGAATAATTCTTACACTTAATTTATATCATAGTTTTCCCCTTTTGTCAAGAACAATTCTTATTTTTAATCTTGAATCTTTGATTAACCGAGAGTACAATAATAATCGAAAGACAGATTGTTCAAAAAGGAGAAAATTATGACACTCGAAAATGCAAAAAAAGCGCTTGAGAACCTGATGCGGGAAAACTATGCCTATCATCATGCCATCGGACTGATTTCCTATGATGCTGTCACAAGTGCACCGAGCGAAGCGGCAAGGGCACGGGAGATTCCTTTGGAACTGTTCAGTACAAAGCAGTATAAGCTGATGACATCCAAGCGCACTGCAGCGCTGCTGGATTTTCTTGAAGAGCATCAGACTGAGCTTGATAAACGCACGGCGCGCTGTGTCTATCTTCTGCAAAAGGATCGAAAAGAAACCGAAAAGATTCCGATGAAGGAAAATGTAGCCTATTCTCTCCTGCTCAACGATGCAGATGCCGCCTGGCATGAGGCCAAAGAAAAAAGCAACTTTTCGATTTTTCTTCCTTATCTTGAGAGAATATTTGCTACCTGCAAGCGTTTTTCAGGATACATTGATCCCAATAAAGACCCCTACGAGGTGTGGCTGGATAAATTTGAAGGCGGGCTGACACGAGAAAAATGCGATGCTTTTTTCGCTTATCTGCGCCGGGAGCTGGTGCCTTTAATACGCCGGGTTCAGCAGGCAAAACAGCCTGAGGACGCATTTCTCCGGCAATGCTATCCCAAAGAAGGACAGCGTGAGCTTTCTGAATATTTGATGAGCCTGATCGGCATTGACGGAACACATTGCACCCTCCGGGAAACCGAGCACCCCTTCACCACCGATTTTACAAAGCTTGATGTCCGGATCACAACGCATTACTATGAGAATGCACCGCTGTCCG
Source organism: Eubacteriales bacterium (assembly GCA_034178705.1). GTDB lineage: Bacteria > Bacillota > Clostridia > Oscillospirales > CAG-272 > RUG12395. The sequence goes on along the minus strand of JAXFQY010000058.1, from coordinate 2,278 downwards.
CTCTTTATTCCACTGTCCACGAGGGGGGACATGCACTTTACGAATTACACACGGATGATGCTTATCTGGCTACCCCCGTCGGCACCGGTGTCTCAATGGCGGTACATGAAAGCCAGTCCCGTTTTTACGAAAATATACTCGGACGCTCCCTTCCCTTCTGCCGCAGAATTCTTCCCGAAATGAAACGGATCTTCCCGCAGCAGCTTAAAAACGTTACTGCCGATATGCTATGGAGAGCCGTAAATAAAAGTGAGCCTTCGCTTATCCGCACAGAAGCAGACGAGCTGACCTATCCGCTGCATATTATGATCCGCTATGAACTCGAAAAAGCGATTTTTGACGGCAAGCTTGAAGTGCGCGATTTGCCAGACGCCTGGAACCGTCTCTACAGAGAATATCTCGGAGTAACACCGGACTGCGACCGCAACGGAGTTCTGCAGGATTCCCACTGGTCGGGAGGCAGCATCGGGTATTTTCCGTCTTATGCACTCGGCTCTGCCTACGGCGCTCAGCTTCTTCGCCGCATGAAGGAAACGGTGGATGTAAACAGCTGCATTGAGCAGGGGGACTTCACACCGATCAACAGCTGGCTTTGTGACCGTATCTGGCAATACGGCAGCTTGCGGGATCCGGTAGAAACCTTTGAGCGCGCCGCCGGGGAACCACTTGACCCCTCTGTATATATTTCCTATCTGACGGAAAAATACACGGAGGTTTATGATTTATAAACCGGAATCAGAACAGATAAGCAATTATTCTGTTTCAATAACCTAAAAAATACGGATTTCCCGCAAAAGGTGTTTTCTCTCCTTCTGCGGGAAATTTTACATCCTCTCCGAAATTGCGCGTCCCTCCGTTCTTTCAGAAAGCCGCACTTTCTTCAAGAGGTTCTTTGGTTACACCGACAAGTTTTTCACCGCGGTAATCAAGCATCATCCGAAACGGCGGTTCCGAGGAAGCAACAAGCGGCAGAAACACCCGGTCTCCTTCCCACATCGAAAGCGCATCGAGTTCCGCCACGGGAATCCAGCGCAGTTCCCCTTCGTCGCAATCGATCAGATCCCCTGTAAAGCCTGTCGCATGATAGAGATACATAACCTCCTCCTGGCAGACATCCGATCGAAAACAAATCTCTCCCCGGAAACGCCACGCAGTCAGCGTCAAGCCGGTTTCCTCAAAAACCTCCCGCCGCAGACAGGTCTCCGGGGTCTCCCCCGGTTCCAGCTTTCCGCCGACGCCGATCCACTTGCCGGCATTAACATCCTGCTTTTTTTTGATACGGTGCAGCATAAGAAAGCAGCCGCCGCGTTCAAGATAACAAAGTGTCGATTCAATCATTTCCGATAAAAAGGGAGCGGCGCAGACGCGCCGCTCCACTCTCTTCCGCTTTAGTTGAGTTCAGCAAAATACTTAATGGTACGAACCATCTGGCTGGTATAGCTGTTCTCGTTGTCGTACCAAGCAACAACCTGAACCTGATAGGTGTCGTCGGAAAGCTTGACAACCATGGTCTGGGTTGCGTCAAAGAGAGAACCGTAACGCATACCGATAACGTCGGTGGAAACGATCGGATCGGTGTTGTAACCGAAGGTCTCGGACTCCTGCGCCTTCATTGCGGCATTGATGCTCTCAACAGTGATATCCTTGCCCTTCACAACAGCGACAAGAATCGTAGTGGAACCGGTGCAGACCGGAACACGCTGTGCGGAACCGATCAGCTTGCCCTTCAGCTCCGGAATAACAAGGCCGATTGCCTTAGCGGCACCGGTGCTGTTCGGAACAATGTTCATGGCAGCAGCACGGGCACGACGGAGGTCGCCCTTTCTGTGGGGGCCGTCAAGAACCATCTGATCGCCGGTATAGGCGTGAACGGTGGTCATGATACCTGCCTGAATCGGATAAGCGTCATTGAGCGCCTTGGTCATCGGTGCAAGGCAGTTGGTGGTGCAGGAAGCTGCGGAAATGATCTGATCCTCTGCCGTGAGAATGTCATTGTTGACATTGTAGACAATCGTCTTCGGCATCTGGAAGTTCTCGGGATCCTTCTTGCAGGATGCGGGAGCAGAAATAACAACCTTCTTTGCGCCTGCCTTGATGTGCTTGTACGCATCGGCAACATCGGTGTAGAAGCCGGTGCACTCAAGAACAACGTCAACCTTCAGCTTCTTCCACGGGCAATTGATTGCGTCCTTCTCGGAATAAATCTTGATGGTCTTGCCGTCGACAGTGATCGTACCCTCGGCATCATCGGCAGAAATCTCGTGCTCGTATCTGCCCT
>JAXFQY010000017.1:0-22038 GCA_034178705.1 Eubacteriales bacterium | reverse complement strand
GAGCGGCCATCCGAATCAAACATTGCGACAAGCGCTGCAGGCTCCATCACCGCCCAAACACTTGCAAAAACCTTTGATGTTCCCTTTGCCATTGCCGATGCGACAACGCTTACCGAAGCGGGATATGTCGGCGAGGATGTTGAGAATATTCTCCTTCGACTGATTCAGGCAGCTGATTTTGATATTGAACGTGCGGAACGCGGGATTATCTATATTGATGAAATCGATAAAATTTCCCGAAAAGGAGAAAATCGTTCCATTACGCGTGACGTCTCCGGAGAGGGCGTTCAGCAGGCGCTTTTGAAAATCCTTGAAGGCACTGTTGCAAACGTTCCGCCGCAGGGAGGACGCAAACACCCGAATCAGGAATTTATCCAGATCAATACGGAAAATATTCTGTTTATCTGCGGCGGTGCTTTTGACGGTCTTGAAAAGATCATTGAAAGGCGCATGAACAGCTCGCCGATCGGCTTTACTTCTGACGGAGTAAAAAGCAAAGAACAGAAAAAGAATATTTTCAAATATGTCGTAGCACATGATATCGTGAAGTTCGGGCTCATTCCGGAGCTTGTCGGCAGACTGCCTGTTACCGTTGCTCTTGAGGAGCTTGACAGCCCTGCTCTTGTCCGGATTCTCAAGGAACCAAAGAACTCCGTCATTAAGCAGTATAAAAAGATGTTTTCGATGGAAAATATCGAGTTGGAATTCACCGATGAGGCCTGTACCCGCATTGCCGAGCTTGCGATTGAGAGAAACACCGGTGCACGCGGACTCAGGGCCATTCTTGAAGAATTGATGCTTCCGGTCATGTTTGAAATTCCGTCACGGGATGATGTGCTGAAGGTCACGGTTACCCGCGCATTTGTTGACGGGAAGGAACCGGTTGGGCTTCAGCTGAAGCCCGATCGCCCGGCGGAACTGGTCATAGACGGAATGGGCGAGATTCCGCCTGCGTCTCCGGCGCAGACCGGAAAGCAAAGCGACGCTGATCAGGTCTCCTGACAGTGGACAGTCACTGGAAAAGCAGAACCGGGGATTCCCAATGGGAATCCCCGGTTCTTTCTGACAGATGAAGAAATATCAAAGGGACATAAACTGTAAGAATTATGCAAATTTCAGAGGGTTGAGAAACGGAAGGAATGTTTGTTTCGTGGAATATCAGCGTTTCCGTCCGCAAAAGGTAGGTGTGCTCCAGAAAAACAGGAAAAGGGGGATCGATTCCCTGTCGAAATGCCGGTTTTATCGGAAATTCTTATCTCAGGCAAGCCATCACGCGGGCGCAGACAAACGGGATTTTGCGATTTAAGCGCGGGCTTGACATCTCGCCCTTGTTTTACCAAGGGGAAATCGCCAGTGGCAGGGGGTCTACAGTCAGCGCCTCACGATCGGAAAGGGTCTCCAAAAGGTGAAGTTTGACTTCTGCATAGGCGGGATCATTGTAAAGATTGCGGTGCTCACCGGGATCCGCCGATAGGTCGTAAAGCTCCCCTTTGCAGTCGCGCGGATAGCGAGGGGCAAGGGCATGAATTTTTGTCAGCTTGTAATTTTCTTCGCGGATCATCGTGCAAAGGGCCTGCACCTCTCCCGCGTTGTTGGTTTTATAGTATTCGGAATAAACGGAGTCCCGGATCGTCTCCCCTGTTGCTTTCCCAGTCAGTACATCGGCAATCGATCGTCCCTGCATTCCTGCGCAAGGAGGCAGACCGCAAAGCTCCAGAAGTGTGGGAGCAAGGTCGACAAGTTCCACAAGACCTTCGGCGGTTGCACCGACCGTGAAATGACCCTTCCAGGAGGCGATCAGCGGAACATGGACGCTTTGCTCATAAAAATAGCCGCCCTTAAGATACAGTCCGTGATCCCCAAGGCTTTCGCCGTGGTCGGAATGGAAAAGGATGATGGTGTTTTCCAGTTGTCCGGTCTCCTCCAGATAAGAAATCAGTCGTCCCACCTGCACATCAATGAAGTCGATCATGGCGTAATAAGCGGCGCGGATCAAACGGTGATCGCGGGGGGTCATATCGTCATAGGCGAAGCTTCCGCGCTTGCCGTAGGCACCCAGATGATCCTGTTGCTGAAGCGGGGACTTATTCGCAAGCTCCCCTTCCTCATAATCCGGAAGAGGAATGCTGTCCAGAATCGGGAGATAGCGTTCCAGATACTCCGGAGGTGGATCAAATGCATGGTGAGGATCAAACCAGTTGATCGAGAAAAACCAAGGGCGGCCTTCGCTGCGCACAGCGTCTATAAACTCCATGGCACAGTCGGCGCACCACTTTGTTTGGTGAAGGTCGGGCGGCATCCCAACACGGACATAGCGGGAATCCTCCCGAAGCGGATGGCTGTACTCCGCTTTCTGTCTGTGAAGCCAGAGCGCATAATCGTGCATCGGCCATTCATGAGCCGGGCCATGGCCGTGACTCCAGGCGAAGTAATCGTAACCGTCGTTGATGCGGCGCTCCCGCGTCTTACAAACGGAATAATTACAGGTGGAAAGGTGAAGCTTCCCGGAGAGCCCGCCAATATAACCGGCGTCATGCAGAAGTCGGGTTACCAGTACCTCGTTCTCCGGAATGTCCTGACCATTTTGGCGAGTGCGGCAGGTGCGGGGGTAACGCCCTGTCAAAAAGGAAGCGCGACTGGGTGTACAAACTGGATTTTGGCAGTAGGCATTGGAAAACCGAATACCGTTTTTCGCCAGACTGTCAAGGTTCGGAGTTTTTACAAACGGATTTCCGTAACAGCCCAGCGTATCGAAACGCTGTTGATCGGTACAAAGCCAAAGAATGTTTGGGCGGGCTGTTTGCTGCATATTCCCTTCTCCAATCATTATTTTTTATTCAATTATATCTTAGCAGTTGCGCAAAGTCAATTTTTGTGTTAAAATTTATTTATAATTGTCCTTTTTTGAAGGAGAAACCAGGTACATTGCCTTTCTGTTGCCAAGAATAACGAATATCGGAGGGGAGAATGCCGCCGATTCATGTCATGATCAAGCCGGTTTCCGGCGCCTGCAACCTGCGTTGCCGTTACTGCTTTTACGCCGATGAAGCATCTCACCGCGCCACCGCCTCCTATGGCGTTATGACCGGGGAAATCATGGAGACACTTATCCGCAAGGCTTTTCTTTATGCGGACAACACGGTCTTCTTCTCCTTTCAGGGCGGTGAGCCGACCTTGGCTGGGGTGGAGTTTTACCGTTCCTTTCTGCGAACCGTTTCCCGGTACAACACCCGCGGCCTTTCGGTTTCTTACGCGCTCCAGACCAATGGTGTGGGGCTTTCGGAAGAGCTGTGTACGCTTCTGTCGGACAACGGCTTCCTTGTCGGCGTTTCCCTTGACGGAACGAAGGAAACGCATGATGCCTTTCGCGTTGATATCGGGGGCGCACCGACCCATGACCGGGTTTTGCGCGGAATTTCCCTTCTGCAAAAGTATCAGATTCCCTTCAATATCCTCTGCGTCGTGACTCAACCGCTCGCGGAGAGTTTTCCGGCGGTCTGGCGGGCGCTTGCCCCCTATGGTCATATCCAGTTCATTCCCTGCATCGACGGTTTTGAAGGCACTGCCACTCCCATGTCCCTCCAACCGGGGACCTACGGGCAGATGTTGGTGGAATGCTTTGACCTGTACCGCGCCGCATTTTTCACCTCCGCTCCCGTTCGGGAGCGCCGCATGGATAACTACCTTTCGATTCTATTGGGCTATCCACCTGAGGCCTGCGGCATGACCGGTTCATGCGGTCTCTATTTTCTTTGTGAAGCCGACGGCAGTATTTTCCCCTGCGATTTTTATGCTCTTGACGAATGGAAGCTCGGCAATATTTGTGAGAACTCCTTCCTGCGTTTGTTCCAATCCGACAGGATGCAGCGCTTTCAATCCGAAGGAAAACACCCTTCCACCGCCTGTGCGTCCTGCCGGTATTTTCCGCTTTGCCGCGGGGGCTGTCGCCGTGACCGTGAACCGTCCTTGACTGCAAACCGATTCTGCAAGAGCTATCGCTATTTCTTCGATAATCGCTTAACAGAGCTTCGGGACCTTGCTCGCAAAGTCGCTAAGCGGATGTAAGGATCCCGTCGACGCCTTGCCCAATGCTTTTCAAGGACCCCTGAAAAAATGCTTCTGATGGAGGAGAGAAAAGTATGAAAACACCGCATATTTTATTCATTACAACCGATGAGCAGCATCGCGAAACGCTCACCTGCTATGGTTCTCAGGTCGGATGTACTCCATCACTGGATGCACTGGCAAGCTGCGCCGATGTCTATCTGAACGCATATACTGTCAGTCCGGTCTGTCTTCCCTCCCGCTGTGCATGGATGACCGGACTGTACCCCCATCGCTCCGGTTCAATCAGCAACCAGTTCGGTGCCTCTCTCTCGCATGAATTTCCCAACCTCTTTACCTCCCTCCGTGCGCAGGGATACCGTACCTCCCTGCACGGGAAATGTCACTTTGTTCCAGTTCCGTATCCGGCCACAAAACCGGATATGACACTCGAATATGAGCATTTTATCACTTATTACCGCTCTCTTGGGATTGATACCCTCACCTTGCAGGATGACAAGAACAATTCCCTTTGGTACTACGATGATTATTCCAAGGAACTCGCACGCCGGGATATGCTTGTAACCTGCCGCACGGAAGCGCATATGAAACCGGAAAACCGCGGTTGCTATGATTTCCCCTTTGACAGCGAAATGCACCCTGATGCCTGGGTCGGAAACCGCGCGCTTGATTATATCCGAGACTGCGATGCGACCCGCCCCGAATTCATTTGGGTTAGTTTTTCGGGACCGCATTATCCGATTGACACACCGCGCCCGTATACTGAATCGATTGCCGCCGACCGCCTTCCTCCGCGCGTTACCGATCCTGACGAGTGGAATGATGAAACCAAATACCATTTTCGCGGCTATCATGGGCCGGGAACAACCGAAGGAAGTAAGCATGCGCCCGACAAGGCTTCTAAAAATTTCGACGAGGAATACTGGTCTTCCTGGCGCTGTCGCTATTTCGGCAATATCCGACTGATCGATGAAAAAATCGGAATGATCATTGAGGAAGCACGCAAAAAATTCGGTAAAAACCTCTTGATTCTTTTCACAAGCGATCATGGAGAAATGATGGGCAATCACAGTCTTTGGGGGAAGGGCGGATGCCTGTTTGAGGATGTTATCCGTGTTCCGCTTCTCATTTCCGCACCGGGACAAACCAAGGGGCGTGAAATTACAGAAACGGTCAGCTCCCTCGACCTTTTCCCTACGATACTTCAAGCAGCCAATGCTTCTTTCCCTGCGCGCTGTGACGGCAGCCCGCTCGACGTGGTTGTTGCTAACGGCGGAAGAAAGATCATAATTTCCGAATGCGATAATCGCGTTGCGATACTCCGTGACGGCATTAAGCTGGAAATCAATCGCGCAGGGCTTCGCGGCCATGTATATTATGAGCTTTACGATCTAAACACGGACCCACATGAGTTTATCAACAGATATGACGACGAAAGCTATACCACCGTGCGCAATGAATTGCTTGCCCTTCTGAAAAATGAACCTTACCTGCTTGAAACGGTATTCCGTGAACCCGACGGAAAGGACTACTGGCTGAATGCCGGAAGCGGTGCGGGACTTGAAAACAATCAAGGATAACTGACAGAAAACATATAAAAACCGCTGCGGTCTCGGTATTCTGAGATTGCAGCGGTTTTTTGGAACCTACGGGTTTTTCCAGAAGATATAATCAGTCCTCACAGCGAGAATCGTAAATTTCGCGTTTTTCGCGGTAAAACTGTTCGTAGCGCCCCTCATCAAGGGCGGTCCGGATGTCGCGCATCATTTCATTGTAAAAATACAAATTATGTATCACGCACAGTCGCATGGCGAGCTGTTCACGCGCCTTGAAAAGATGACGGACATATGCCCGGCTGTGATTTCGACAGGTTTCGCAGGAGCAAAGCGGGTCAATCGGGCGGGGATCATCATAGTACTTTTCATTATTCAGATTGATTTTACCGAAATGTGTGAACAGATTCCCGTGGCGTGCGTTTCGGCTCGGCATTACACAGTCAAAAAAATCGACTCCGCGATAAACCCCCTCCAGAATGTTGACAGGGGTTCCGACTCCCATAAGATAGCGTGGCTTTTCCTTCGGCATATACGGCTCAACGGTTTCAATCATCTCATACATGACCGGAGCCGGCTCCCCGACTGCAAGACCGCCTATTGCATAGCCGTCCAGATCATATTCGGCAATCGTTTTCATGTGATCAATCCGTAGATCCTTGTAGGTACACCCCTGATTGATGCCGAAAAGCATCTGATGCGGATTGATTGTTGTCTCCAAAGAGTTCAGGTGGTCCATCTCCGCTTTGCATCGGAGCAGCCATCGCGCGGTGCGTGCCGCGCTCATTTTAGCATAGGAATACTCGGCGGGGTTTTCCACACACTCATCAAATGCCATTGCAATGGTCGAGCCGAGATTCGACTGAATCCGCATGGACTCCTCCGGACCCATAAAAATGCGTTTCCCATCCATATGCGATGAAAAATGCACACCTTCTTCGGTGATTTTGCGGAGCTGAGCCAGGGAGAAGACCTGAAAGCCGCCGCTGTCAGTAAGAATCGGTCCGCTCCAACTCATGAATTTGTGAATCCCGCCAAGGCGCCGGATAAGATCGTCCCCCGGACGAATATGAAGATGGTAGGTGTTGGAGAGTTCGACGGTACAGCCAATATTCGCAAGATCTATCGCGGAAAGGCCACCCTTAATGGCAGCACTGGTTCCGACATTCATAAAAACCGGTGTTTCAATGTTTCCGTGAACGGTTTCCAACATCCCACGACGGGCAGAACCCTCTGTTTTCTTCAAAATGAACATAGTTCCTCACAATAAGCGACCGAAGGAACGGTCAAGATAGTTCCGCGAAAGGACGGTGACTACCGGCCTTCCGTGGGGGCAGACACGGATATCCGCGCAACGGGAAAGCTCTTGACAAATCCAGCGTAGATGCTCCTCGCCGTCGCAGATACCTCCCTTCATTGCTGCCTTGCAGCTTGCGGTATAAAGGGAACGGGAGAACAGCTCATCCCTTGCCTGTACAGCGCTTTTGCCTTCCCCATCAGCAAGAGAGCCGAGCAGACTGACCAAAAGATCACTTGCCTGTTCCGGAGTCAGACAGCCGGGAATTTGCGAAACCGAAACCGATGCGGAATCAACGCAGAATTCAAAGCCTGCGTCTTTGATCTCCGATTCATAATCGAGCAGCGCAGCCCGCTCAACAGATGAGATTGACAGCTCTATCGGAATCAGCAGCATCGCCGGCGCAATAGAATCGGCCCGCAGCGTTCGCATCATTTCCTCATAAAGGATTCGTTCATGGGCAGCGTGTTTATCAATCAGCAGTAAATCGTTCCCTCTTTCAGCAACGATATATGTTTCAAAAACAATTCCGACATATCGGATAGGAAGGATGGGAACTTCTTTTTCCCTTCCCTCGGACGGCATCGGTTTATCTGCATATGAATTTGCTGTCGGTGTTTGGGAAAGTTCCCTTCCGTTATCTGACACGCCCTCCGTCGATAGGGGAAGCGACGAAAAGGGTTCTGGGGTTGGCTTGACGGACACCGATACCGGCGCGAAGTCAATTGCTTCCTGTTTGGGGGAAACAGAATACTTGGCATAAGCAGAATAAAAACCAGAGGGCAAAGGGGCATGGAGAGAGACGGCGTTTTCGTTTGCAGACGAAGCGTCTGATGGATGGGAAAGCGGTGATACAGCAGACTGTATAAAGGGATCCCCGGTCGGCGCTGTATCGAAAATCGTGTGTGGCGCCTCTTTGTGCTCCGGCTTCCCTGCGGGAATCCGAGAGTCTGAAGCGGGAAACCGGAATAAATCCTTTTGCGGAGATTCGGAAAGATGGATTGAAGGACGCTGGGTATCGTTTTTTATAGCAGAACGAACCGCATAATAAACGGCATCAAAAATCAACTTTTCGTTTGAAAACTTAACTTCGAGCTTAGCGGGGTGTACGTTAACATCCACGCTGCCGAGCGGAATGGTTATCCAGAGCGCACAGACCGGAAATTTTCCTTCAGCCATAAAAGAGCGGAAGGCTTCCTCCAGCGCCGCCTGTGCAGTGCGACTCCGCACAAATCTTCCGTTGATAAAGAAATTCTCATATCCCCGGTTGGAACGGTTATTAACCGGAGTTCCGACAAATCCCTCAACACGGATAGCGCTGTTATTTCCGTCAACACGGACAAGATTCGACGCAAACTCCCTTCCGTACAAAGCATACAACACATTTCTCTGATCGCCGTCTCCGGAGGTTTCAAAGCGTTCCGTGCCATCTGAAAGAAAGCGGAAGGAAATCTCCGGGTGTGAGAGTGCCAGTTTTTCGGTGACTTGGCAGCAAGCAAGCGCTTCGGTACGATCGCTTTTCAGAAATTTCTGCCGGGCCGGAACATTGGCAAAAAGGTTTTCGGCAACAACGGTCGTTCCGACCGCACAGCCAACAGTACTGACTGTCGGAACACAGCCGGCAGCGGATTCGAGAAGAGCACCGTCCTCATCCTCAGCCCGTCTGGAAAGAATTCTGAGATCTGACACCGCGGAAATTGCTGCAAGTGCTTCTCCGCGAAAACCGAGCGTCCCGATTGCACTGAGGTCAGCGGCGGTCCGGATTTTGCTTGTCGCATGGCGAAGAACGGAAATCGGTAGATCTTCGCGCGACATTCCGCAGCCATCGTCGGAAACCCGTATACTGCTGATACCGCCGCGGCGCACCTCGGCGGTAATCCGCTTCGCGCCGCTGTCGACCGCATTTTCCAGGAGTTCCTTGAGCGCAGAGCAGGGGCGGTCAACAACCTCTCCGGCGGCAATCAGATTTGCGACAGAAATGTCAAGCTTATTGATGCGACCCATATTACTCCTTGTCCGTAAGCATACCCTTCAGTTCCCAGATAAGGTTGATTGCCTCGATTGGGGTCAGGGTGTTCAGATCCGTTTTACGGAGACGCTCCGCAATATCGCTGTTAACACTTTCTTCTATCTCGCCGAGCAGAGAAAACGAAGAGGGTTCCTCCGCTTTTGCGCGCGCAGCAGCGGAAAGGATCTCTTTCGCTTCGTCCTTCGGATGCGCTTCCTCGATTCCCCGAAGAATTTCACGCGCACGCCGAACAACCTCGGCCGGAACACCGGCAAGCTTTGCCACCTCAATTCCGTAGCTGTCATCTGTTGAACCGGGAACAATTTTTCGGAGGAAGGTGATGCTGTCTCCGCGCTTTTTTGCGGCTATGTTATAGTTGACGACGCCGGGCAGTTCGTTTTCAAGTACCGTCAACTCATGATAATGTGTAGCAAAAAGGGAACGCGCGCCGATACGCTTCACCGTATATTCTGCAACAGCACGGGCGATGCTCATTCCGTCGTAGGTGCTGGTACCTCTTCCGATTTCGTCATAGATGATAAGTGAGCGTCTCGTCGCTTTTGTCAGAATACAGCTAACCTCAGTCATTTCCAGCATAAAAGTAGACTGCCCGCTTGCCAGATCGTCGGATGCGCCGACGCGGGTAAAAATACGGTCGGTTATTCCGATCCGCGAATCTTTCGCCGGAACATATGAGCCAATCTGCGACATAAGAGTAATCAGAGCAACCTGACGCATGTAGGTTGACTTTCCGGCCATATTCGGACCGGTAATCAGCATCATCAGATTTTTTTCACAGTCAAGAACGGTGTCGTTCGGGACGAAATAGGAATCGCCTACGCTTTGTTCGACAACCGGGTGTCTGCCGTCTTTGATTATGAGAATGTCGCTCTCATCGACCTCAGGACATGTATAGCTGTATTTCTTTGCGGCATCGGCAAGCGTGGCGAAAAAATCGATTTCCGCAATCCGGTCAGCCGCCGCAAATACGCGCGGAGCCGCCTCGCTCACCTTTTCGCGTATTTCACAGAAAAGGTTATATTCCAAGGCACACAACTTGTCGCTCGCTCCGAGGACGGTAGATTCGATCTCTTTCAATTCTTCGGTAATAAAGCGCTCGCTTCCCGTCAGGGTTTGCTTACGGATATAGCGGGCCGGCACAAGGTCCTTTTGACTGTTCGGTATCTCAATATAATATCCGAAAACACGGTTAAAGCCAACCTTAAGAAGCTTGATGCCGGTTGCAGCCTTTTCTTTTTCTTCAATTTCACGGAGCCAGTCTGTACTGTTATCCTTGACCGAGCGGAGAAAGTCAACATCCTTACTGTACCCCTTAGCAATGATTCCGCCGTCGCGAAGCGTTATCGGCGCATCTTCCGCAATCGCTTCGGTAATCAGGGTCCGGATATCCTCCATATCGTCAAAAGAACTGTAGATCTCCCGCATACGTGCAGAACGGCAGGAAGCAATCAGCTCCCTGATCTTCGGAAGGACCTTCAGACTTTCCCCGATCGCATAGAGATCACGGGCGTTAGCAGATCCGTAAACGGTTTTTGCGGTAAGACGCTCGAGATCCAAGACGGTGGAGAGCTGTTCACGCAGCTCTTCGCGCATGGAATAATTCTCAAAAAAGTCCGTTACTGCGGCCTGCCTGCGGCGGATTTCCGAAACGGAAAGCAGCGGACGGAGCAGTCTGTGGCGGAGCATACGGGCTCCCATGGAAGTACAGGTGCGATCGATTACGCCAAGCAGCGACCCCTTCTTTTCTTTGGCGCGCATGGTTTCAAAAAGTTCAAGATTGCGGATCGTGTTGGAATCCAACTCCATGTATCGCCCGCCAAAATAGATTTCAAGATCACGGATGCACAACTCGTCAGTTTTCTGAGTTTCTATGAAATATTGCAGCAAGGCACCGACAGCGAGAAGCATCTGCTGAGACGAAGCGAGCGGGAGAACGCGCTGACGTCCGAAATACCGTTCACAAAGCGTTTTGGCGGAATCGGCGTTATACAGTTCCCCATTCCGATCACTGATCATAACATCCCGTATCCGTTCCCGTGCAAAAGAAACCAGATTCGGTATTTTGTCCTCTGTCACATTTGTGAGAATCTCGCTCGGTGAGTATGAGGCAAGCTCAGCGCAGGCTCTTTCCGTTCTTCCCTCACCTGTAAAAACGGTAGTATAAACGCGTCCGGTAGCGATATCCGAGAACGCAGCCCCGATTTCATTCTCAGAAAAGGCGAGCGAGCAAAGATAGTTGTTCCTGCTTTCCTCAAGGATATCAGGGTCCAGTACTGTTCCTGGTGTGACTACACGAACAATTTCGCGTCGAACGAGCCCCTTCGCCTTAGCTGGGTCTTCCGTTTGCTCACAAACTGCTACTTTGTGCCCCCGCGCAATCAATCTGCCGATGTAAATATCTGCTTTGTGGAAAGGAACGCCGCACATCGGCGCGCGCTCCTCTTCCCCGCAATCTCTTCCTGTTAAAGTCAGATCCAGTTCCTTAGAGACCAGTTTTGCATCATCAAAAAACATCTCGTAAAAGTCCCCGAGACGGTAAAGAAGAATATAACCGGGATACTGTTCCTTGATGCTGAAATACTGCTGCATCATCGGACTGAGTGCCATGCTCCACCTCAATGAAATTTATTGAAGAATGATATCTGAACGGTTTATGCAGACGGAACGGTTTCTTTAATGCTCATGCCCGCAGCCGCCGTGGCACGTTGAGCAATCATGCGTACAGGAATCCTCATCGGCGGTTTTTCCGAAAATCGCAACGGTGATTTCCCGATTGACCATTTCAATGAGTTCATTCATTTTGTCCTGTGCAGCTGTATAGGCAACATAGACAGGATGCTCGGTTATCATCGTATAAAGTTCTTTGGCCCGTTTTTCAATCGCCGCAATGACATCCTTGTCCTGTTCCGGCTTCTTGTATTCCTCCCCGAGCGCAGTCTGCTGAACATTGTACTCAAAAACAAGCTTTTTCAGTTCCGGATCAGCCTTATATGCCTCTGTTGCGTCAAAATATGACTGTGTGACAGCGTCCTGTTTGATGAGTTCACCGAGTGATACGGCATGTTCCTTGATGGTCATTGTTATTTCCTCTTTTCATTTTATTTGAATTCCGTGCAGAGCGTAGGGCTCGGCATCGGTGATTTTTACATGGGTAAACTCTCCGGCGGCTGCAGTTCCGCCGAAAAGAACGAGAAGATTCCCGTCCGTTCTGCCGGCAAGAACCGAAGGATCGGTGCGGCTACCACCCTCGCAGAGAACGCGGAAGGTTTTTCCGACGGCTGAAAGATTCTTTTCCGCAGCAATCTCATTTTGCAGAGCAAGCAAACGATCAAAACGGGCATTCTGAATTTCCCGCGGAATCTGATCCGGCATTTCTGCAGCAGGAGTATTCTTGCGTGGAGAGAAAATAAAGGAATAGATACTGTCAAAGCGGACGCGGCGGATAACGGATAGCGTTTTCTCAAAATCCTCATCCGTCTCCCCTGGAAATCCGACGATAATATCTGTCGTCAGTGAAATTTCAGGCATGGCGCTTCTTAAAGCATCAACGAGAGAAAGATATCTCGCGCTATCGTAACGACGGTTCATGCGGCGCAAAATATCGTCACTGCCGGACTGAAGCGGAAGATGAAAATGTCTGGCGGCTTTTGCGGATGCGCGCATGGCCTCAATCAGCTCCGGTGTGACATCCTTCGGGTGGCTTGTCATAAATCGGAGAATAAACTCCCCCGGAATTTCAGAAATACGGGTAATCAGCTCCGCAAAGCTGCAGCCACCGGAATAGGAGTTGACATTCTGCCCCAGCAGGGTGATATCCTTTACTCCGGACAAAACGAGACTCTCACATTCCGCAAGGATCTCAGCATACGGTCGGCTTCGCTCCCGCCCGCGAACATAAGGGACGATACAGTAGGAGCAGAAATTGTTGCAGCCATACATAATACTGACCCAGGCTTTGCTTTTTGCGCCCCGGACCGGTTGAATGGACGCCGGAGGAGCCTCCCGGAGCTCAAGGCAGGAAAAGCTGCGTTTCTTGTCCATAGCAGCGAAAATCAGTGAAGGAAGCATGGCATCTCCCGCGGGAGGAAGCGTAAAATCAACATAAGGATATCGGGACTTCAGTTCCTCAACACGGTGCTTTTCCGCAGACATACAGCCGCAAACACCGATGATCAGATGCGGTTTTGCCGCCTTCAGGTGCTTGTACTGACCGATGCTGGAAAGTGCCTTGATTTCTGCGTGCTCACGGATTGCACAGGTATTGACCAGAATACAGTCCGCCGCTGCCGGATCCTCCGTAATCTGATAACCGAGCAGAACCAGCGTTCCGCGGAGACGTTCACTGTCTGCTTCATTCTGCTGACAGCCGAAGGTACGGACATAAGCTAAAGGGGAATGCCCGAGAAGTTCCGCAAGATGCTCAGTTCGCTTCCGCACAAGATCAGAAGCGGCGGTAAAGGAAAGAGTTTGATCAGTCATTTTCAAAAACAAAACTTTCTTTCAGAGATTTCGAGAGATAGATTTCCCCGTTTTCCCGGATCAGCAGTACGGAGAAATCTTCGGCATGCGCTTCCGCAAAGGATGCGGCACGGTCAAAGCCCATAACAAAGAGCGCAGTTGACACAGCGTCGCAAAGTGCGCCGTCCTGTCCGACAACCACAGAGCAGGAGAGATCACCGGTAACCGGCCGGCCGGTTCTGGGATCGAGAATATGGGAATAGCGAACACCGTCCGACTCTGAATAACGCTCATAACTACCGGAAACAGAGAGTATTCCCTCCGTAAGCGTCAGCGCACCGAGCATACGGCTCGGATCATTCGGATCGGCAATTCCGATTTTGAAGGGATCGGTGTCACTGATCACGCCGATATTCCCTCCGAGCGAGACAAGAGCACGACGAACCCCAGCGGTGCGAAGAGAAGATAGGACTGCGGAGCAGGCATATCCCTTCATAATACCGCCGAAATCCAGCATGCATCCCTGCAAATCAACAACATTATCGGAAAGCAGCACATCAGCATCAGGTTCGCGTGCGATTTGCAGTTCTTCATCAGAAGGGATGCGGAAAGATTCCGTTCCGATATTCCAAAGCTGACTGAGGGTAAGGAGAGTCGGATCAAAAGAACCGTCGGTGTAATCGCGAAGTTCGAGCGAGCGCCGCAGAATCGGAAGAAGAAGCGTACCGACCGTCCCGCCGCCAGATTGATTGATAAGGGAGAGCTCCGAGTTCGCGTCGTATGCCGAAGCAGCACGATCAAAAGACAGACATAAGGCTTGTGCCTGAACTGCCGCGTCACGGTCACGATCGGAATAAACGCGGATATAATTATAGGTATCAAAAGCGAAAAAATCGACCGTATACGGCGCTGCTTCACAGGAAAGGAGTGAAGCGGTCAGAAGCAGACAAAGAAAGAAGGGCAGCAGTTGTTTCAAGATTCAACCTTTCTCTTTCGAGCCCCGCGCACGGTAACCGAAAGAAGCCATCCTGTAACGGCCCCTGTCGGGATCGACGCCAGTAAAAGCGGAGGAAGATAGACGGGTATGAGCGACCCCCCACAAAGCAGAGCCGCACAGAGAACCTGTCCGGTGACATGAAGGGCGGAAGACAGTACAGACGCGCCGACCATACTGCAGAACCGGCATTGACCGCATCGGGTGATAAGTATTGAAAAAAATGCAAGCGCCGAACCGGAGAGGGACAAAACGAAGGAGAGCGGCGATCCAACAAGAAGAAAAACAAGAAGACATTTTGTCACGACCACAATCAGTGCAGGAAGAGGACCGAGAAGAAGGAAAGCCGCCATCACGGCGACGTTGGAAAGCCCAAGGCGAAGTCCGGGAAGAGGAAACAGAATAAGGGAGGAAACAAGCGATTCCGCATAGGAAAGCACCGCAGCAAGGGCACAAAGAGCAGCAGTCAAAGAAAGCACCTTAGTACGCGATTGCATCATAGGTTTCTCCCTTCCCCGCTACCTTTACCGTAACGCGTGCCGGCACACACACAATAACATCCCCGGAACGGTGAATCTCCGCGCTTCTCCGGCAGATACCATCCGGGCAATCGGATGCGATTATGGAGCATGCTCCGTTATGAACAGAAAGCTCCAGCGTATACCCGTTGCTTTTGACAGTACGTACCGCATCCTCAGAAAGCGGAAGCGTGAAAAGAATCTCTCCGCAGGAGTACACCTCAACCTCGTTTGCCTTGTCCTTAGCGAAAAAAGAAAAGAAAAACAAGCACACAGCAAAAAGGAATACGGAAGTACAGATGATAAAATCTCCGATTTTCAGCCTTACTTTGCCCATACATACTCCATTCACTTCAGTATAACAGATTTTCTGACACAATTCAAGACTTTTCGTCGGAAACTTGCATTCATACGACCGACCTCCCCCAAAGAAGAAGGACAAACGTTCGTATCCCGAGCGTCTGTCCCCTCTGTTCAGAACATGAGTAGTGTGATTTCCTCCTTCAGTTTATCCAGAATTCTCTTTTCAAGCCTTGAAATATAGGACTGCGATATACCGAGAAGATCGGCGACCTCTTTCTGTGTCATTTCTTCTTTTCCGGTAAGACCGTAGCGGAGTTCTATGATTTGCCGCTCGCGCTGAGAAAGCCTTTCTACAGCTTCCCGCACGGTCCGGCGCTCCTCTTCATTTTCCAGATCCGCCATCACAGCATCTTCATCGGTACCGAGAACGTCGGAGAGGAGCAGTTCATTCCCGTCCCAATCAATATTCAGCGGCTCATCCAGCGAAAACTCATTTTTCTGATGCTGAATCTTTCGAAGATGCATCAGAATCTCGTTCTCAATACAGCGTGAGGCGTATGTGGCAAGCTTGATATTCTTATCTGTCCTGAAAGTGTTGATCGCCTTTATCAGACCGATTGTCCCGATGGAGATCAAATCCTCAACAGGGACAGAGGATCCGTCAAATTTCTTTGCAATATAGACAACCAATCGCAGGTTCCGTTCTATCAGGACGGAGCGGACTGAAGGATCGCTTTCCATGGCAGAAAGGACACGCTCCTCTTCCTCCGGTGTCATCGGAGGGGGAAGCGTATCCGGTCCGTTTATGTAGCCAATATGGGAACGCAGGAAAAGCTTTTTCAGTTTTTCGATGAGTTTACGGAACATAGGAACTCCTTTCGTGCAGCTCCGGCAGGCAGAAGGCACTGCGCCGTGCCAAAATCCGGGCAGTCAGATAATGCAAAATAGATGCTCACCGGTGTTTTTCTCTTTCCCTGAAGCAGAATCGCTTCTGCCGGTCGGAAAGCCATCAGCGGCTTACTGCCGCAAACTGTGGTCGCTGGTATGTAACGCATAGGAGCATTCTCTCCCAAAAGACGTTTGGTACGCTCGGAAAGTGCCCGCGACATCACAGCGACAGGAAGACCGCTTATCGGTTCACGAAGAAGATTTCCGGTATCGACAATTGCGGAAAACGCCAACTTTTCACCGCGAATGGTGATCTCAACATCAACGATTTGATCAGCGGAGCGGGAACGGATTGCGCGCACGGTAAGAATTGCGCACGCTGTTGAAAGTGCCAACAGAAGAACGACTTTTCCTTTTCTGTCACTTCCCTGCCCGCCTGTTACAAGCCTGACAGCGACGCTGAATATCCCGGAAATCAGTGCGGAAACCGCAAAAAAGAGAATGCCTCCCATGATTGCGCCGGGAAGCCCGTTGCGTGGATATGTGATATAAAAGAGAAGAAAGGACAGAAAAATGGTGAGTAAAATCGTATACCATCGTTCTGGAAAGAAGAGCATCAGACAGGAAACCAATCCCCCGGTCGCGGCTCCGAAAGCAAGCCTCCTGACCGTCGGCACAGTACCGAGAAGAGCGCCGGCAGCATATAGACAAAGCGCATCCATTGCAAAATTGATGAGGAAGTAGACATCGACATATATAACCGTGCAAATCCCTCCCCGTCTTCCATTGTCACCATTATAGCGGTATTATCGAATGAAAAATGTCGGATTTGATTCGTATAAAAAAATCTTCTTTCTTTCCTTGAAAATCTGAAAATCGTGACAATCATATAAAACAAAAAAACATCGGTCTGAACGACCGATGTTTTTGAAAAGTGCAAATAGAAAAAGAGACAGAGAATCAATATTCCGTATTCCCGTCCCCCAGAAGAAAGCGACGGCGAACAATGGAAAGAACCTCCGGTTCCGCTTTGCCTTCAGAGAGATAAAAGGATTTGAGAGCATTTGTAAAAGGCTCCGGACCGACAAAATTATCCGGCGCAACAGAAAGAGAAACGGTAAACCCGCCATCATCCGGTTTCGGCGTCAAGGATGCAATCGCCGGCTTGATATCCTTCAGAACCTCCCCCTTCTTGGAATGCTTCATGACCTCAATCCGATCCCGATTGAGGAAACGGATAAGAATTTCAGGTAAGCAGGTGCCGTCTGCAAG
Organism: Eubacteriales bacterium; assembly: GCA_034178705.1. Taxonomy (GTDB): domain Bacteria; phylum Bacillota; class Clostridia; order Oscillospirales; family CAG-272; genus RUG12395. The sequence continues at coordinate 4,661 of JAXFQY010000017.1, read as the reverse complement.
ACGGTATGCATATTCCGCATATCTGATTTCAGAGAAATCAGGAGGATCCGGCAAAACAGAAACAACCGTAATCCCGTTCGGAAGAACAGCAGAGAGACGCGCTTCTATAAACTGAGGCGACAGCGCCTCTGTAAGCCGGAACTCAAGAAGCTCACAGTCGCTTGCAGCACCAAGCGGCAAGGGTACCGCGAAAACGAAGCGCGGGCGGGGATTGAATCCCTCAGAATAGACAACATCCAGACCGGCACGGTGAAAGGCACGCGAAAAAAGACGAACGGAATCGAGATGGGAAATCCAAACGGCGCAGTCATGTTTCTTATACTTTAAAACAAAGCGAATATTCTTTATTTCTTCCGGCATAAGCAAGCTCCCATTCTGTCTGCACCGCAGCCGGCGCAGGCCTCCTTGCAGTTCAGACTGGCCCGTCCCTCGTACGCCTTACGGCGCTCCCGTAGGAGATATTTTTTGGTTACACCGCAATCGATAAAATCCCACGGGAGAAGCTCATCCTCCGGAATCTCACGGCTTGCATAGAAGGAAGGATCTATACCGCAGATGTCAAAACAGTTCATCCACAGATCAAAGTTGAAATACTCGTCCCATGCGTCAAAACGAATCCCCTTCTTATGGGCTTGGAGAAGAACCGGGGCAACCAAGCGGCTTCCGCGCGCGAACACAGCCTCAAGGAAGGAAACCTCCGCACTGTGATATTGATAACGGATTTTGCGATTGGTGATGGATTGACGCAACAGCTTCTGGCGGCGCTGAAGCTCCGGTACGGGAACCTGCGCTTCCCACTGAAAAGGGGTAAAGGGCTTGGGAACAAAGCAGGATACAGATACCGTGACCTGCGGCGCCCTGGCACGGTTCCGGTTTTCGTTATGATAAAAAGCAGAGAGTACTTTTTCGCCCAGATCGGCAATACCGACAGTATCCTCATCCGTCTCCGTTGGGAGACCGTTCATAAAATAAAGCTTAACAGAGGTTTTTTGTGCGTCAAAGGCAATCCCAACGGCACGAAGAAGGTCCTCTTCCGTCAGCCTTTTGTTGATGACATCCCGCAGCCTTTGCGTCCCAGCTTCAGGGGCAAATGTAATACTGGAGGCACGCACCTGCCCGGATTTCTCCATGAGCTCTCGCGTAAAGGAATCCGCACGCAGCGAAGGGAGAGACAAACTGACATGCCTGTCGGTAGTCCATGAGAGAAATACATCGCACAGTTCCTCAATCCGGGTATAGTCCGAGGTAGAAAGACAGCAGATCGAAATTTCATCATATCCTGTGTTGCGGTAAGTTTCTTTACAGACCTGATTGATCAGTTCCGGCGAACGCTCGCGTAGAGGGCGGTAAACATGACCCGCCTGGCAAAAGCGGCAACCGCGAATACAACCGCGCGAAATCTCTGCCGTGATTCTGTCCTGAACCGTTTCGATATAGGGCATATAGGGCTTTGTCGGAATAAATTTGGGGTCCTCAAAGTCTGAGATTACGCGCTTTGCAATTTGCGCGGGAACATCGGGATATTTAGGAAGAAATGCAGCGATTGTGCGGTCGTCATGATAGCTGACATCATACAGGGACGGAACATAGAAGCCGTCCAGATGAGAAGCGGCACGAAGAAAGGAAGCGCGCGTATATGTTCCGTTTTCTTTCATGGTGATCATAAGCCGGGCAAGTTCGGGGAGCGCTTCCTCCCCTTCGCCGATCGAAAACAGGTCAAAGAAAGGGGCAAGCGGCTCCGGATTATAGGTGCACGGACCGCCGCCCAAAACAATAGGCGCATCCTCACCTCGCTCTGCCGCCAGCAGCGGAATTCCGGCAAGATCAAGCATATTCAGAACATTGGAGTAGCAAAGCTCGTATTGAAGGGTAAAACCGCAGATATCAAAATCACGGATCTCATCCCGGCTCTCCAGAGCAAAAAGAGGAATATTGTTATTTCGCATCTCTGCCTCCATGTCAGGCCACGGGGCAAAAACACGTTCACACCATACATCCGGCTCTCGGTTCAGACAGTGATAAAGGATCTGCATCCCGAGGTTGGACATCCCGATCTCATAGGCATCCGGGAAACAAAAGGCAAAGCGCAGCTTGACTGCGCTTTTGCCTTTGACAATTGTGTTATATTCCCCGCCTGAATATCTACCGGGCTTCAGAACGCGAGGAAGAATACTGCTGATATCAACCATAATGAATCCTTTAGAGGAACAATTTCGATACAATAAAGGTGGGAATCATCCAGAAAAGCTGATAAACAATCAAAATCACTGAGTATACATTGAGATTGACGGAAAGAAGCGAGAATAACAGAAGCAGGACAACACCGACAAACAAGGAAAGCGCTTTGACAATATTGTTCGTGCGGAGAACATGCACCAGCCGTTCGCAGAGCATTGCAGTGCGAACAAGCTCGATCGGTGTTCCGGAGCCGATCACGCCGCTTTCAACTGAATCAAGCGGCTTGCCGTGATTCTCGTCCGGCGTCCGATAAACGATCTGCAGGGCAGTTTTGCGAAGATTGAGCTTTGCCTGAAGGAGATGAAGGTCAATATTCGGATCGGAAGTGCGAATGGATACACAAACACCGGAACGGTTCAACTCGCGCAGAAGGGTCTGAAAATCAACATCCAGCGTGTACTGAATATAGAATTTAGCACAAAGCTCCCGATCGACCGCAACATACATAATACTGACATCACCGGATTTCAGATATTCCCGGTCGTCAACATCGGAATAAGGAGTAATGCCGAATTCATGAAGAAACTCGGGCTTTCCGATCAGAACGCGATGCCCGTCGTAGTCAGCCTGAACACCGGTTGATCCGCTGCGAAGAATCTTCACCGAGTCGTTTTTCTCAATTTCACCTGTTGCGCATTCCAGAACATCATTAAGCGGCCCTCCGATTTTACGGAAAACAGAGGCGGAAATGCGAAGCACATCAACAACCTCGGTTTTTCCGTAAACCTTGAGATTGCGCAGCTTGATACAATAAGACGGGAAAGCATCCTTGTCTTCAAAGGAAACGATGGATGACCCGGCAACTTCAAAAGGCGCTTTCTCACCGAGAATTGCCGCCTTCATTCCGGTGGCATATCGTCCTGCCCGGAAAAAGCTGAAGGCTCCAATGGCAAAAACCGAAACAGGAAACAAAAAGGCAGAGGCGCAGTTAAAGGCATAAAGTGCATTGGATACATTTTTTTCTCTGATAAAGGAAAGAACAAATGCGACAACGGCAAACACCAACGAAGCCGGAATAAGAACACGGTCAACCGTAGTGATATTGTCATCCCCGATTCTGCTGAAGAAACCGTTGACGAAGCGCGTATGGCTGAAGGAAAGGACTTTCGCTACCTTTGTACTGTTCTCTCCGAGCTCTTCGGAGAAAGCGACACGATCAGCACTGTCATCGGAGGAATCAGTCATCACACAGCATTTTAAACCGTTAGAGCTGGCAAGATGAAAAGCGTCGGAATCGTTGATTAACCGCAGGAAACTCATCAGTAAACAGAGGAAAGCCATAAAAATGAAGCTTGCCCCGAGAAGACGGGCATCCGTGCGTTGATTTTTCATAAAACAGAGAACGATATCGAAAATGAGATTGACAGCCAAGACAGTATCAAGAAGACTGTATGCATTTGGCGAGCGACGAAGAATGGCAGAAATCCCAGCAATCAGTTCATCAAGGGCAAGTGCGGATGCAATCAAAACAAGCTGTAGATCGACCATGATATGTACAACCGGATATTTTGCCTGATCAAGCCATCCGGAATACTGAACACCAAGCATCGGAAGATTTTCGAACAGAAGAGCAAGCAACAGAAGTACAGCAGCTGCGCAAACCTTTACAAAAGCAATGGTCTTCTCTTTGTTGAAGTATCCCTTGATCTCTGCGTTCTGGGAAGGCGAAGTATACTCATAAATATCTTCAGGAAGCTTTTCAAGAAAATCATTACCCATTTGGGAACGATAATCTTCCGCGGCCTCTTTTCCGTAAATACGTTCAACCTCGTCAGCGGATACACCGAGAGCAAGCAACATATTGAAATCCGGGGTCTTCTCAGAGCTTCCGGCGTCAATGTTTTCGAGACGGTTGTCATCGAAAGAATAATCGGTTTCTTCCGGTGCAGTCGGCTTCTCTTCGGTGATAACATTGTTGCTGTGAGGATTTTCCGTTACAGTTTCCTCCGCAACGGTAGAGGCTTCAGCCGAAGGAAGCGAAACCTCATCAAAAGAGAGGTACTCTTCGGAAGCATCCGGAGAGATGTCCGGCTGCGTAGAAGGATCAGCAGCATCGGCATGGGAATCTTCAGGTGCTTTCGAAGCAGAGTGATCATCCGCTCGGAAAAGTTTAATATCCTCATCGCCGGTCAGATCGGGTGCAGACGGCTCTTGTGCTTTCATTTCATCAACAGAGATGCCGCTGCCGGCAAGAAAACTGAAAAAGTCCACCTCGTCATCCTTGGAGGCATATTCGCGAGGATCGTGACCGGCATCTGTGACAACTGGGGAAGGCTCCTCGTCCTCCTCGGCAAAGCCTTCATCAGCGGAAGCGGAGGTACCGGCGGAAACAGCAGAATCCTCCGAAAAAGTACCGGTAGATGCGGCGGCAGAAACATCGGAAGAAAAAGCATCCGGGTTCTCTGAAAGGATTCCGGGGGCAG
>JAXFQY010000033.1:0-2740 GCA_034178705.1 Eubacteriales bacterium | reverse complement strand
ATCGTATTATCTGCCTTTGTTGGTACCTATGTTCTTGGTGCTGTCGGTTGCGCAGTTAACGATACTTGCGGTGCGATTTCAATGTTGGTCATCTCTGCCATTCGTGGTTGCTTTGGTGACGTTTTTCGTTTCTTCAAAACCAAACCCGGTTTGATGATGTTCTTGGCCGCTCTCGCCGGCGGTCCCATCGCGAACACCGCTTATGTTATCGCGCTGACCATGGCTGGTCCTATCGCCGCAGCTATTTCTGCTCTCTGCGCTCCCTGCGGTGCGATTATCGGTAGAATCTTCCTGAAACAGGAATTGAACTTCCGTATGGTTTGCGGTATCATCATCTGCTTCGCCGCTGGTTGCGTACTTTCCGGTACGACTTTCGACGCTGTTAATATGACTGCGTTCATCGGTATGATGATTGCCTTTATCGCTGCTCTCGGTTGGGGCTTTGAAGGCGCCATCGGTGGTTACGGCGTTTGCATGATGGATAGCCAGATTGGTATCACCATTCGTGAAATCACCTCCGGTCTTTCCAACATCATCGTTATGATTCCTGTTCTCTCTTTGATCGGTCTCGCATTTGGTGGCGGCGGTGTTGGTGAAGGCTACAGTCTCCTGATTGACGCTTTCACAAACGGCACTTCGCTTATCTGGATTTTCTTTGCTGGTACTTTCTGTGGCTTGTCCTTTATGATGTGGTATAAAGGGAACTCCATGTGCGGTGCAGCTCTTGGTATGACCTGTAACGCGATGTACTCCTTCTGGACTCCTCTCTGCTGCTGGATCCTCATGGGTCTTATCGGCGGTGAAGAAGGCTGGGGCCTCTCCGCAATTCAGTGGATTATGGCTATCGTCATCGTATTCGGTATCTGGCTGATTGCAATGAATCCTTTGGATCTTTTCAAGAAACAGGAGGACTAAGAATATGAGACCTTTAAACTATGCTATCATTAAACATTTTACTACCGTAGACGAAGCATCTCCTTTGGAAGTTTATGAAGCCATTAAAGGCGAATACGGTAATTACAGAATGTGTACTCCGAAAGCTATCAATGTAGCAGTTATGACCGCTGAAAAGAACGGTCTTCTCGAAGAATCTCGTTATGAACTCGATGCTAACGGCGAATTGGTGATTTATTACCATGCTGTAGGTGAAGGCCTCGACGCGATTAACAGCTTCATCAAATAAGCATTTAAAATTTACAGATCTCTTTAAAGCCGGAAGATTAGTCCCTCTTCCGGCTTTACTTTTTATCTGCTTTTTTTGTTAGTGCAGAATACTAGGATATGAAAGTTGTACGGATATATGTCGCGCAGGTTTGTTTATTGACTCGGAGCCTGTGGATCCGTGAAAATCCGAAGGATAGAGTCTGTGGTATAGGATCTTTGTAAATCGGATCGATATAGTGTCTATTGGAACTGTTGTCTGATGGTGTTGGAGCGTATCTTTTTTGAAAACTTTGATTTTGTTTTAGGGCGATATTTACGTGCGGCGGTTTCTTTGTCGATCAGGGATTTTGGGCGCGGATAGATTTCAAGTTGTATTTTCGTTTTTGTGCGTATTGCCCGTGATGCGGTGTATTGGATGAATATGATATTTGATGTGCAATGTTGATCGTCGGAACCAAATGGTGATTCGAAAACATATTTGGGATCTTGTTTGAATATCGTGAATGTTCTCATTTTTGGCGGTTCGTGGAAATGCGAAAAGTAGAAACCATATGTTGCACATGATATGGTTTGCTGATTGCGGCAGTTGAAATATGGACCGTGAATGTCGGTATTGTGATATGGGGTAGCAGTTGACTTACGTCTTAATGCGGAATGTGGATCGGTAGAAAGAGGCTACTATTTTTGAACATCGGTGATTTGACCGGCACATTTTGTGTCGGTTTTTTTGTGGAATCTGACTTGTGAAAATTGAATATTTGTTTTTACCGTTGGCGTGGGGATCTACTGATCCTTTTGCTCAGCATGCGGTGATAAATAAAGAATAGGTTTGCGAAAGATGCAACCGTTCCGAGTGATGTGGTAACGATATCTTTCCGTTGAATATTATGATGATGAGGATCGAGTTTTCGTACGGATGGCGGATAAACTTGAAGGATGCGTGAGCGACGGCAGATTCGCCGTTTTTTCGATGATCATGCTTTGATTGATATTGTTGTCTTTGCGAGGGAAGACCTTTTGGTTTTATTGTATCGGCGCGAATTATGGGACATGATTTATTTTGTAAAAATACGTTTGAATTTTGTGCAGAAAGGAAAGTATCGTTGATGTGTGAGTCTTTCTTTGTGGAGTTGGATGAATTTGCCTGAAGGGATTTTTCTTGAAAACGCGAAAAAAGATAAAAAATGCGCGAAATGAAGATTTTTGGGGAAGAATTGCTGCGGAGCACGCGGTAAGAATGAGATCGGATGGATCGGTTTGAAGAAGGTGCTTTCGTTTTTTTGGGGCAGGAGCATGGCGCACGGCGTGATTTAGTGACAATTTTTGCTTGTGGCACGCAATAAAATATTTTTTATATCGTGTAAAAAATAATAGAATTTTTGATAAATGACAAAATAATATGTTTAAAAAATTGTTTTTAAAGCAATAAATTTAGTATAAATATTAAACAAAGATACTTGATGCTTTGTGTGCTCCCGTTAGCAGGGAAGACGCGATTTTTCGTGCTCATTTGCGGTTTTAGCTGGGTTTTTCATTTGAAAAAAGCATTGACAAAAATGCCTTCTTGCGGTATGAT
>JAXFQY010000026.1:0-5892 GCA_034178705.1 Eubacteriales bacterium | reverse complement strand
TATTACTATAGCCGTTGAATGCTGCCGAAACAAAGATCTGTTTCGACGGATGCAGACAGACGGCCTTTCCTGAAAACAAGTCGTGAATCCTAAAAGACCGTTTGTATGGAAAAGAATTTCGCCCCTCAATTTCTGCTTCGGATCCTCGGGAAAGGAAACACACGCGGCAGGTTCTCCGTTTACCAGCATCTCCGCCCTGAATGGCCCCGGGGTACTTGACAATCCCGCTTTCAAGCATCAAAGAAGTCAACCGAGATTATCTTTATTTCATCTTGCTTTTTTAGGTCTTTATGTTGAAAAGCATAAAAAAACGTGATATAATGTTACAAAAATAAGGCAACATATCACAATTCTGAGGGCAAAGCGGTACAGTTTTTTCGGCAGACGATACAAGAAGACACCGGCGACAGCATCGCTTCCGGAAAGCATATGCGGATTTTGTGAACTATAATGCCAAAGCGGCAAACGGGCCCCCGGCACGCGCGTGTTTTATGCGTGATACACTTTTGAACAAGGACAAAAGAGCGGTGACAAAAATGACATTATCCGAACTATATGAAGCAGTCGGAGGAGACCTGAACAAGGTACTGGAACGGTTGGGAGATAGGGAAACCGTTGCTTTCTTCGTACTCGGTTTTCCGGACGATCCCTCCTACTCTATGCTGATGCAGGGATTGCAGGATCACGACAATCAACGCGCCTTCCATGCTGCCCACACCTTAAAGGGTGTCAGTCTGAGCCTCGGATTCCAAGCTCTGGGCGATTGCGCCACAACGCTGTGCGAGGAGCTGCGAAAAGGAATTCCACCGGCAGAAACTCTTCTGCAACAACTCATAAAAGAGTATAACCGCGTCATCACCGTAATCCATTATCTTATAGAAGGCAGCTGAACTTTTCCTTTATTTCCTTTAATTGACCGATTTCCGCATTTTCCCTGCCGAATTCATATTTTGCTGCACTTTCCGCTTTCTTTTGATATAATATCCGTGTGAGATTAAAGCAAGACGCTCATTTCATCGGGGAAACAAAATAAAAGAAAGGCAGGTCATTTAATGGTTCAATATATAGTCATCAGGAAAAACGCGGAAAGCTCAAACTCGGCTGAAAACAATACATACGGTATTTGCGCCTGTAGGTTCTGCGACGGATTGCTCGAAATCATCAAATGCATCTACAATATTTCGGATAATGTTACCTGGCTGAAAGCGTTGGCCGACAAGCTGAACCGCAATGACGCAGATCCCATACACCTATGTGATATCATTGAGGATGAACTGTACAATGTAAAAACAATGTAAAAGCATAGTACAGCAAACTGCGTCCGGAAAGGAATCTGTTTTCTCTATGCGTTTGGCGATTTGCGATGACAATGATTTGGAACGGAATCTTCTGTATACTCTCCTGCAAAAATACTTTTCCGAGAATTCAGTCCGATGCGAATTTACGTTATATGACCGAGGCGCCACCCTGTATTACGATGTTATGGAAGGCATCGAGTATGACATCATCTTCCTGGATCTGTTTATAGGGGATTCCTTCGGTATCAACCTTGCGCAAAAGCTGAGAGACCTTTCCTACCACGGGAAAATTGTATTTTGCACCGTCTCCGCCGATTACGCGCTGGAGAGCTATCAGGTTTATGCGTCAGGATACATTTTGAAGCCGTACAGCCTTCAAGACATCCGACGGACACTGGATCGTTTTCTGCCGGAATATCTGTGTGATTGCTATCTGGTAAAGCAGAAAGCAAGAATTGTATATATTCCGCTGAATGAAATCCTGTATGTGGAAAGCGATAATACCAAATGTGTTCTGCACCGGACCGAGGATCGGGAGTACAATATCTATAAGAAGCTCGGGCAGATCGAAGCCGAGCTGAACGACCCGCGTTTTCTGCGCTGCCATCAAAGCTATCTGGTGAATATGAATTATATCAGAGAAGCAAACGAGGTATTTCTTCTCCAGAACGGAGACGAAGTTCTGATCCGAAAGAAAAGCAAAAATGAAATTCAGCAGAAAGTTTTGGCGTATAAAGAAAGAATCAGGCGATACCGCCAATAACAAATAACCAGCGCCTGATGTGATAATGAATGAAAAAAGCGAAAGAACGCAAATACGACCGGGTAGCAATTACGATCGGCATTGCCTTTATATGCCTGTTGTTTGTCGCTTGCGCAGGAATCGCAATCTCCATTTTCCGGTCGGTAAGTAACGAATTGTACACAGAGCGCAGTAAGAATCTGAATGAGGTTTCTGAGCAGATTGCAAAAACAGTCAATACTACCTGCAGCTACTCATGGGATGTCTCGGATGCCGCCTTTGCCCACATCCTCTCATCCGAAATTGAAAACAGGGAGAGCCTCCCCGCCCTTCTTTCAGAAGCAGAAAGCGGAGTTTCTAACCGCAAGTATTATTTAATGTTACTGGATTCCCAGACAAACTATTATCTTGCCAACGGACATGTCGGCATCTTCCGAAACCTTGAATTTCTGAAGAAATCGACAAAGGAGCGTCAGGTCCTTGTAACTACCTCTGTCATCTTTGGTTCGGACGAGTATATGCTCTTTCTGCGCCGTCTGAAGACTCCTTTGATCTTGAAAGACGCTACCCAGATCACGCATACAGCCATGGTCCTGCCGCCTGAAGTATTGAACTCGGCGTTTTGCTACTCCGGGTTTGACGGTTCTGCTGATATTTTTTTGATTCATCCCGACGGGCAAAGCATATACCGCCGGAACAGTACGGGAATGTTCAGCACAGCCGCCAACATCATGAGGACGTTTGAAAATCTCAGGTTTCTGCATGGAGAAAGCTTTGAAGACCTGAAAAACAGCCTGTCGCACCCCACAGGAAAAAGCCTTGAATTTGCCTATGAAGGCAAAAATTATTTTGTGTCGATGACGCCGATCGAGACGCCGGACTGGGTTGTTGTACTGATCGTGCCGACCGAGCAAATGAACAGCGGATCGGAGCATTTGCTGAGCACAACGATGTCCCGGATCATCATGATGTCCGTTATTGGTGTTTTGATTGCGGCAATGATCATTTATTCCCTGATTTCTGCTGCCAATATGCGCATCCGTGCGACACAGCAAAAGCAGCTGAACGCCGCGCTGACAAAAGCGGCGGAAGAGGCCAACAGCGCCAATCTGGCAAAAAGCGAGTTTTTGTCGCATATGTCGCACGATCTCCGAACCCCTCTCAACGGAATTCTCGGGATGCTGGAACGAGCGGAGGAATGTCCGGATATTTCCGAAGAGCTTCAGTTTTGCCTGTCCGATATCCACTCCGCTTCCAATCACTTAAGCGCCCTTATCAACGATGTCTTGGACATGAGCCGTCTTGAAAGCGCCCGGGCTACACCGGACGCAAAAACGTTTGATCTGCGGACTGTCATGGATGCTTGCTGTTCGATCATTCAAAGCTCCGCCCAGCAGCGTCATGTCATTTTCACCTATCGGTACACCGGCTTTCAGCATCCGTATCTTATCGGGTATGAGCTCTATCTCCGCAAAATACTGATCAATGTCCTGGGAAATGCCGTTAAATTTACCGACGCAGGCGGAAGCGTTACCTTTGAAGCAGAGGAGCTTTCCTGTGATGCGGGGAGCGCAAGCTTTCGGTTTACGGTCAAAGATACCGGAATCGGCATGCACGAGGGCTATCTGGAACATATCTTCGAACCGTTTTGGCAGGAAAACAACCGCTTCCGTACAAACTATGATGGTACGGGACTGGGAATGACAATTGCCAAAAAGCTGATTGATAAAATGGGCGGCACAATTGAGATATACAGCAAGGTGAACGAAGGAAGCTGTTTTGCGATTGTATTGCCGTTTTCGGTAAGCCAGAATGCGTTTGCCGTCCATCATGATTCGGAAGAAAAGCAGCTTCCGCCTTCTTCTCTGCAGGGCATGACGATCCTCCTTTGCGAGGACAATTTGCTCAACTGCAATATTGCAGAGCATATATTGAAAAAAGCGGAGGCAGCTGTCCTAATCGCCGAAAACGGTGAAGAAGCGGTACAGATCTTTGAAAGCTCCCGCATCGGCAGCATTGATGCGATTCTGATGGACGTGATGATGCCTGTAATGGATGGGCTGGAGGCTACAAAAAGAATTCGTTCGCTTGACCGTCCGGATGCCGGAAGCATCCCCATAATCGCAATGACAGCAAACGCCTTTGAGGAGGATGTTCAAAAAACATTGGCCGCAGGAATGAACGAACATCTTTCCAAACCAATCAACCGAAAGCTTTTGGTTTCGACTTTGTTGAAATACAACAGGCACAAGACCTGAATCATGCTGTTTGATGGCAAAAACCGATTCTGCCTCGGATCCTTCCGAAGCAGGAATCTCTACGAATAAGGAGTTAGGTCTTTACATGAAAACCAAAACACTTACCGCCTGTCTGTTGGCGGTCATCCTTGCCTGTTTTTCTCTCCTCTCCTGCGCGGGCTGTGCCGAAGCTGCGCACGAGCCGCTCACTATCATGACAGCCCGCAAGGACTATACAGAGTTTGAAAAAGCCTTTAAAAAAGCGTATCCGGAGGTAAACCTGCAATTCATCAGCTACAGCGGTCACAATTCCACCTGTTACCTGCATAAAATCCTTGAGGCAGGGCAGGCACCGGATATTTATACCTCCAATATTCTGCCGGATAAGGAGCTGCAAAAAGAATTTCTGATAGATCTGTCCGTGTATGATTTCAGCTCGAAATATGCGGTATCCCGCCTGAATGAGTGCAGCATAGAGGGAGCCGTTTATATGCTCCCCTGCAATTATTCGGTTTTGGGTATTTACTATAACAAAACCCTTTTTGCAAAGCACGGATGGACCGTTCCCACAAGCTTTCTTGAGTTGGAGGAGCTTGTGCCGAAGATCAAAGAGGCAAATGTAGATATCTCCGCAATCGCTTTGGAATTCACGGGAATGGGATTTCAGTATCTTTTCAATCTCGGTGACACAGTATTTCTCCGAACGCCCGAAGGTCTTGAATGGGTCGACAGTTTTTTGAGTGGGGAAGTTACCGCGGATGCCGCATGGAAAGACACAATGGAGTATATGCAGAAGTGGATCGATCTCGGTATGATCAACGGAAGATGGTATGAAAAAACCACAAGCGATGCCAAATCCCAGTTTTTGCAGGGAAACACCGCATTCTACATCGATGGCGGAACCTTTCAGTTCTCACAAAACGGGGACGGAACCGGCGATCAATACGGTATCATGCCCTGGCTGAGCATGGACGGCTCCAATAATCGTTACATCACCAATACTGCCTGCTATTTCGGCCTGAACGCGAACCTGGAAAAGCCGGAAAACAAACAGAAACTGCAGGATGCCCTGAAGTTTATGACTTTTATTTCTACCAAAGAGGGACAGCAGCTGCTTCCCGGAAACCAAAAACAATTGCTGCCGCTTTTGGAGGGAAGCGCGGATGCTGTGGAAGAATACCGTGAAATTCTTCATAAGCTTGATGCCGGGTTCAGCGCGCCGATTGCCTATGCCGGATGGGAGGATTTGATTGTTCCGGTGGGAGGCGAGTGTCTGAAATGGTATGCCGGCAAATCAACGGGAGAAGCGGTCCTTTCCGTAATGAACCGTGCGCTTCGGGATTCCATTGAAAATAAAACCCATTCCTGTGCGGAGATTGTAGAGGATCTGACTCTGAAGGAAACGGCGCAATTGGTCGGTACCGCATTTGCCAGAGCAGCGGGAGCCGATTGTGCTCTGATCTCCCTCGGTGAATACCATGACGGAAAGGAGAACGAATTCGGTGTAAACGGATGCCTTTGGAGCGGGCCGGTCACCGATGAGGTCATTAGTATGGTAAACCCGCTGGGCTGGGTGGATACCGTAAAAACATTTGTCCTGACAGGGAAGGAAATC
>JAXFQY010000025.1:0-4051 GCA_034178705.1 Eubacteriales bacterium | reverse complement strand
AAGACAAACCCAATCTCCCTCGGTGCGGCGCTCCAGTATCCGATAAGCACAGCGAGCAAGACAGTCTGCAACCTCCGGCTCAGCATCGGAGATAATCCCGGACAGAATGACCGGCGCTCCGGGAGCGGTAAATGCCGGAAGTTCCGGGAGAAGTCGAACAAGAATATCCGCAACGATATTGGCCGTTACAAGCGTATAGCCGCCTTCGGGGCGTTCCACATTTTTCAGAAGATCGGACACCCCGCAAGCCATATTCCGGATATCGTTTTTCTGTGCATTCTCTGCAGCGATCCGCACGGCATCGGGATCCAGGTCGTAAGCGTGGCAGGATGCAGCGCCGAGCTTAGAGGCACAGATCGACAGGATTCCGCTCCCGGTACCGATATCCAGAAGCTGTGCCCCCGGAAACATATAGTGCTGAAGCATCGCGATCACAAGACGTGTCGTCTCGTGTGTCCCGGTTCCGAACGCCATTCCGGGATCCATTTTTATCAGCTGTTCTCCGTCTCTGAGTGTGCAGTCTTCCCACGCAGGACAGATAACAATTTTGCCGATTCGCTGAACATGGTAATACTTTTTCCAACTGTTTTCCCACTCCGATGCATCATGACCGGAAACAGTCAACACAATATCCGAGTCAAGAGCGGCAAAACGCTCCCGCAGATAGGAAACCGCATCCGGAAGCTTATCGCTGTTTTCCGGGAGATAAAGGGCCACCGAGCCGTGAGCACGGTCGGCATTCAGAATCTTTTCGTCAAGAAGCTCCCCATAAACCGGATCGGGTCCGATCTCACGGTTATCTTCAATCACAAGAGACGGATCCACGCGGCTCATGATGGCAGCCACGGCATCCAGCCTCTCAGATCGGCAACACGCCTTGATTTCAGCCCATTTTCGTTCCATTCAAAACTCACTTTCCGAAGAAGCGCTTCTTTTTTGTATAATTGGTATCCTTACAGCTCTCCGCAAACGCCGAAAGAAGCTTCTTTTGCTCCGCGGTCAGATTTTTCGGCACTTCAACGGTAATATGAAGGATCATATCGCCTTTTCCGTGCGAACGAAGCATCTGAACACCGCATCCGCGCATGGTATAGATTGCGCCGTTCTGAGTGCCTTCGGGAAGAGAAAACTTCTGCTTTGTTCCGTCAAGCTGAGGAATCTCAAGCTCGGCACCGAGCGCCGCCTGCGGGAAAGTAACAGGAATCTCACAGTGAAGATCATAACCGTCCCGTTCAAAAACAGCATGCTTACGAAGAGCGACAATTACATAAAGATCCCCGTTCTGTCCCCCGTTTCTGCCGTGATTACCCTCTCCCGACTGCATAATCCGCTGCCCGTCGTCTATTCCCGCAGGAATCGTGACAGAAAAGGTCTTTTTCACCTTGACGTATCCCTTTGCATTGCAGTTCGGACAGGGGGTCTTTATCTTCTTGCCGGTCCCTCCGCAGGCAGAGCAGCGCTGAGTCGTCTGCATCATGCCGAGCATAGTGCGCTGCGTCAGACGCACCTGCCCGGTGCCGTGGCAATCTGGACAGGTCTCAACGGTGCTTCCCTTGGCGGCACCGGTTCCGCCGCAGTCGGAGCAGCGTTCAATACGGTTAAAGGAAATGTCCTTCTTGCAGCCGAATGCCGCTTCTTCCAGAGTAAGAGTGAGACGAACAGCAATATCATCCCCTCGCATGGGAGCATTCCGCCCCTGTGAGGTATTGGTTCCCCCGCCGAAAAAGCTGGAAAAAATATCTCCGAAGCTGCCAAAATCGGTTGAAAAACCTTCAAAGCCGCCGAAGCCTCCGTCTCCTCCGCCGGCGCTCTGATCAAACGCGGCATGACCGTAAGCATCGTACTTTCTGCGTTTATCCTCATCGGAAAGAACTGCGTAGGCTTCATTTACCTCCTTGAACTTAACCTCGGCTTCCTTGTCGCCGGGATTCACGTCAGGGTGGTATTTTTTTGCCAATTTATAATATGCTTTTTTGATCTCAGACTCGGTAGCGTTTTTATCCACCCCGAGTATCTCATAATAGTCCCGTTTTTCTGCCATATCCGTTCCGATCTTTGTCATATGAAATGGGAATAAGAGGCGGGGCGGTTACCCGCCTGCCTCTTTTCCCTCTGTTCGGCGATTACTTGTTGTCGCCGGTCTTATCCTCAAAATCTGCGTTATATACGGTATCGTCTCCGCCCTGAGCACCGCTCTGCGCTCCGCCGAAACCGGAGGCGTTCGGGTCAAATCCGGCATTTGCGCCGTTCTGCCCGCCGTTCTGCTTATAAAGCTGCTCGCTGAGTCCGTAGAACGCCTTCTCAAGAGCCTCGGAATCCGCTTTCATGCCGTCAAGGTCGTTAGACTCCAGAGACTTCTTCAGCTTGTCAATCGCCTCGCGCACAGGGGCTTTCTCCGCATCGCTCACTTTATCGCCGACCTCTTCAAGCGTCTTTTCGCTCTGATAGATCAGCGAATCGGCGCGGTTGCGGGTCTCTGCGGCTTCCTTCATCTTCTTGTCCTCAGCCGCATACTTCTCCGCATCCTTGACAGCGCGGTCGATATCCGCTTCGGTCATATTGGTGGAGGAGGTGATGGTGATATGCTGCTCCTTCCCGGTTCCCTTATCCTGCGCAGTAACATTCACGATACCGTTTGCATCGATATCAAAGGTAACCTCAATCTGCGGCACTCCGCGGGGCGCTGCGGGAATTCCGTCAAGGACAAAGCGCCCGAGCGTGGTATTGCCGGCAGCCATTTCACGCTCGCCCTGAAGAACATGAATTTCAACGGAGGTCTGTCCGTTTGCTGCGGTGGAATAAATCTGGCTCTTCTTTACAGGAATTGTGGTATTGCGATCGATTATGCGGTTAAAGACACCGCCCAGCGTTTCAATACCGAGAGAGAGCGGCGTGACATCAAGCAGAAGAAGATCCTTGACCTCACCGCCGAGCACACCTGCCTGAACCGCTGCGCCGATAGCTACGCACTCATCCGGGTTGATCCCCTTAAACGGATCCTTACCGATAAAGTTCTTCACTGCCTCCTGAACCGCCGGGATTCTTGAAGAACCGCCGACGAGAAGAACCTTATCAATCTTTGCAACCGTAATACCGGCGTCCTTGATCACCTGACGCGTCGGTCCCATTGTCGCTTCCACAAGGTCATGGGTCAGCTCATCGAACTTTGCACGGGTCAGCGTAGCTTCAAAATGCTTCGGACCGGTTGCATCTGCCGTAATAAAAGGAAGATTAATGTTGGAAGTTGTCACGCCGGAAAGCTCGATCTTCGCTTTTTCGGCAGCTTCCTTCAGGCGCTGAAGTGCCATTTTATCCTTGCGGAGATCAATTCCTCCGTTCTCGCGGGCGAAGGACTCTGCCATCCAGTCAATAATGCGACGGTCAAAGTCGTCGCCGCCGAGACGGTTGTTGCCTGCGGTTGCAAGGACCTCAAACACGCCGTCGGAAATCTCGAGCAGGGAAACATCGAAGGTGCCTCCGCCCAGGTCAAAGACCATAATGGTCTGTTCCTTTTCCTTATCCATGCCATACGCAAGCGCGGCAGCCGTCGGCTCATTGATGATGCGAAGGACATCAAGCCCTGCAATCTTTCCCGCATCCTTGGTTGCCTGCCGCTGTGCATCACTGAAGTACGCAGGAACGGTGATAACAGCCTGGGTCACCTTCTCACCGAGGTACGCTTCTGCGTCGCTCTTCAGCTTCTGAAGGATCATTGCGGAAATCTCCTGCGGAGTATAATCCTTTCCATCGACTGTAACCTTATGATTGGTACCCATTTCGCGCTTGATACTCGAAATGGTGCGATCCGGATTCGTAATTGCCTGTCTCTTTGCAACCTGACCGACCATGCGCTCTCCGTTCTTGCCGAAAGCAACAACGGAGGGTGTGGTTCTTGCTCCTTCGGGATTCGGAATAACTATTGGCTCGCCGCCTTCATAAACTGCTACGCAGCTGTTTGTCGTACCGAGGTCTATACCGATAATCTTTGACATAATCGTATCTCCTTTATTTCTCTTTTGTGATATTGTTTCTATTTATATAACAAGTTAAT
>JAXFQY010000020.1:0-4917 GCA_034178705.1 Eubacteriales bacterium | reverse complement strand
CCTCCTTTGCGGTACAATGTACTTGCAGGCACTGACAAGCGTTTTTCGCAAATTTGCTCTGAAGAATGAAATCCCGCGCCGTTACCCCGGCTGCACATCAGTTTCCAGAATCCGTTTTGCTGTATATCGCTTCCCGACAAGTCGGCGACAGATAGCAAGATTTCGCTCTGAATCCGGAAGAACCCCCGTACTTCAAAAGAGGTACGGGGTTTTCTTCCGGGTGTAATATGCGGGAGAGTTGCCTGCGTTCTCTTGGCTTGACAATTTTGCAGGCTACTGTTATAATATAAAAACAAAAGTAATATTCAGTAAATAATAGAAAAAATAATCTCTGCGCTTCGGAGGGAATTATGTCCAAATATTTCGGCACTGACGGATTCCGCGGAAAGGCGGGGGTCGGACTGAACGCCGATCACGCATTCCGTATCGGCCGTTTCCTCGGCTGGTATTACCGGCAGGTAAACGGGCATCGCCCGCAGATTGTGATCGGGAAGGATACACGACGCTCCAGCTATATGTTTGAGTATGCCATTGCATCCGGCATTACGGCGTCTGGTGCGGATGCTTATATGCTTCATGTCACTACAACACCGAGCGTTTCTTATGTTACCAATAAGGATGATTTTGACTGCGGCGTTATGATTTCCGCTTCCCATAATCCGTATTATGACAACGGAATCAAGCTTGTCAACAGTCACGGAGAAAAAATGGAGCAGTCCGTGCTGGACAAAATTGAGCTTTATCTGGACGGAGAGTATGAAGCACTCGGCATTTCTTCCGCCGGACTTCCTTATGCTTCGGATGATGAAATCGGGCAGATTGTGGATTATTCTGCCGGAAGAAACCGCTATATTGCGTATTTGATCAGTCTTGCCAAGAACTCCTATAAAGGGATGCGCATCGGGCTGGACTGCGCCAACGGCTCTTCGTGGATGCTTGCACCGAGCGTTTTTGAGGCTCTCGGCGCGAAGACCTACACGATCGGGACAACACCGAACGGGACAAATATTAACAATGGTGTCGGTTCCACTCATATAGAGGCACTTTCCTCCTTCGTCAAGGAAAATCATCTGGACGCCGGTTTTGCCTTTGACGGGGATGCGGATCGCTGTCTTGCCGTGGATGAAAACGGTGATATCCTTTCCGGGGATCACATTCTTTATATTTTCGCAAACGAACTGAAGCGTCAGGGAAGTCTTGTGAACAATACGGTTGTAACAACTGTTCTGTCAAACCTTGGTCTTTACCGCGCGTTGGAGGCTGCGGATATCCGTTATGTGCAGACGGCAGTCGGAGATAAATACGTATATGAGAATATGCTTGAAACCGGAAACTGTGTCGGCGGAGAGCAGGTGGGGCATATTATTCTCAGTAAGTATGCGACGACGGGAGACGGGATTCTCGTTGCCATTATGCTGATGGAAACCATGAAAAACCGGAAAACAACCCTTTCCAAGCTTGCTGCACCCGTGGTTCTTTTTCCGCAGGTGATGCGCAATGTTGCCGTAGCAAGTAAGGAAGCGGTCAATGCCAATCCTGCCGTCAACGCAAAGATCGAGGAGGTTCAGAAGAGACTCGGCAAAACCGGAAGAGTGCTTGTCCGGCCAAGCGGCACCGAACCGCTGATCCGTATTATGATCGAGGCCGGAAATGTTGAAAAATGCGAAGCGCTCGCAGAGGAAATTGTTTCCGTTATCCGGGACGAGGGGCTGGCGGCCTCTTCTGTCCATTAACCGAAAAACCAGGAAGGAATGCACCGGGAGCGGCGGAAAAATTTTCCCGCCGCTCCCGGTAAGGAAAGCGTATGACAGAAAAAGAGCTGCGTGCCGAATTGAAGGCGGGGAAGCTCCGCCCCGCTTATTTTTTTTGCGGAGATGAGGAGTATTTGAAGCGCGCGGCACGTCGGACTCTGCGGCAGACGGTTCTGCCGGGGGAGGAATATATTTCCTTCAATTATACCCGCCGTTCTTTTTCCGATACTGCTCCCGCAGCGCTCGGAGAGGAGCTGGCGGCTCTTCCTTTGTTTGCCGATCGGCGTCTTGTGGAATATATTGACTGTGATATGCGCCTGTTCTCCGGCGCACCACTGGAGGCGCTTGCCGCGGTAACCGCGCGGGATGAACTTTTTGAAAGCTCCGTGCTCTGTCTGATTGCCCCTCCCGGCGTTATCGATTTTTCCAATAAAAAAACAGCCGCACGGCTGGAGGATGCCCTGCAAAAAACGCTCGGGGGGAGGATAGCACCGGTTCGCTTTGAGACGCCTGCTCCTGCCGACCTTACCCGATGGGTGATTCGCCATGTGGAGCATGACGGGGTTTCCTGTACGCCGGAGCTTGCCCGATCGCTGATTGCACGGAGCGGGAAAAATATGGAAAGGCTTGCTTCGGAAACGGACAAGCTTTCCTGCTTTGTTCTCTCCCATGGCAGAACAGAGGCTTGTGCCGAGGATCTTGACGCGCTTTCTGCTGCCGACCCGGAGCTTGGCGCCTTTGCCCTTTCCAATGCTATCCTTGCCGGCAGGACAGGAGACGCCCTGGAGGCGCTTGCTGCCGCAAAGCGGGATCGAGAAAAACCGACTGCGGTGCTGGCTGCAATTACCGCTTCCTTTTCCGATCTTGTTACCGTGCGGGCGCTGGCGGCCTCCGGCCTTTCCGATGAGGAGACTGCACGCCGCGCCGGAATGAATGCCTATAAAGTTCGCTTATACCGGATCTCCGCGATGAAAGTGACCGCTGAAATGCTGGAGCGTGCGCTTTTGCTTTGCGCGGAGACGGATGGACTGCTGAAATCCGGAGTATCCGGCTTTGCGCCGGTGGAACGGTTGCTTTGCGCCATAGCGGAGGAACGGAGAAAGGAAGGACAATGAACGAAAAGTTACAGATTGACCTTCCGATTATTGTGGAGGGAAAGTATGATCGGCTTCGCCTTCTGACGGTCTGCGATGCCGATATTTTCACAACCGGCGGCTTTGCCATTTTCAATGCAAAGGAGCGATTGGCACTTTTCCGCCGCCTTGCGGAGCGCGGAGGAATCCTTCTTCTGACCGACAGCGACGGTGCCGGCGGTGTTATCCGCCGCTATATCGGATCGGCAATTCCGCCGGATCGGATTTATCATTTGCGTATACCCCGCATCGCGGGAAAAGAGCGGCGGAAAGCAAGCCGCTCCGCCGAAGGCCTGCTCGGAGTCGAAGGGATGACCCCGGAACTGCTTCGCTCGCTTCTTCTTCCTTTTGCGGGAGGACAGCGCCCTGTACGTGCCGGAATCGGAAAAGCCGACCTCTTCGCGTGTGGCTTGTCGGGCGGGACGGACAGTTCATCGCGCCGCGACCGATTGGCGGAGGCGTTCGGACTTCCGACCGGGATGACGGCGAACGCCCTTCTTTCCGCCTTGAATATCATAACGGATAAGGAAACCTTTTTTCGCACAGCGGAAACACTTTTTGCAGAGGATTCACCATCATGAAAACGGGGAAGCAGCTATTTGAAAAATACCGCGAAATCATACTTTACCTTTTCTTCGGCGTACTGACGACAGTTGTCGGAATGGGCTCCTATTTCCTTTTCCTGAAGCTCGGCACCGCGCTTGGCTTTACCGCCGGAGACGGGGAGCCGACTTATCTGTTGCGGCTTGTTGCACAGATCGGACAGTGGGTGCTTGCTGTGCTGTTTGCATTTTATACGAACCGAAAGTGGGTTTTTGATGCGGAGAAAAAGACGGACAAGAACACCGTACGTCAGCTTGCCGAGTTCTCCGGGAGCCGTGTCATGACGCTTTTGCTGGATACCGCCGTAACGCTGGGCACGGTCTGGCTGCTTGAGCGCGCAGGATATGTGACACAGTGGATTTTTACTCCGGATCTGATTGCGAAGCTCCTCGCTGCCATTCTTGTTGTGATCGCAAATTATGTTCTGTCCAAGCTCTGGGTTTTCCGGTGATAGGTATTCCGATTTCCGCCCTTTCACGGCAAGTTTTCCGGAAAAACAGAGGATTGCTAAAAAAATTCCAGAAACCCCTTGCAAAACAGCTTCTGTTGTGCTATACTATTTTAGCTAATAGGGGTATAGCTCAGTTGGTAGAGCAGTGGTCTCCAAAACCACGTGTCCTGAGTTCGAGTCTTAGTGCCCCTGCCATGAAAAAGCAGACTTTTGTCTGCCGGACAAAAGTCTGCTTTTTCAATGATATCCGGTCCCTGCGGTCACGGGTGATATACCTGTCGGTATGTATTCTTTATACTATAACTGTAGAAATGAAAGAAAGTGAGGTGGACAAAATGACAAATATGACTCCGATAAAATCAAACGCCATTTTGTTCGCCGATTAAGTTACCTTTTTCAAATGGATTAAATTGTCGCCTCTGATTTTATCAGGGGCGATTTTTGCATCCTAAAATTTATGAAAGAGGTAATGAAATGAACGAACTGAAGTTTATCCAATTGAAAAGGGATAGTGAAGAATTGTTTAGCATGGCAAAAGAGGTATGGCTTCCGTTTATCCAAGAAGTAAATACACATGACGGAATAAAACAAACCGATAATGAAATTATAATTGGATTGAAAAAAAGGATCGATATTCAAGGCACTAGAAAAGATATGCATTTTGAAATTGCGTTACTCGATGATGAAGTAATAGGTATTGCTATGTTTGCTATTGATCTCGGTACGATTTACGGGTTGCTCGATCAACCGGGATACGGTACAGTAATGGGATTTTATATTAAACCGAATCACAGGAGAAAAGGCTTTGGTAGGATGTTCTTTGAGCACATACAAACCGTACTAAAAAAAGACGGAGCCAAAAAAATGTACGTTTGCCCTGATTCCGTCACAGGAATTCCATTTTGGAGAGCTATGGGATTCTATGATAGTGGAAAATTTGATCCGGATGACAAAAAAGCTATCTATATCAAATTTATCC
>JAXFQY010000003.1:0-15631 GCA_034178705.1 Eubacteriales bacterium | reverse complement strand
GTCGTATTTTTTATCCCCTTTCATGAGCTGCAGATAGTCGATCACAATCAGACCGAGCTTTTTGGCATCAACACGGCGGAGCTTTGCCTTCATCTGTGAAACATTAATTCCTGCCGTGTCATCCACAAGGATATCGCACGCGGACAGTTTGTCGGTTGCATAGCAAAGCTTGTTCCAGTCGTCCTCCGAAAGGTTTCCGGTGCGCATCGCTATGTTGTTGACCATGCTTTCCGAGGAAAGCATACGCATCGCCAGCTGCTCTCCCGTCATCTCCAAGGAGAAAATGCAGACCGTTTTTCCGGTCGACTGCGCAACATTAGTCGCAATGTTCAGGGCGAAGCTTGTTTTTCCCATACCGGGACGCGCGCCGACAAGCACAAAGTCCCCGGGCCCCATCCCGACAAGCACCCGGTCAAGCGCCGAGAACCCGGTCTGAAGCCCGCGCTCCTTTTCCCCTTCCTTGGAAAGCTTCTCAAGCTGCTCGATTACGTTTACGATGATTTTATCAATCGGACGGAAATCGTTTCCCGTCTTGTTGTTCGCAATCTCGTAAATCTTCTGCTCGGCACTGCCGATGATGTCCTGAACCCGCCCCTCCTCCGAGTAAGCGGTGTCACTGATCTCACCGCAGACGTCAATCAGCTTCCGCAGGACGCTTTTATCTCTGACAATCCCGGCATAATCCCGCAGGTTTGAGGAAGTCGGGACCGAGTCAGCAAGCAGTTTAATGTATTTTACTCCGCCCGCCTTGTCGCACGCACCGCTCTCGGCGAGACGGTTGATCAGCGTTACAACATCGATATGCTTGCTTTCGGTAAACATTTGCTGCATCGCCGAAAAGATCGCGCGATGCTCCGAAAGATAAAAATCATCCGCTCTCAGCGTCATCGCAATAACGGGGAAGCACTCCGGGTCGATCAGAACACTGCCGAGCACCGACTGCTCTGCTATCTGGGAATAGGGCAGCTTTCTTGCAAGTTCGTCCATAAAATCCGTCCTTTTGCCGGAAACGGCTCTTATTTATCGGTGACCATAACGGTGATTGTCGCTTCTACACCGGCATAAAGTTTGATCGGCACCTGGGTGCTGCCGTAGGTCTTAATGGCATCGGCAAGTTGAATCTTTTTCTTGTCAACCTCCACGCCCGTCGCCGCCTTCAGTTCCTCCGCAACCGATTTGGATGTCACGGCGCCGAAAAGTCTTCCGTCCGTACCGGCGCGGCAGACAATTTTCAGAACGGTTCCGTTCAGTCGGTCGGCAAGCGCCTGTGCCTCCGCACGCTCGGTTTCAATCCGGTGCAGACGGCTCGCCTCCTTATTTTTAATATCTGCCATGCTTCCGGCATCGGCAGGCTTCGCCAGCTTTTTCGGAAACAGAAAGTTTGCCGCATAACCGTCGCTGACATTGACAATGGCACCCGCCTTACCGGTGCCGCGTACATCGCTCAAAAGAATGACTTTCATGACTGTATCTCCTTTACTCAGATCAAATCCAATTTTTATCAGCTTTTTCTCTCGTTCAGCTCGTTGAAATAGGCATCGATTGCCTCGCGAAGACTCCGCGCCGCCCGGTCAAGCGAATCTGCGGAAAGCTGCGCTCCCGCTTCCTCGAACCGACCGCCGCCGCCGAGTTTCTCGGCAATGTGCTGTACATTGACTTTTCCGTTTGAACGGGCGCTGATGTGAATAACATCCCCATTCGGAACCAGCGTGAAGGACGCATCAACCCCGCGCAGCTCCAGCAGCTTGTCCGCCACGCGCGCAGCACAAACGATATCCGCCGTGTCGGAGCAGGCGATGGCAATATTCGGATGCTTCGCGTAAATGACAGCACTTGTCTCAAACGCAGCCTCGTTCTTCATGGCAGACAGTTCGGTATCAAACAAGGCACGCGTTTCCTCAGGATTTGCCCCGGCTCCGCGCAGAAAAAGCGCGGCGCTGAAGGTACGCGGTCCGGTTGCCTTGGTAAAGCGCTTGGTGTCCAGCTGGATCCCCGCAAGAAGCAGCTCCGCCTCCTGCCGCAGCAGCGAACGAGGGGGCAGCGTCTGCTCGATCATCTCCGCCACAAGCTCGGATGCAGAGGAAGCGGAAACCTCGATATAGGTATCCGCCGATGCAAAATCAAAATCCAAAACCTTGCGGTGGTGGTCAACAAAGACCTTTTTTTCAACCGCAGCGGCAACGCGCGGCGCCTCAAAAAGCTTCGGATTGTTCACATCCACAAAGATCATCAGTGTCTCTGAAGAGACAAACTCCAGTGCATCGTCTTCTCCGATAAAGACTCCCTCATATTCCGGAAGATCCGTCAGTCTCTCCATGCAAAGACGCACGGTCGGATCGTCTGTGTCCACAATTATATTCGTTTTCACACCGCAGAAGAACGCCATGCGCGCCATGCCCACGGCTGCGCCGAAGGCATCAAAATCGATTTTTCGGTGTCCGCAGATCAAGACATTATCTGAGGAAGAAATCTTCTGACACAGCTCGTTCGCGAACACGCGGGCACGAACACGCGTCACCTTATGGGCGGTCTGACTGACACCGCCGAAATAGAGAATTCCCGCATCATCGGTGCGAACCACCGCCTGATCGCCGCCGCGTTCCAAAGCAAGCTTCTGCGCTTCTGCCGCTGCGTTCTCTCGCTCCGCAAGAGTTCCCGCCATCCTGGCAGCACCGATCGACGCAGTCACCGACGCGCCAAAATCGGACACGCGGATCTCGCGGATCTCATCAAGAACGGAAAACTTGTTCCGGACACAGCGGTCAAGCGCCTCCGCGGTAATAAAAAGGAGATATTTGTTCCGCTCATACTCCCGGAGAACACCGGACATTCCGGCAGCCCACTGCTTAATCACGGCATTTGTCCGTGCCTCAACCGAGCGATACTGATCCTGAAGATACTGCTGCATTTCCTCAAGATTGTCAATCCGGATGTAAACGACAACCGGCTGCTCCGCGCGGTATGCCTCCCGAAGGGAGGAAAGCTCCGAAACATCGCGGAACAGCAAAAGCGTCACGTTCTGATCCTGCGCGGGCAGGAGATAGGAAGCAACCACATAGCTGCGGGAGCCGAGAAGGATCTCCCGGTCAAAGCTGTCCTCTGCCGTAAACAAAGGGGCAATTCCGGGGACGATATCCGCCGCATTGGCGGCAGAACGGGCACCGCTGTCAGCCGCCGCGGTAAAAGCGTCATTGTACCAGATAATTTCCCCGTCGGATCTGCACAGAAGTGCCGGCTCCGGCAACTTACGGACCAGATCGATCACGCTCCCCTCGGAGCGGTTAGTGTCCG
The DNA here is from genome assembly GCA_034178705.1 of Eubacteriales bacterium. GTDB lineage: Bacteria > Bacillota > Clostridia > Oscillospirales > CAG-272 > RUG12395. The sequence continues at coordinate 12,340 of JAXFQY010000003.1, read as the reverse complement.
TCTCTCCCTCACGCCTTCCGCCGGGCAGCACCCGGCGCAACAGCAGATAAACACACAGACAGAGCAAATAAAGCAGCAAAAGGCAAACGGCAAACGGAAGTGCGGAGACCTCCGACAGTAGCTTTGCGGAAAACGCAAGTACAAAAAACAGAACGAAGGTCAGGGCGGCACGGATCAGCAGAGAGAGAACCGGACCGGGCCTGCGTCCTTTCAGATCAGACATCGTTTCCTCCTTTTCTCCGGCAGATGCCGGGAAAAATTTACTTGTGCAGCCTTGCCGCCACAGCGGCGCGGGTACAAACGCCGGCACCGATAAAAGCCAAAAGGGAAAGCACATACGGCAGCATGACGGTACAGCAAAAAACCGCGATCAGAATCACAACCACGCGCGCCCCTCCCGTAGCCTTCGAGCGGAAAAGCGCGATGACCGCGCGAGCCCCGAGCAAGGCAAGACAAGGGGTCAGCAGTATGGAAAGATAGCGAAGTGCCAACCCGAAAACACTGCTTGTACTTGTGAAAATACCGATGAAAACAGCAAAAACATAAAGGTAAGCAGTGACGACAGGAACAGAAAACATCCGCAAAAGCGGAAGTCTGCGCCCGGTGCGCTCGGCAAGCCGGGAAAAAAGCGAAACGGTACCGTAGCAGAAGCAGGAAATCAGTGCCGCGGCATAGGCAGGCAGAACATTCAAAATGCTGCGTATAGCGGTCCCGATCCGCTCCGGATCGGAAAGGACGGAGAGAAGCTCCCGCTGTGCGTCAGTCTGCGCGTTTTCGGCAACCTCCGCAACAATCTGCTGATAATACGGTACAACCGTCTCAACAAGGGTATCCACCGCCGACCGGAACGCCTCCGCTCCGAGAGAGCCGGTTGCCGCGGCAACAAGACAAAGCACCAAAGCAAACAGAACGCCGCACACGGCGAGCGTTTGCCACGCCGCTGTCTCAAAGCGGGTCCTGCCGTGGGCAGCCGAGGCAGTCAGCACGATTCCGGCGGAAATAACAGCCAATGCTAAGCAAGCCCCGGGGATTCCGGAAAGAAAATAAGCACAGACTGCACCGAGCATCGGGATCAGCCGCACGGCACCTGCACCATAGCAAAACAGCATAGCAGAAGAGACGGTTCCGACAAGAAAGCACACAGCAGCAATCAGCGGTGCGGCAACAAAGAAGCGGAGAGAAAATGCGCCGAGAAGAATCGCCGCAAGTGCAGTCAGCACGGCAAGGAAATTCCCCTTAGCCGTCAGCGGAAGACCGCCACCCCGCTTCGCTGTATTCTTTTGTTCTTGTCCGTCCGGGGTAAGCGCCATTGTCTGCTCCTTCTTACAGATAGTCTGTATGAATATTATCCCATTTTCGATATGCCATTATATTATAGCAACAATTATGTGATTTGTAAACCGTTTTTTTGTGAATATTCCGTGATTCCTCTTGCAAGCAATCCGTATTTGCGATAAAATACGGCTATACGGAGGTCGTTATGGCAGAATTAATGGCAACATTCGGTCCCGCCGGTTGCTGCGAGGCGTTTGCCGCAGCGGGCGGGAAGCACACAAGGGATGTATTTCCGTGGCTGAAGGCATACGGACTGGATGCGTTTGAGTATCAGGGGGGCAACGGAATCCGGGCAGGGGAAGACGCCCTGAAAAAAATCGGAGAAGCCGCGCGGGCGGCGGGCATCCGGGTTTCTCTGCACGCGCCCTACTATATTTCCCTGTCCGGCGTGGAACAGGAAACACGCCTGAAAAGCCTGGATTATATTCGCACATCGATTCGTGCGGCCGAGCTGCTCGGCGCGGAAACGATTGTGATTCACACCGGAAGCGCCGCGAAAATCACGCGCGAGGAAGCTATGCGGCTTGCCTCCGATACCCTGACCCGTGCTCTGGAGGAGTTCGGAGAAGAGGGCGTGAAGCTCGGGCTGGAAACCATGGGAAAAATCAATCAGCTCGGCACCCCGGAAGAGGTGCTTACTCTCTGCCGGCTGTCGCGCAGACTGGTGCCGGTTTATGATTTCGGACATATCAATGCACGGGAATGCGGCGCTGCTTTTCCGGATCGGGACGCTTTCCGCCGTCTGTTCGACCGGATTGCACAGACACTCGGAGACGATACGGCGCGCAGTCTCCATTGTCATTTTTCCCGCGTGGAATGGACAAAAGCGGGGGAAAAACATCATCTAAACTTTTCGGACGACGCCCCCTTCGGGCCGGACTATCATCCGTTTCTGGAAGCGGTCGTGTCCGAAAAGCTTGCGCCCCGCGTGATCTGTGAATCGGCGGGACATATGTCTGAGGACGCGCTGACTATGAAGAAATATTATCTTAACCTGAAAAAAGAAAGCGGTGATAACCAATGAAAGAAAAAGAAAACGGGATTCACGTCAAAAGATTGGAAAAATTGCGCACTGCTCTCCGGGATGCCGGTGCCGCCGCCATTCTGCTTTCCGAGCCGATGAATCAGGGGTGGCTCTGCGGCTTTGACTACACGGACGGATATCTTTTGGTAACAGAAAAAAATGCCTATCTGATCACCGATTCCCGCTATACCGAAGCGGCGGAAAAAACGACTGACCCCGCGTTTACCGTTCTTTCCGGAGCCGGCGATCCGGAGGTGATCAACGGACTGCTGTCCGATAACGGAATCAAGGGAGAAAAGCTTGCCTTCGAGGACCGCTGTCTTTCCTTTGCGGAGGCATCCCGCCTGACCCAAAAGCTTCGTGCCGTCCTTGTCCCGGCTCAGGGCATGCTGGAAGACATCCGGGAGTATAAGGATGAGACCGAATTTGCGGCAATCCGCCGCGCACAGGAACTGACAGACCTTGCTTTTGAGCATATCCTGAAGGTTCTGACGCCGGAAATGACCGAAAACGATGTTGCCGTTGAGCTGGAATTTTTCCTTCGCAAACACGGCGCGACCGGACGCAGCTTTGATTTTATCACGGTTTCGGGGGAAGCCACTTCTCTTCCTCACGGCGTTCCGCAGGACCGCCGCCTCCGCCCCGGATTCCTCACCATGGACTTTGGCTGCGTCTTTGGCGGCTACTGCTCGGATATGACCCGCACCGTCTGTCTCGGGCGGGCTGATGCGGAAAGGAAAAAGCTCTATCATACCGTTCTTGCGGCACAGAATGCCGCGCTTGCCGTCATCCGAGACGGAATGCTCTGCCGCGAGGTGGACGCTGCGGCGCGTACCCTGATTGACCGGGAATATCCCGGTGCCTTCGGGCACGGGCTCGGACACGGGGTCGGACGCTTCATTCATGAGGCGCCGCGTCTCTCCCCGCGTGCCGGAGACAAATGTCTCGCCCCCGGGCATGTCGTCACGGTGGAACCGGGAATCTACCTTCCCGGCAAATATGGCTGCCGGATCGAGGATATGGTCTTTATCCTTCCGGGCGGTGCCGAAGACATCACCCATTCTCCGAAAGAACTGATCGAGTTGTTTTGAGCGGCTTTGTTCCGTTTTTTTCTACAAAAACCGCGTCTCCCCGCCGCGTACAACGCAACCTTTCGCAAAAAATCCGCTGTCCGGCGGATTTTTTACCGCTTAGCTATTGAAAAACGGATTGTCTTGTTATAAAATATATATGTATATGTATGCTCGCGTGGTGGGACAATGTCCCGTGCAACAGCGACTGCGCCGCGCGCACGATCGTCAGATCCCAAAAATCTTCAAATCTTCATTGGTCGCTGAGAAGACAGGTGTAAAATGGTAGTTGCCGGCGATTTCAAAAACGGTATCACCTTCGACATGGACGGGCAGGTCCTTCAGGTCGTCGAATTCCAGCATGTGAAGCCGGGGAAAGGTGCAGCCTTCGTCCGTACCAAGCTGAAAAACGTCATCACCGGTGCGGTTGTGGAGCGTACCTTCAACCCGACAGACAAATTCGAAAACGCTTATATCGAGCGCAAGGAAATGCAGTATCTCTACTCTGACGGAGAGCTTTATTATTTCATGGATAATGAAACCTTTGATCAGCTCCCGTTGAATGCAGACAAGCTTCCGGACAACTTTAAGTTTGTGAAGGAAAACATGATCTGCAAGATTCTCTCTTACAAAGGAAATGTTTTCTCCGTTGAGCCTCCCACATTCGTCGAGCTGGAAGTCACCGAGACCGAGCCGGGCATTGCCGGAAACACGGCGACCAATACTCTGAAGCCCGCTACTCTGGAAACCGGCGCGCAGATCAAGGTTCCGCTGTTTGTCAACGTAGGAGATGTCCTGAAAATCGACACCCGTACGGGCGAATATCTCTCCCGTGCCTGAAACCCTTCCCTGCCCGGACAGGTTCCGCGGCCTGTTCCGGAAAAATCCGTGCGGAGAAAGAAAGATTATGACTCTTACCGAAAGAGCTGCTTATCTCAAGGGACTTGCGGACGGTCTTAAACTGGATGAGACCAAACCGGAATCCCAGATTCTCAAAGAAGTGATTTCGCTTCTTGAGGACATTACCAATGATGTGACCGATCTCGGCGATGACGTCCGTGAGCTCGGAGAATACGTCGAGGAGCTTGATGACGATCTTGCCAGCGTTGAGGACGATGTCTACGGAGAGGACGAGTGCGGTTGCGGCTGCGAGGAGGAAGACGGCGAGTATGAGGTTGAATGCCCCTCCTGCGGAGCAATCGTTACCTTCTCCGAGGATGACGACCCCTCCGATCTTGTTTGCCCCGAGTGCGGCGAGCACTTCGACTGCGAGTGTGACGGAGACTGTGACTGCTGCGGCGATCACGAAGACAACTGATCCGCTGAACGCTTTTTGCGGGGCGCGCAGAGCTTTTGCTCCGTGCGCCCCGCGTTTTTGCTTTTTAGTAGCGACTGTATCTGACAGGACGCGTTCCTTCAACCTGCCCGCCGTATCTTTCGGCGGCGATACCTGCGGCACCGCCGCGGAGAACCGGAGTGCCATATGAACGAAACGCTTTCTGCAGCAGGACAAAAAAAGGAGCGCTTGCCGGAGATTCTCTATACCGGCTGTGTGCTGACGCTTCTTGTGATGCTTATCCATATTCTGTCCGAATACATAACCTCCGGCACACACGGGGTCTTGCACTCCGCGGTCTCCTGTCTCTGGAGACTTTTCGGCTTTGCGACCTATGGCTTTGTTTTTCTTGCCGGGCTTCGCTTCTCTCTGTCACAAAAAGCGCGTGCCGGCGATTTTTCCGCCGGTCATTACCTTCTTTCCCGTCTCCGGCGTCTGCTTCCGCTTTATCTGCTCTGGAGCGTTCTTTATTATTTCTGGGGACTTTTCACTGCCGGCGGTGGGTTTTCATGGGACCGGATCCGGGATTTCCGCATCGCTGAACTGCTGTTCGGATTTCTGACCGGAAACACGGCGTCTCATCTTTATTTCGTTCCTGTGCTTCTGCAATTTGCCCTGCTTGCCCCGCTTTCCCGTCTTTTGAGCCGCAGATTGCCCGCTTCGGTGATTCTTCCCGTTTCGCTTCTGCTGACGTTCTGTTTCGGAACCCACCTGACAGACTACACAAACGCTCTTTTTCCCTCATTGCCCGAGTTTGCGTATTCGGATCGCATTTTCACTTCCTTCCTGTTCTTCTGGTCTGCCGGATGCTGTGCCGGCGAGGAGTATGACCGCTTTTGCGCGTTGCTTGATCGGAACCGTGCGCTTCTGACCGGTGTTTTCCTGTTTTCCGCTGTGCTGAATCTTTACTCCGTTTATGCCTTTTTCGTGCTGGGACGGGGGATCTGGTGTCTGCCGCAGGTTACGGTGCTTTATACTATTTCGGCTGTTCTTTTTCTTCTCATGCTTTGCCGTCTGCTTGCCGCGAGAAAACCTCCTTCCTCCTTTTGCAATGCCTTTGACCGCGCCGGATACACCTTGTATCTTTCTCACCTTCTGCCGATTCTTGTTGTTTCTCTCTGCACGAACGCTTTCGGAATCTCTCCGCTTGCCGCATTGCCGATCCGTCTTGCCGTTGTGTTTCTGTGGGCAGCAGCCGTCACCTTCCTGCGCATGCGGTTTTCCCGCCGTACGGCAGCAGCCCCAGAATCCGAACCGGAGCAACACCCCAAAACAAATCTGTAAAAGCAGTCCGCAACGAAGCGGATATAAGGATCCGGAGGTCCGGACTCTGCTTTTAGACTCTGCTTTTATGCATAGTGAACCGAAAAGAATTGAAGCTGCTGCCGGAAACCTGAATTCCTTGTGGAGCCAGGATCCGCTCATTATCAAGAACGCTGAGGAGCGAAAACTCCTCAGCGTTTCTTGATACAGGGCTTTTTACAGCCCCTTGCTATTGGTTTTTTCAGACAAGGGAGCATCAGTTGATTTCGTTGGGGCGGACGGCCAGATTGTCAAAAGTCGCCCCGCAGACACGGGTCCGCAATCCCACCATGCCCTGGAGGAAAGGATCGCTGTCGGTATACTCCAGACTGAGCGCTCCGTCCACATAAACCCGGATGGTTGCCCCCTCGCAGATCACGGTCAGACGGTAGGTCTGACCGACCTCATATTTTCCTTGTTTCATGACCAGCTGTTTATAACTGTAATCCATTTTTCCAAGAACCACACCGGTGCTCGAAAGTCCGACATAGTAGCCCTGTGCCCAATCGATGGAGGAGGTAGCTTCGGCGGATGTGGCGGTTGCGTCACGGAAATTACTGGCTCCGGGATTGACCGTCCGCACCAACAGCCCGCAGTTGACATTCTTCGTGGGCGTTATCTCCACTTCGGCGGTGTAATCTCCCCAGTTATCCTTTCCGTACAGAAGTTTTCCGGATTCAGCGGAGGACATGACAAGTGAACCGCTCTTTGCTGTCCAGCTCCCGTCCTTATAAACAGGATCGCCTTCACCGGTATCAAAATCCACACTCAGGGATGCCTCCGCTTCGCCGTAGACCAGATTGAATTCGAAGAATCCGCCCTTGCCTGACAGAACCTCAATGGCGACTGTGTGCTGCCCCTTCGTGAGAGGAATTCCTCTTTTCACACCGGTTGTTTGTTTGGAGCTTTCAGACAAATCCAGTTCGGCGACAGCCTCTCCGTCCACATAGATACGGATCCGCATTCCGCTGCCCTCCCCGGTAAAATAGCAGGCGGACAGATCGTAATCTCCCTTGTGGGATGCTAAAATCCGATAGTTCAGAACATCCCCCTCGTTCACAGTAACGGCATTTTGCTTGCTTACAACCGTCTCTCCGAAATTGCCGATGGTATAGCTGTTGGCAGGAATCAGTCCGCTTACCTTGTTGACGCTCTTATAATCATCCGCCGATCCGGAGCCGCCGACACCGTTGGTGCCGCCGATAAAACCGAAGGAAGCGTCTCCCCCCTCGGTCCGATATCCGATTTTGCCGCCGCCGAGGGTACTCTCCATCGTACAAAGCAGACAGTCGTTCATGTAGAAGGTATAGGTATTTCCCTTGCGCTCCACCTGTATCGACTGAATACAGTCAAACCTTACATCCTCGTTAAAGGAGCGGATCATATCAACCTCTCGGACTGTGGCCGTTCCGTCCGCGGTCAAGGTAATGATGACCTTCTGAGCCGAGGGATCAAACAGCAGAGAGCCGTAGTTGTGATCGTCCGTATAGCTGAAAAGAGCGCCCGCCTTTGCCCCGCCGGATATTGTCGCCGTATGGAATTCAACGGTATAGTTGCCGTCAAGGGTACTGTCGGAGAGAAGAAAGGAGTCTGCCGTCAGATAAAGATAGCCCTCTCCGCTGCCAAGCGATCCGCTCAGCGTCCATCCCGTCGGAACCTCGTTTGTGGACAAATAGGAATAAATATCGGGCATCGAAGGCTTCTGCTGAACCACGGTGGTAGGTCCCATAACCGTCATTTTTGTTCCGTTGAAAACCAGCCGGTCTACATTGACGCTTCTTTTGGAGCCGTTTCTCTCTACCGAGTGATAGACAATATAGTAGCTGTCCAGATCGGGGCCCTTTACAGTAGAGCTGTGTCCGATGCTGTGAATCGTATCCGTCGTGCTGACCAGCAGGGGTCCCTGATCCAGAACGGTGAACCTCAGGGGGTTCAGGATGTTGACCGCATAATGAATCCGGTAGGAACGGCTGCGATAGTGGTTTCCGGTATAGGTAATATAATAATACCCGTCATGATAGATTACCATTGGTCCCTCTGTCCATCCGTTCAGAGAAACATTGCTGAGATCGCCGAGCCGAGTCATCGAGGTGGGACTGCTCATCCGATAGGAGTCAATATCTTTTCCCCCTGCGGTGTAGAAATACCACTTGCCGTCATTGTCCCTGAAAACCGATCCGTCAATGGACATCCCGAGATTATTTGTGGCAACGGTGAAGGGCCCGGTGGGAGAATCGGCGGTCAGAACATAATGTCCCTTTCCGGAGGGGGAGGTATACATATAGAACACTCCGTTATAATAGTAAACCTCCGGGGCGTAAGCATACTTTGTCAGATTCTTGTCCGTGCAGACCGTACCTTCGCTCTTCCATTTGACAAGATCGTCCGAGGACCAGCAGTTGACACCGGTCGCCGTGGTGTACAGGTAGTATTTCCCGTTATAGCGCATAACAAAGGGATCCCCGAGATCGGAGCCGAATAAAGAGGAACTGATTACAGGATTCTTATAGGTGCTGATCTTTTCTGCCTCACTCAGATCAAGGGATTTGTTCGGGTCAAGCTGTTTGGGGTCTTCCCCCGCGGAGGTAACGGCATCGGTAGAGACCGACTCTTCGTTGCCGCCATTCTCCACTGTGGTAACGGTATCGGTTGAGATGAGTTCTTTGTTGCCGCAAGCGGCAAATCCAATCGACATACAGCCGGCAAGCAGGGCGGACAGGACTTTTTTCATTTTTATTCACTCCACATTTTGGATTTTCTCCGTGTTTTTCCCTTTATACAATTCTCCGGAAAACCGGTACCCGTCTGAGAAAGAAGACGATAACAAAGCTAAGCAAAAAAGCGACCATCGTACGCAAGGGAACGGTGAGCAAAGCGTACGGCGAATCCGGAGCCAGTCCGGTAACCCGATCGAAAAGGTCCAGCATAATCGGATGGAGAACATAAATTCCCAGTGTACAGTCTGAAAGCACCCGCAGAGCGGGGCAGGACGCATTGGTCGGATACCGTGCGGTATACACGGCTTTTACCAGAAGAAAAACCGCCAGTCCCGCAGCAATCACACCGGGAGCAAAAAAACTCAGCAGCAGTTCATTCTTCTCCCCGTCGGAGGACAGGAGGAGAGTACAGGAAACGGTCATGCCGACACCGAGCAGACCGGCAACATAAACGGCAAAACGGTTTTGCCGTTCGGGAAGCCCGAAGCGTGCAAAATAACCCCCGGCAAGATAGAGAAAAAGGAAGCCAAGCAGATAAGGAAGCTTAGTGCGCTCAAGAAACACCGCAAGAGTCGGAGCCCACCCGGACCGAACAAGAATCAGAACGGGAGACCCCAGCAGAAAAGTCAGTCCCAGCGCATAGCGGTACTCACTGCGGGAGGCGGCCCTGAAAAAAACAGACAAAGCCGGGGTAAAAAAAGCAAGCGCCGCAGCCGCACAGAGATACCACAAATGGACGGGCTCAGTGAACAGATAACAGGCCAGTTCCCGGATGCGGAAGGCTCTGAGCCCCGCGGAAAGCTCATAAAGATAAGTCAGAAAGGACCACGCAAGCATAAGACCGAAAAGCCGTCCCGCCCGGCGGAAGCAGCGCCTCGGGGAATCACCGCGCGGAAGGAGGTAATATCCGCTGATCAATACAAAAACCGGGACGCTGAAACGGGCAAATGCGTCAAATACGATTGCGGCGGTTGTATTTGCCGATGCAGCATGAATCATGACCACAAAAAAGGAGGCAATGCACCGCAGCAAATCGGCATCGCCGTCCCGCGTCTTTGCATTTTTCTCGGGAATTCCGCCGTGTTGCATCCCTTCTGCCCCCCGTTTCTTTTGAAACTTCTTTTATTAACTTATCATAGGAAACCAGGAGAATCAATCCCTTTTCGGAAATTTTTTTCTTTCTCGGACGTGGATTCCGCTTTCTCCGAAAGGGAGCAGGCCTGGAAGCCGAACTCGTGAACAGAAGGCGCCGCAAGGGTGCTTGCGGGAACAAGCACTCCTTTCCCGAACCGGTCGCGCAGTTCGTCTACGGCTTCGCACAGGCGCAGTCGGCGATCCTCCTCTCCCGCCGGTTCAAAAAGATCCAGCTGACGCGGTGCTCCGCGGGGCGTCAGACGGATCGCCCGGACCGTAAGCGACCGGACGGGACGTGCATGATTGTAGGAGCGGCAGAAAAGCAGGAAGGCCTGCTCGGCAAGAACAAGCGCGCTTTGCGTGGGGCGCGGCAGCGGGGCCGAAAATTCCTTCACGCACAAAGCGCTGTCCCGCACCGCAACGACAACGCCGCACGCAGCCATTCCGATCTGCCGCAGGTTGTGGCAGACATCCATCGCAAGTCCGACAATCAGCGCTTCGGCCTCTTCGTCGGTTTTCAGATCCTCGGGCGGCGTACAGCCGCGTCCAACGCTTTTTGCGGGTTCCTCATTCTCCGGGGAAACGGGAGCTGCATCCAGTCCGTTTGCATATGTCCAAAGAAGGCGTCCCGCTTTTCCGAGGTAGGAGGAAAGCAGCTCGGGCGGGGTACAGGCAAGCTCCCCTATCGTGTTGACCGAACGTTCCGAAAGTCTTCGCGCCGCTGCAGGTCCTACGCCAAGCAAAGCGGATGCGGGCAAACACCAGATTTTTTCCCGGAAGCTTTCGCGCGGAATCTGTGTGACGGCATCCGGTTTTTTCAGATCCGAGCCGAGCTTGGCAAACACCTTGCAGAAGGAAACCCCTACCGATACCGTAATTCCCAGCGTCTCACGAATTTCCCGGCGCAAACGCTCCGCAATCTCCCAGCCCTCTCCGAACAGATACCGGCTTCCGGATACGTCCAGCCAGCATTCGTCGATCCCGAAGCTCTCAACAAGGTCGGTAACCCCGCGGTATATTTCCCGTGCCCGTTGGGAGAACTCTGCATAGTCGTCATAATGCGGCTCAACCGTGCGAAGTCCGGGGCATTTCGCCCGTGCCGTTCCGACCGTTTCCCCCGTCCGGACGCCGTGCTCCGCGGCAAGACGGTTTTTTGCCAGAACGATTCCGTGACGCTCCTCCTCACTGCCGCAGACTGCCACGGGATACGGAGCAAGCGACGGCTCGCGTGCGATTTCCACAGAGGCAAAAAAACTGTTCAGGTCAGAATGCAGAATCACGCGCTCCCCTGATGCAGCAGAGCTCTGAAGACACGACCCATTTTCTCTTCCGCCCATAACGCCTCCCAATAAATGAAGTTTGTTTCATGTATTGTGTGAAATTATCCTACTCCTTTTCTCCGCTCCTGTCAAGTGAAAGATCTTGCTTTTTCCCCCGGATAATGGTATAATAGCCGCGCTGTATCACAAAGGGCAAATATCATTCGGGGGTAATAGAATCCATATGAAATACCTCATCCGATTAAGTCGGGAAGCAAAGCGGTATGCACCGCTCTATCTCATCGGAATTCTTTGTATCTTCTGCCTCAGCGCAGTGAATCTTGCGGCTCCGCGCGTGCTTTCCGCCGCCACCGGGATCGTGCAGACAGGGGTCGATTCCGCCGCCTTAGAAAGACTTGCCGGGCTTTCCCTGCTGCTTGTCGCACTCTATCTGCTCCGCGTTGTGTTCCGCTTTCTGTCGAACTATCTGCTTCACAAAGCGGCATGGAATCTTGTCGGAGATGTCCGGGTGAAGGTTTACGGGAAGCTGCAATCACTTGATCTCAGCTACTTTCATGATAAGCAGACCGGTGACCTCATGAGCCGTGTTTCGGGAGATACCCGGGATTTTGAACTGCTTTACGCTCACATTCTGCCGGAGCTTGTCTCCAATCTGGTTACCTTTTTCGGTGTTCTGATCATTCTTCTCACGATTAACGCGAAGCTCGCCCTGATCACCTGCGCGCCCCTTCCTTTGATTGCGGTGTCCGGCTATATATTTGTCAAAAAGGTACGCCCCCATTTCCGGGTTGCCCAGAAAAAAATGGGGGAGCTGAACGGTAAGCTTCAGGACAATTTGTCCGGTCTGCATGAAATCCAGTCCTTTGGCAGGGAGGACTACGAATTTCGCGAAGTAGAAAAGAAATCCGAGGAGCATGTCCGCTCCAACCTTTTCGCACTGAAGATAAACGCCATTTTTCACCCCACGGTGGAATTCATCTCTTCGATCGGAACCGTGCTTGTGATCTCCGTCGGCGGATACCTTGCTTTCCGCGGCGGGCTGTCGGCGGAGGATATTGTCAGCTTTCTGCTGTATCTGAGTCTGTTTTACGCGCCGATCACCGGGCTGGCCACCCTGCTTGAGAACATGCAGCAGGCCATGG
>JAXFQY010000108.1:0-20062 GCA_034178705.1 Eubacteriales bacterium | reverse complement strand
GTTGATCTCTTCAAGAGAGGAACGGCGGATTGTCCGGCGCTTTCCGGCACCGGACCTGGATACGGCAAAACGATGAACCTCCTCCTGTATCCCGTAAATAAGACGGAACACAGACAGTTCCCGCGCAATCCCGATCTCATGATCTCCATCCGTCAATGCACGTGTTTTGTGATGTTCATCCTTAACCATGCCGATAATCGGAAGGCTGACGCCGGCTTCCTCGGCTGCGCGACGCGCCGCGGAGACCTGTCCGGCACCGCCGTCGACCAGAATCAGATCGGGCAAAGGGGGCATGGCACGGGTTGCATCTGTCTCATGCAGCAGCCGACGCAGCACGGCTTCGTGCATTGCCGCAAAATCATCCTGCCGGCCGCTTTCTATCCGAAAGGTTCGGTAATCCTTTTTCACAAAATGTCCGCCGACAACGGAAATCATCGCGGTGTAGATCTGCTCATTCCCGTAATTGGAAACATCATATGCTTCAATCCTGTCCGGAACCACCTCAAGGTCAAGTAAAGCGGCAAGACGGACAAGTGCGGCATTATCCGCTTCCTCCTTGCGCGTCACATCCCGGAGCTTATCCTCTGCATTCCGGGAGGCAAGCCGGAGTAGATCATGCTTGGCTCCGCGTTTCGGAACAAGCACTTGCACCTTCCGCCCGGACACTCCGGAAAGAAGCTCGGAGCACGCGGCGAGATCCTCCGGTGACTCTTCCGTATCCAGCAAAAGAACAGGCGGAAGATAACGCATGCCGTAATACGCAAGCGCAAATCCCGTGATGCTGTCCGCCTCCAGGATCTCCTCTCCCGAAAAAACAAAATCCTCTTTGGAGGAAAGAGCTCCGCCGCGAACCGCAAGAACGGTGACAACAGATGCCAAGTCTCCGTGCGCTGCCGAGATGATGTCAAGCTCCATGTCCGGGTCCCCGACCACCTTCTGCCGTTGTCTGAGTGCATCGAGCGCCGCAATCCGATCCCTGTAGCGTGCCGCCGCTTCAAAGCGTTCCTCCGATGCTGCTTCCTGCATCCGATCCGACAGCAGGCGACGAACCTGCGCAGAATTTCCGGAGAGAAAAGCAATCGCCTCGTCTATCACAGTCCGGTAAACCTCGGGGGATACATCACCGGCGCAGGGCGCAATGCAGCGATGCATATCGCTGTAAATGCAAGGACGTTCTGCACCAATATCGCGAGGAAAAATCCGTTTGCAGTCCGGTACACCGATCACCCGGCACACAGTGCTCAGTAAGCTTCGCGCGGCACTCTGATCCGGAAATGGTCCGAAATAGCGTGCCCCGTCCGCCACACGCTGACGGGTAAAAAGCACACGCGGATATTCTTCCCCAACCGTAACCTTGATATAAGGGTAGGCTTTTGCATCCTTCAAGCGGATATTGAAACGCGGCATGTAGCGTTTGATCAGTTCGTTTTCCAGTGTAAGGGCTTCAGCCTCGTTGCTGACAACAATGGTATCAAAGCTGTGAACAGAGGCAACCATACGCTCGGTTTTACGGTTTTTTGCTCCGTTTTGAAAATACTGGGAAACGCGGGCACGGAGCTTGCGGGATTTTCCGACATAGATAACCTTCCCTTCGGCATCCTTCATCAAATAGACACCCGGCACAAGCGGAAGGGCGTTTGCCTGATCAAGCAGAGCAGACCGGATCGCATTCTTTTGCATATTCACCTGCCGATGATACAAAGATGAGCGACCGTTACGCCTCAGCGGAACGCTCGCTCATGTTTTTTGCTGTTCGATTACTCAGACAGCCCCGTCTCTACAAGCGAGGCAAGCCCCTCCAATGCCGCTTCCTCGTCCGCTCCATCCGCAATCAGGGTTATTGTCATACCTTTCTCAATCCCCAGAGAAAGAACCCCAAGCAGACTCTTTGCGTTTACACGGCGTTCATCCTTGTCTACCCAAATAGAACTTTTATAAGAATTCGCCTTCTGGATAAAGAAGGTCGCCGGTCTTGCATGGAGACCGTAAACATTATTAACAGTTACAGTACGGGAAATCATTCTGTGCACTCCTGTATGAGTAATTTTGCATTTCTTCTGCTGTCGATAAAGAGATTATAGCAGATGACGCAAATAAAATCAATAGTTTTTTGCATTTTTCTTCACACATGAGAAAGAAACTAAGGGAAACAGCCGTCACTTTTCACTCTCGAGAATCTGTATATCGGTAATCAGAACCATCAGTTTGAGATCCTGAGAACAAATAATGACAGTCTGTCCGGGAGCAATATATGTGGAGCCGCCGTAAAAGAAGCCGTTCTCGTTCTTGATACCCTCGGAAATAATCGCACCGGTCACATCAATTCTGTCCGTAACCGACTGCTTGATGATCGTTTCCCCGGTTTTTGTCGTAACATAGTATTTTGCGGGAATATAGCTGAACTTATCCTCGCCTGCAAAAACACCGATCAGAGTGTTATCGTTATCAGCGTTGAACACCTGGGTTCCTTCGCGGAAATAGCCGCCCGTATATGTTGTCTCCTTAATATCCGAAACCGAAAAGGAAATCTGCGCAGTCACAAGATTTTTTTTGTTCTTCCAGTTTTCGGAGAAGCCGTAACGAAACCACACGCCAACAGCAGAAAGCAAAAGCGCAGCAATAATAATCCAGTCAAGAAGATTCAGACGGAGTTTTCCGCTTTTTTTCTTCTGTCCGACTTCACTCTTCATTTTGCGTTCCTCCGTTTTCATGAACCGTCAGAGCCGTTACATATCCGCAGCCGGCAAAGTCAGGCAGGCGAAAATAAATGAGAGTCCCGACGCTGATCCGATAGCCATTTACATAATATCCGTCCTCCTGCACCACTGCTGTCGCTGTAATCGGAAGACGCACACTGACATAACCGGGCTTCTCCGTCTTCACCCGCTCTCCCTCTCCGCTCGGATCGGATACCAGATTACCGTTTTCATCATAGAGCTCATCGACATATACCTCATAGGTATATGGCTCTGTCGTTATGGCACTGCCGAGTTTTCCGATGTTATAGTGTCTTGACCCTTCGATCACCTCGGCTCCCGGAGTGATATGGATTGCAATATCGTTGCGGATATCCACAACAAGAATCTCATATTCCAGCGCAACGGATTTGCCGGAACCGAAGATGCCGGAGCCGCCAAAAAGCCAGACCGCGCCGCCGATACAGAGGAGCACAAGTAAAATCACAACAACATCCGCAGCGTTAAAGCGATGCCGTACCGCTTTGCTGCCATCAACCGTCTTATTCATGAATCTCTTCCCTTTCTCCGCCCTCCTCCGGGCAGAACGTAATTTCCGCACTGGAACTTGTCATATAGCAGGGATTCTCCTCCCGGGCGCGAAGATCCTCTCCGCAGCGTCGAGCCGCTACCCCAATGCCAATCAAGGCAAAAAAGACGAAAAAGACGCGGTAATTATACCAGACATAGTCGGTCATTCCCTGCACCAGACTTGCAAAAACCCCGCACATCGCGGCAAGCGAAAGTGTGCGAAGAAAAGGCTCCTTCTCCCGCGCAAATGCGGAAAGACCACTCTGAAAATAGACAAACATCGCAGAAAGGAAGGTCAGAATTCCGGCGATTCCGGTTTCAATCGCAATCTGGAAAAAAAGATTGTGGGAATGAGGGGAACTCTCAATTCCGGAATAAGCGTAGGATACATAGACAGGGGAGAAATTCTCATTGCCGACGCCAATCCCGAACAGTCCGAAATCCCGGATCATATCAAGGGAGGACTTCCAGATATAGTAGCGATAGGAGGTTGAAGAATCGGTCATATCCCCGATACTGGTCAATCGGCCGACGATACTGGAAGGCAACACCGCAGGCAGAAGCGGCACGCAAAACAGCAAAAGGAGCAGAAAAGGAATCGAACGCTTGGAGTAAAAAATACAGAACAGGAAAAGCGCAGCGATTGCACCCAGCCAGGCGCCCCGGGCCCAGGAAAAGATCAGACAAAGGAATGTCGCGGCGAAAACACAAAGCCATGAGCCACGGCGCGAGCGACGCGAAGTCAAAGCCATACAGAGCGCAAGCGGTAAAAGCATCATGACATATTCACCGAGCATATTCGGATTTTCAAAGAAGGAAACCGAACGGCCGGCAATATTGGAGAAATTTTCTGTATCCAACCAAACCGTATCGACATTACCCGTGATATACTGATAAATCCCGTAAAGAGAAGAGACGGCTCCCCCCGCAAGCATCGCAGCAACGCCGCGGCGGAGCCAGACACGCGAAACAAGAAGGTTTGCGCTGAGAAAGTATCCGAGCATCAAAACAAGATAGAGAGGAAGGGCATTCGAGATTTTTCCGCCGAAGCCAAAGAATGCCCCGAGCAGGAAAACCAAAGCAAAGAGAAGGAAGAAGAGATCAACCGTCTCAAAGCGGACATACCGTTTTCCGCGCATCGCCTTAACAAGAAAAGAGAAGAAAATCAGAAGAACCATCGCGGCCAGAAGCACGGATGGGTGTCCGGAATAAATAAGAAGGGGAAGCAGGAAAAATGTCACGATCAGTCCTGCTTCAGGTGACGCCATGACGACCCAGACGGCAAGAAGCCCCACCGGAAAAAGGATGGACCAGATCGGTGAAACAAAGTAAGTGGAAACGCCAAGAAGCATTCCAAGCATGAACGCAAGGTTCTTCCTGCCGCCGGACGTTTGCTTACCGATAAAGTTCTCCCGTCTGAGACCGAAAACAGAAAACAGAAAAAAGGAGGAAATACGCCCCTCAGCAAGCAGGGAGCCGAGTCTCCGTTTTCCCGAAGCAAAAAAGAAAACGGAAAGCGGCAAGCAGACAAAGGGAATAAGAAAGTAAAGAAGAGAAAGCCCGGTTTCCCGCAACGCAACGGAACGAACGATTGCCGAGAGAAGGGTATAGCCCCCGTAAGAAACAAGAAACATCCCATATACCGAGAGATAGGCACCGCAAAGAGCAGCGGAGATACGATTCATCAACCGGCAGAACAGGCTGTTCTCAATTACCGCCGCAATGCGTCTCTTGACCCGGGCACCCTGTCCGTTCATTCCGAACAGACGGCGGAAAGCTCCCAAGAGAACACTTTGATTCCCTTTTTCCTCCAGCGCATCATAGGACAGAAACGCTCCCCCGATCCGACTCCCGCGGAATGCGGAAACAATAGCGTCAGAAATGCGCATAAGAAAAGAAAAAATAACACTGTTACGGAAAAAGCGATCCTCTCCCCCGTGTTTCTTTTTCTTTGTACTGTTTTGCTCCATTTTCCGTCCTTTCCGATGTTATCCCTTGAGATCGGGTCTGCGTTCCTGCGTCAGCTTTTCCGACTGTTCCTGCCGCCACTTTTCTATTTCTGCATGATTGCCGGATAGAAGGACATCCGGCACGGTCCTGCCGCGAAAACTGTACGGACGGGTATACTGGGGAAACTCCAGCTTTCCTCCGGAAAAGGATTCAATCTCATGGCATTCATCCGCGGCCAACACACCGGGGACAAGACGTGCAACCGCATCAACGAGAATACAGGCAGGGATTTCTCCCCCTGTCAGAACAAAATCCCCGATTGATATCTCTTCATCGGCAACAATGTCGATCGCGCGCTGATCCACCCCTTCATAATGTCCGCAAAGAAGGATCAGACGGTCGTAAGCGGCAAGGCGCCGGGCATCCGTCTGCGTAAACACCTTCCCCTTCGGAGAAAGATAAATGCAGCGGTAATTGATCTGACAACAGGGATCCCGCCCGTCAGCAAGGGCCCCTTCAAAGCAAGACACAATCGGGGGAGCGGCCATCAGCATACCCTTTCCCCCGCCATACGGGGTATCATCAACGCGGCGATGCTTGTCCTCCGAATAATCACGGATATTATAGGTTTTTACTTCAATAATACCGGCGCGGCGCGCCCGACCGATAATGCTTTCACTCAGAATTGTGTCGCAGTATTCGGGAAACAGGGTCAGAATATCAAACCTCATCGTTGAACATCCCTTCAATCGGCGTAACAAAAATTCCCCGTTCCGGGTCAATCGATGCCACAAATTCCGGAACAGCGGGCATCAGGGCGATTCCTCCGGGGGTTTTGATCTCATAAACATCCGACGCGCCGCGGTTCACTACGTCAGACAGAATGCCGTAGCGTATTCCGGTGACGGCGTCGATAACAGGAAGACCGATCAGATCCGCAATAAAGCGCGCCCCCTCCGGCAGTGGGATATCGGAACGTCTGGCATAGAGGGTTCGGTTTTTGAAGCGAACCGCATCGTCTAAAGAATCCACCCCTTCCAGTGCAAGAAGAATCACCGTCCCGTGAACGGCAGCGCTTTTAACAGAATAAGGCAGATATTCCCCGCCGCGTTCCGTATAAACCTGCTTCAGCGAGCAGAAAACCTCCGCGCTGTCACAGCAGTGGGAAACACGCAGGAGACCGCGAACGCCGTGTGTGTTGCGGACAAAACCGCATTCAAGGTATTCCTTTATCATAGTATTATATTACCATACCTTCCGAAGTAATGCAACCGTTTTTGTAAAAGCTTATTCCGCCTTCAGACGGGCATAGCTTCCCATCAGTCTTTTATGACCGGCATTATCAAAATCAACATCATAAAGAACGTCTCCGCCCATCGGAGTAACCGCTGTTACCGTGCCCGTACCGAAAGAAAGATGAACAACCCGCATCCCGGGGGAAAAAACCTTTTGCGTACCCCGATCCGCACGGGAAAAGGATGAATCGGGGCGGGATGCAGTCCGTGTGGAAGATGCAAAACCGGATGTAAGGACTCCGCGCGCTGTTCCGGGGTTGTACGAAATCCCCCGGGACGGAGAGCGCAGCACCGTCTCATCGATTTTTTCCAGACAGTTCTCTCCGATTTCCGCAAGAAACCGGCTTGGCGGATTAAAAGATGTCCGACCGTAAAGCAGGCGCTCCTTCGTATAGGTCAGGGTCAGCGTCTTTTTCGCCCGGGTAATTGCAACATAAGCAAGCCGGCGCTCCTCATCCATTTCCTCGGGATTGGCGATTGTTCTTGTTCCGGGGAAGACCCCCTCCTCCATTCCGGGAAGAAAAACACTGGAAAACTCCAATCCCTTTGCGCTGTGAATCGTCATCAGGACGACAGCATCCGCCGTTTCGTCATATTTGTCAATATCCGATACAAGAGCGACCTCTTCGAGAAATCCGAACAAAGAGGGCTCATCGGAGCGTTTCTCATATTCCACTCCGGCAGAAACCAGTTCTTCAAGGTTATCAAGCCGATCCTGCTCGGTCGGCCCGGCCGCTGCAAGCATCTGCTTATAGCCGGAAGACAGAATTACGCGTTCAATGATCTCCGGAACGCTGTGGGATGCCGCATATTCTGTCAGCTCGGTAATCAGATCGGTAAAGGCAATAAAGCGCGCCGTGTAATTCTTCAGATACGGAAACTCCCCGGAGCGGCGCATGGCCTCAAAAACGCTGATCCCGTTTTCCGACGCAATCTGCTCGGCAGCATCAAGTGCCGTGTCCCCGATCTTTCGCTTCGGCTCATTTACAATACGCTTAAGTCGGAGATTATCTCCGTGGTTGGAAACAAGGCAGAGATATGCAAGAATATCACGGATTTCCTTCCGATCATAAAAGCGGGTACCGCCGAGAACGCGAAACGGAAGTCCGCTTTTGGCAAGCACGGATTCTATGCTGTTCGCCTGCGCGTTCACGCGATAAAGCACCGCATGATCCGCGTATTTTGTCTTTCCTGCCGCAACCGATTCTTCAATCTGCTTACAGATATAACGCGCCTCGGCATTCTGATCCTGCACGCGGACAGAACGGATCTTTTCCCCGCTCTCCCCGTCGGTCCAAAGGCTTTTGCTGTGGCGGGCGGAATTGTGTGCGATTACGGCGTTCGCCGCATCCAGAATATATTCGGTACTGCGATAGTTTTGCTCAAGCTTGACGATTTTGGTATCGGGAAACACTTTATCAAAGGTGAGGATATTCTCCACCGTTGCTCCGCGGAAAGCATAAATACTTTGGTCATCATCTCCGACAACCATAAGGTTCCGCGTTCCGGACGCCAGAAGATAGCATAGCCGGAACTGGGCAACATTCGTATCCTGATACTCATCGATACAAATATACTTGAATTTTCTGCGGTAACGCTCCAGAACCTCCGGATATTCCTCAAGTAAACGGACCGTGTTCATAATGATATCGTCGAAATCCATTGCGTTGGCAGCGGCAAGACGCTTGCTGTATTCCGCATATACCGCCGCGCAGTCCCGCTCCCGTTCTCCGTAAGCTTCTTTCAGAAACTCTTCCGGCGTTATCAGGCGGTCTTTCGCGCGGCTGATCATATTCTGACAGGCCTTCGGGTCAAGGATTTTGTCATCGATGCGCAGCTCACGGATGATGGTTCCGATCAGCCGCTTGCTGTCGTCCTGATCGTAAATCGTGAAGCCGGGGGCATAGCCGAGCAATTCGGCATCCCGACGCAGCATACGCAGGCAGACCGAGTGAAAGGTCCCTGCAGTCACTTCATTCTTCGGCGCGTCGGGATTCTCCGGATCGTCCAGCAATGCGGAAAGACGCGCCTTCATTTCATTTGCCGCTTTATTGGTAAAGGTAATGGCAAGTACCGCCCACGAGGGGACAGGATGACAGGCAAAGTCCGGCAGAAGTTTTTCAATTTCCACAGGGGTAAGAAGTTCCGAAGCAGACCGGTAATCCTCAACCGTCTCCTCAGTAAGCCCTTCCGGAACCGTCTCGCTGTGATAGGCATTCCCGTAACGGATCAGGAAAGCAATGCGCCGCACAAGCACCGTGGTTTTTCCGCTTCCGGCTCCGGCAAGAACCAAAAGCGGTCCCTCCGTGGTAAAAACCGCTTCCCGTTGCTTCTCATTCAGAAAAGCATACGCCCGGTCAAAGAGTTTTCTTTTTATTTCATGATAAGCCTGAATCAGCTGTTGTTCCATGCAATTTCTGTCCGTTTCTCTTTCTTTTGCTTTATTGTAGCACTTTTGCGTGCGGCGCGCAATAGTATTTTCAACTTTTAACCGCCGTGGACATATGCTGGAAAGAAGGAAAAGAAACGAAAAGAAATCCGGTCTTCCGATTGACAGAAAGCGGACAAAGTGATATAATGCAGGAAAATGTTTTATACTATGCATTTTTGGAGGAACCATGGAAAAGCTGAAGGTCGGTATCATCGGCGCGACCGGAATGGTCGGTCAGCGCTTTATTCTGCTTTTGCAGAACCACCCATATTTTGAAATTTCCGCGCTCGCTGCAAGCGGACGCTCTGCCGGAAAAACCTATCGCGAGGCCGTCGGGGAGCGCTGGAAAATGGCGGAGCCGATTCCGGAATCCGTCGCGGATATGACCGTCATGGACGCGGAAGATGTACATGCCGTAAAAAAACTCGTTGACATGGTTTTCTGTGCAATCAACATGCCGAAAGATTACACAAAAAACCTGGAAATCACCTATGCAAAAGCGGAAATTCCCGTTGTTTCCAACAACTCGGCGAATCGGAATGAGCCGGATGTTCCGATGGTTATTCCGGAAATCAACGAAGACCATCTTGCTGTGATTGCCACACAGCGCGCCCGGCTCGGCACAATACGCGGCTTTATTGCCGTTAAACCGAATTGCTCCATTCAAAGCTATGTTCCCGCGCTTACTCCGCTGCTTTCATTCCGACCGACAAAGGTTCTTGCAACCACTTATCAGGCAATCTCCGGTGCCGGAAAAACATTCCGCGAGTGGCCGGAGATGACAGACAACGTGATTCCTTACATCGGCGGAGAGGAGGAAAAAAGCGAGCAGGAGCCGCTGAAAATCTGGGGACACGTGGAAAACGGCATTATCGTCAGAGCAAAAGAACCCCTGATTACCACACAGTGCATCCGGGTTCCGGTCTCGGACGGACACACCGCCGCAGTTTTCGTCAGCTTTGAAAAAAAACCGACAAAGGAAGAAATACTCGAAGCCTGGGCAAACTTCCGGGGCATGCCACAGGTTCTGGAGCTTCCGAGCGCCCCTAAGCAGTTTGTCACTTATTTTGAGGAAAACGATCGCCCGCAGGCCAGACTCGACCGTGATCTTTACGGCGGTATGGGCGTTTCCGTCGGCAGACTCCGCGAGGACACAATCTTTGACTGGAAGTTTGTCGGCCTCTCCCATAACACACTGCGCGGTGCAGCAGGCGGGGCGGTTTTGATTGCAGAGCTGCTGTTCCGCGAGGGATATTTCAATTACTGAGCATATTTAGCATTCGGAAAAAGGACTGCCGCCATGTCTTTTACATGGGCGGCAGTCCTCAGTATTTTTACATTTGCTTTCGGATTCTCATCAAAGCACCTTTTTCAAGGCGCGATACCTGCGCCTGAGAAATTCCGATTTCTTCTGCGATTTCCATCTGCGTTTTCCCACGGTAGAAACGCATATCGATGATCTTTTTTTCCCTCTCCGACAGCTTTTTCATGGCTTCTTTCAGCGCAATATCCTCAAGCCAGGCGTCGTCGCAGGTCTCTCCGTCGCTAAGCTGATCGATGACATAAATGGAGTCTCCGCCGTCGTTGTAAACGGATTCATAGATGGAAACCGGCTCCACAATGGCTTCCATTGCACAGGAAACGGTGCGTTTATCCTCTCCGAGCTGCGCTGCAATCTCCTCCACTGTCGGCTCTCTTTCAAGCCGCGCGGAAAGCTCCTCGCGCGCTTGCAGTGCCCGATAGGCAAGGTCCCGCAGAGAGCGGCTCACACGGATGGCGTTGTTATCCCGCAGATACCGGCGCACCTCCCCGATAATCATTGGGACGGCATAGGTCGAAAACTTAACATCCAGTTCTGTATTAAAATTATCAATTGCCTTAATCAAACCGATACATCCAACCTGAAAAAGGTCATCCATATTTTCACGACGATTGGCAAATCGCTGAATAATGCTGAGAACCAAACGGAGATTACCGGAGATAAGCAGGCGGCGGGCCTCCTCGTCTCCCTGTTTAACCCGTGAGAGAAGCTCACGCTTCTCCTCGTCCGTAAGACTTTCCAGTTTTGCTGTGTTCACGCCGCAGATTTCCACTTTTCCGTAATACATCATACCGCCCCGTTCTTTGGATTTTCAAGAAAAGTATTGCCCTTTTCAAACGAGGCAATTCAGCAGGCATAACGGAAAAAGCTGGAAGATGATCGCCGTCTGTAGTTCTTGACATTTCTGAAAAATCTTGCTAAGATAAAAAAAACGGGAGGAGCATCTGATATGGACAGACAGAAAGCAGAACGCCTTTTGCACTGCGTCTCGATCCTGAAAGAAATGGAGGCGCAGCCGGATGTAACCCGACGCGAAATCAGCGAAAAAACCGGAATCAGCCTGATGACGATCGGTAAACTCTGTGCTCTTTTTGAGAACGCGGAGCTGATGAAATCTCACAAGGAAGAAAAGAGCGAAATCGGGCGACGCGCTATGCGTTGCGTTCTTTCCCCTGCTCTGTCCTTCTGCGTACTTGACTGCTCCGGTGCGGTCTCTACTCTCACGCTGTATGACGAGCACGGAAAGACGACGCTTACTCTGATGCATGGTAGCTCCGCAGGAAGTCTCCCCGCAGATGTTTTCGGGCAGTTTCTCGATCGGATGACGGATATGCTTTCCCGCATTCGTTTCCGTCAACCGGGGGCGGTTGTACTGATTCATCCCGGCGTTTTTGATCGGGAAACCGGCGTTCTCCGCCCGGAGACTCCGGGCTGCCCTTCCTTCGATGTGCGGTCAAAAATATTGAATTTGTTTCCCTCGTCCTTTCTGAAGGTTGTCACTCCCGCTGCCGCCGCGGAAGCCTCAATGGAATTGCACGGATCGCCCGAACAGATTGCCGTTCTGCTTGGAAACAGCACCGAGCTTGCTTTCCCGAATGCCGAAGAACCGTATTCTGCATATACAGCGGTTCCGCGGTCACTGCGTGTAGACGGAAATACCTTCGGTGAGCGACTTGATATGCTCGGGGCCCCCGACCGCGCCTCTCTTGACTCCCTTTTCTCCGCTGTTTCGGCTTTCTTCCCCGGGAAAGGCGTACGGGTTTTTCTGCTTGCTCGGGACGGCGGCGCTCTTAGCCGCAGTGAAATCAATGATGTCGTACAGCCCCTTCTGCCGGGTCGGGTCATTTTCTCGGACGATCCTTCAGCAGAGCTTTCCGAGGGAGCGCGACTTCTTTTGCTCTGCGACATTCTGAAAAAACACATTTAATTTTTTATCGTAAGTGAATAAAACCATTCTCCGAATCGCATACTGAAAGAGACGGAAACACCGTCGAAGTACGCAATTTTAAGGAGAACAAAAATGGAAAACCACGGTAATTGCAAGAAAAATGAGTGCATAGCCTGCACAGTCGAACAGTGCAAGCATCACAGCGGTGAAGCGAATTACTGCACGCTGGATCAGGTCAGAATCGTTACGCATGAGCAAAATCCGACCGAGGTAAAGTGCACCGATTGCGCTTCCTTTGTTCTTAAGAACTGAATGAGCATTTCTGTCTGAGCCTTTTTCAGACTTAGACAGACGCGAAAACAAATCCGAAACGCAGACACCGACGGCGAGGATTTTGCCGTCGGTGTCCTTTTTTTCGATCGTTCACATCCCACAAAACCAGCCTTATTATTTTGTGCACTTGTTTCATCTCCAACCGTCTCGTGGTACAAAACATATAAATAAAGTACAATTTTTCGACTTGCGAACATCCTGTAATTCTGATAAAATAAATCCGTAAGATGGACAAACAGTGGGGTTGATCCAATTACACACCGGCATCAGAAGATTCTGCTGTCGGAATCAGATTTACAGAGGAAAATTCATGAAAAAAGCACTGCTCATTCTTCTATCTCTGGCAACAGTTCTCACTTCCGTTCCCTTTTTCTATCCGGTCAGGGCAGCGGACGCTGTTGTCTATGTCAGCGAACTGTCAGGAAACGACAACAACAGCGGAACTACAGCTTCCGCTCCGCTGAAGACGCTGGAGGCGGCAATCCGCGCTGTCCAAAACGGGGGTAGAATCGTCTTGATTGGAGACGTCAGCCTTACCGGAAGCGATAGCAGCCAGTACGTCGAACCGGAGCATACGGGGAAAATCACCATCTCCTCAGAGAACAATGCTCAATTGAAGCTTCAAAGCGCGATGGTATACGCACTTTCCGGCCCCACGGAATTTGAAAATCTCACAATTAACACCGGCTCCGGAAACACCGTCATTGCCGCACGCTTCAATGACCTGGTCTTTGGCGAAGGGCTTGAGATGACCGGATCCAATCTGGTTGTTGTCGGCGGATATCAAACACCGACCGGAACAACGCCGGTAGGCAAGGACTCAAACATTACGATCAAAAGCGGAAAATACAATTTCATTGTCGGATTCAGCCGCTCAAAGGGAACAAAGACATTGACCTATACCGGTATCTCCCATATCACGGTATACGGCGGCACCATTGCAACGATTTACGGCGCGTCAACCATCAACCACTACTCAGGCAGTACCGATATCAAGATTTACGGCGGCAAAGTCAAAATGATCTATACGGGAGGCGACATGACACGGCGTCTGAACGGTACATCCAACATCGAGCTTTGCGGAGGAGAGGTTACAAAATTGGAGATCAATAACGCGATCGGAGATACAACGATCAAATTGGACGGCGGGAAGCTTTCCGTGCTCGCCGAATCCATCTACCAGAACAACGCCGATATCACCAAACTCGCAAGTACCGCAACCCGTTCCCTTTCTTACAATTCCCTGATTTATACGAAAAATGAAATTGAAAAGCTCGGTGAGGGTATTATTGACAGACTCTCTTCTTTCGGAGATGCCTATCTCAAAAGCGGGGCAACGGGAAACGGGAAGTCCGCCTCCGACCCTACCGGAAATCTTTCTGCTGCGCTCTCTCTCGTCGGTGAAAGCGGGGGCACAATCCGCGTAATCGGTTCCTATACCGTCACCGGAGCCTTTTCGGAACCGTCCCATTCCGGAAAGGTTACCATTAAGGGCAGCGAAGAAGGAGGCCGTCTTGTTTTTGCTTCCGGTGCGTCCTATACACTGTCCGGCCCCACAGTCTTCTCTATTCCGACAGAAAACGCCGATATCCAGGGTTCTGTTTATTCTCTGACCTTTGATGAAAACTACACTTCAGACGGAAAAACCCTAGTTCACGGAGCGGATGTCCATATTGCGGGGGGGGCTTTTTCCGCTGTTTATGCCGCACAGAGCAACAGCACGCTGGAGCTTTCGGGCGGATCAATTGAAAAGGTCGTTGCCGCAGAAAACGGAAAAACCGATGCTTCTGTCACCCTTTCTCTTCATGGGGCAGAGGTAAAACTTGCCGATCTGACCGGAGTAAACGGCTCCCTGACTGTCTCCTGTCAGGCCGGCTCTCTCGGAACAATCAAGGCAGGCTATACCGGCGCACTGAATGACGGCGCTACATACAGTCTCACCTATGGCTCCGGGTTTGATGCTTCTCTTTTTGCAGAGATTCTTCCCCTCTTCTCTCTTTCCGATGAAAAGGTTCTCTATGTGCGTGATAACGGAACCGGAAACGGTTTCTCCCCCTCGACTGCCACAACTCTTCAAGCAGCATTTGAAGCCTTGAAGGATTCCGGCGGAACAGTTGTCATCTGCGGAGAGACAACGGTAAAAACGGTTACACTATCGGCGGCGGGCGGTCCCGTCCTTCTGACTTCTCTCTACGGCGGAACCGATTATCGTACCGAAGGTGCCAAAATCATTCTCGGAGGCAACATCACCTTCCGCAATGAAATCGCCCTTGAAAACCTTACCATCCGGCAGGATATGAGCGCGCCGAAGCTGATCTTCAGCGGAAACAACGCTACGCTCGGAGGCGGCATCACGGTTGAAAAGCCGGAAGCCTACACCGACTATCCGACCATTGTCGGCGGTAAAGACGGTCAACTCTCCAATGCGGAATATACCCTTACAATCAAGAGCGGCGACTACGGCTATATCTATCTCGGGAGCAGTGCCTCCTCCGCCTCTCTCAGCGAGATCACTGCCACACTCGTGATTGACGGCGGAACCTTCTATCGCCAGGTATATGCAGCCGGAAGTTCAAGCTTCAGCGGCGACACAACGGTCAAGGTAAACGGAGGCACTCTTCGCGCCGGGCTTTACGGCGTCGGCATTCTCTCCGATATTCTTTTCAACGGGACAATGACCTTCGATCTGAACGGCGGTGCCATCATCGGGAAAATCGCTCCTGCCTTCTCCAAACTCACCTCGCTGAAAGGAGAGTTCACAGTCAATCTGAACGGCGGTAGCTTTGTTGGTGTAACGGATATTCTCGGCTCGAATGCCTTTAAGGGAAAGATGACCTCCCGTATCAACATTGCTTCTTCCGTTGATATCTTTGCCAAGGAAACCGGAGAGCACAGCTATACGAACCCCATTGTGACGGCAGCGGATCCTTGGGTAATCTATAAGGACGGCTACTATTATTTCACAAGAACAGCAGGCTCCTCGATCGGTGTTGCAAAAGCCACCAACCTCGGCGACCTTGCCAATGCGCCGCTCGTTACTGTTTTCAAGCCGGCTGACGGAAAAGAATACTCGAAAAATCTCTGGTCTCCCGAGCTGCATTATTATACCGCAGCGGATTTTCCGAACGGCGATTTCAAGGAATCGGATGAGGGATGGTATATTCTCCTCGCCTGTGACAACGGGGATAACGCCAACCATCGCATGTTCGTCATCAAATCCCTTGACGGCGATCCTCAGGGTCAATACGGAAACCCCGTCACCTTGGAAGCAAACGTTCCTCAGAAAATTCTCAGTGATACCGACCCCTCGGTCGGACAGGTATGGGCGTGCGGACAAACTGACGGCGTTATCAACGGAGAGTTGTATTGCTTTTGGGTCTCCGAAAAATTCCAGGAGGAGCCAATCCGGCGTTACCAGACTCTGAACATCTCCAAAATGAAAAACCCGTGGACACTGACAGGAAAATGCTCCGTCATCTGCGAACCGACAATGCCTTGGGAAAAGCACGGCGCAACCTATTCGATCGGATCAAACGGAAAGATTTATCCCGAAGTTGTCGAAGGTATTGCAACGGTAAGCGGTCCGAATGGCGAGCTGTTCATGCTTTATTGCGGATCCGGTTACTGGACAGAGTACTATTGTCTCGGTCAACTCAAACTTGTCGGATCAGATCCGACGGATTACGATAGCTGGTACAAATATCCGGAGCCCGTTCTGACAAAGAGCAGCGATTTTAACGGAACTGGGCACTGCTGTTACACGGTCTCCCCGGAAGGCAAGACAAATATCATTATTTACCATGCATATCTGGGTGCGAAAAAAGCCGGAAGCCGCTATATGGTTGCGGAAACCTACACGGTATCCTCTGACGGCATAACGATCGGAAACGGTTCCCGCCAGACCTCTCCCGCTTCAACCGTATTCACAATTGAGGTCAACCCGATGCCTCTTGTCAAGAAAATCGCCGGCTTTGATGAAGGAATTGATCCGTTTGTCAGCATTTCCGACCTTGCGGTTTCGGTTGGCTCTTCCATCACCGTTACCCCGACTCTTTCCAGTGGTGACACCTACAAGGCAGAACAATACGGCGAGCTGCGCTTTGAATATAAAGTGAACGGCACAATCGGTGCTTTTCGAAAAGGACTTCCCCCTACCGACACAGACTGTGAATACCTTGTCAAAGCCGTGCTTGAGGGGGTAAACAGCTACAGCGGACTTGGCACCTCCTTTATTATCAAGGTCGGATCGCCGTCCTCCTCCGAGGACACCACCGTCCCCACAGTCACAACCGACACAACCACAGCACCGGATGAAGGAAGCATCACTCCCCTGCTGCTCGGCGCCGGAATCGGGGCAGTACTTCTTGCCGTGGCGGCCATTCTCGTTGTAAAGTTCAAAAAGAAAAAATCCAACTGATTGACAGCAGGATTGAAAAACGCATAACACGGAAAGATAATTACTCCCAAAAGAACAGAACGAGGCAGCACTTCGATGCTGCCTCGTTTTCTCTTCCGTGATTGCGACAAATCGGGTTTCTGCATTACGCAACGATCCCCGCTCGGGGCAGAACAGCCACTCGCGTACTTGTTTCTTCCTTGCTTGAATCGCTTTTTCCACAAAAAAACCGTCGCCAAAGAGTGATGTGAGTATCCTTGGAGGGATCGCAGACGGAGTTGTTGTTCTGGTCAGCACCAACGAGGAAGAGCTGGGGGAAGGTGCCTGCATCGTTGGTTACGTTAACGCCCTCACCCATGGTAAGGTGATTGAAGAGGATGCGCCATACCCAAGTGGACTTAAGATTGATGGTGAGGTTCTCAAAGGTGGTGTCGCCGCCAAGGTGGAGGTGAGCAGTAGCGGAAGCGTAGATACCGCCCTTGTAGTCAACGCCGTTGTACTTGGAGGTAACGGTGATGTGACCTGCGTGGGGAGCGATCTTGTGCTCAACCTTGCTCTCGTACATATTAACGAGAACGATGGTGCCGTCCTCATCGCCGATAGCGGCGAAAGCGGCAACGAGGTCACCCATGGGCTTGTCGGCAGCGGAACCGTCGCCGGTGCCGTCCTTACCAACGTAAACTACCTTCTCTGCTGCTGCTGCGGGAGCCGCGATAACGGGCACGAGAGCAAGCACCATAAGGCATGCAACAAGCATTGCAATGATCTTTTTCATTTTGCTGTTTCCTTTCTTTCGCACAAAAGTGCATTTTGTTTAACTAAATATCAGTATACACTATGCAAGATTTTATTTCAAGACAAGTCAAAAAATATAGTTTACAATTTTTTACAATTCTTTTGTGCATTTTTTATACGGAATCAGCTCTTTTTCTTCTTTTTCGTAGCGATTACAGTGCAAGCGGCTCCGATAGCCGCACCGATAGCTGCCGCGCCCAGCGCAAGAGGAAGGGCACCTATTCCCTTCTTTTCGGATGTACCGTCTGCCCCGTCGGTTACGGGAGCGTCGGTATCCGCGCCCTTATCTTCCGTTACGGGGACTGTAGTATCAGCTACGTTCAGCCCGTCGCGCTCACCGGTGGTATAGCGGATCTCGGCACCGTTTTCAACGCTTACGTCCGCGCTTATCTCGTAAATATCGGAGATATTGGAAGCACCGCCGTTTGCAAAGGGCAGAGCGTTCTCGTCTTTTGCTATCTTCGTTACCGTGGCGTCAACGCCGTTTACGGTTGCAAAGGTAACGGGGGTATCGGAATGGATGCGGAAGGTCACGCGGCGCATTGCGTAGTCGGTGGCAAAATTGCCCTGCGCACCGCCAACGGAAATATTCCACACGTCGGAAGAAACGGTATTAACGCCTACGTCGGTCTTGCGGTAAACGCCCGCAAGGTAACCCTCCGTTTCACCGTCGTCCTCGTAGAGGGTGAACGCCGCATCGCCTGCGCCGTAAATATTAACGGAAAGCTCGCTCCAATCGGCGCCCTCCATGGGAGATACCACCTTGCTTACGGGGAGAGCCGCACCCTTGCGGATAAATACGGGCATAACGTCCGTGCCGCCCGTGACGGTTACGGTCTTGGGGCCCGTGATCTCCTCACCCGTGAAGGCGTTTATCCAGGTTCCCTCGGGAATGAATACCTGGCGGGAGCTGGTATTCTTTTCAAGGGCGGGGTCGCAAACCAGGTACAGAACGGCGTGAGCCGAACGCTCGAAGTATTCAACGGTGATCTCGTAGGTCTTGCCCGCTTCAAGCTTCTTTGAGGTGTTGATAAAGGGCTTGACCTGATTTATAACGAAGCCGTTTGACCACAGCTTACCGTCTATATACACTCTGGAGCCGTCGTCGGCAAGAGTACCGATATAGCAATCGTATTCGGGGGTAATGGTTCCGATAAAGCGTGCGGTAAAGTAATCAGCGTTCACCTCGGGGGAGGGAGAGTTTCTGTCCCAGTTAAAGTCCACGTTGCTTACGTTCACCGTCTTTACGGGTTCTCCGCTGAAATACGCGCTCTCGGGAGTTTCCTTCTGCAGGTTATAATATCTTGCGGTAAGTCCCGTATTGCCGCTCTCGTCCTTAAGCCAGGAGGAGGGCACCACCTCGTGTCCGTCGCCGCGCGTGCTCCAGAAGGGCGCGACAAGAATATCCTTACCGATAAGATACTGGGAGTTATCCGTTGCCTCCTCGTGCTCGGGATAATAGAAATCCAGACGGCGCATAAGGGGCATACCGTTTTCGTAATTTTCACGGGCAAGCATATAGTAATAGGGCATCAGATGATAGCGCATATCAAGGAAGTCCTTTACTATTTCCTCGCTATCGGAGCCGTAGCTCCAGGGGAGATGCTCATTTTTGGCGGAAAGAGTAGAGTGCACGCGGGTAATGGGGGAGAAGGCGCCATACTGCATCCAACGGACGAAGTTGTTCTCCGTTACCGTATCGTTATGTCTGAAGCCGCCAAGGTCACTTGAAATATAGGGAGAAGAGCCGTTGACTCCGCCAAGCACCATATTTTCGATCTCGCGCTTCAGCTGAAGGGAATGACCGTAAATATCGCCCGTCCACTGCAGGCCGTATCTGTGGCCGATAACGGAAGGATCGTTTGATATATAGCCGTTCTTTATCCAGTCTACGTTTGAGAGCATCAGCACGCGCTCGGGGTATTCCGCGTCCTTGGTTTCCGCGTGATATTTTTCCATTGTGTCATAGTAAAGCACCTGACCGATGGTGGAGAAGAGCACGTCGCGGTACGGGGACTTTATGCTATAGGTCCAGTTGCGGTCGTACCACCAGCCGTCAAGACCCATATTCAGAAGTGAGGTTATTCCCTCGCTCTGCCACTTAAGCTCCGCGGGGTTGGTAATGAGCAGATCGGTCTTGTGAGTGTGGTCGTTGAAGAGCACCAGCACTCCCGCCTCTTCCGCGTTCTCAAGGAATAAGGGCATATCGGGATAGAGCTGGGAGTTAGTTTCGTATCCAACGCCGCTGCCGCCGTTACCGCCAACACTGGTGTTCTTCCACTCGGTATCAATAACTATCATATCAAGAGGAATTTCCTTCTTGCGGTACTTCTCTATCATTTCCAGCTTTTGTCTATCGGTATAGTTAGTCCACTTTGAGTACCAGG
>JAXFQY010000104.1:0-85828 GCA_034178705.1 Eubacteriales bacterium | reverse complement strand
TTTAGTAAAGCATAGCACAAATTCATCGCTTTGTCAATGAAGCATTCGCTTCGCAAATATGAAGCGGCAACTATGTTGCCATGAAGCACTCGCTGCGCTCGTATGAAGCAAAGCGCGGGTAAATTTCCCGTGAGCCGAAGGCTCGCTTCACAGGGCGAAGCTATGCTTCATTTTTCATGCGCCGCAGGTGCGCTTCATTTCCAAGACAAAAAGCACTCCGTACGGAGTGCTTTTCTTGTTGGAGGCGCCACCCGGAATCGGACCGGGGAATAAAGGTTTTGCAGACCTCTGCCTTACCGCTTGGCTATGGCGCCGTATTTATTTTGAACACCGGAACACCGGAAACACCCCGGTATAGTAATTTCACGGACACGGCGAAGGGGCTGTGTCCGTGAAGAATGGAGCGGATTACGGGGCTCGAACCCGCTACCTCCACCTTGGCAAGGTGGCGCTCTACCAGATGAGCTAAATCCGCAAACAAGGGAATATTAGGAAAGACCGGATATTCCCCGTTGGTGCCTCCGGTCGGAATCGAACCAACGACACGGGGATTTTCAGTCCCCTGCTCTACCGACTGAGCTACAGAGGCAGGAAACTGGCGACCCGAAGGGGGCTCGAACCCCTGACCTCTAGCGTGACAGGCTAGCGTTCTAACCAACTGAACTACCGGGCCAAATTATTTCCTGAAGCGCTTCTCCACAGATAAAAAGTGGTGGGAACAACAGGGCTCGAACCTGTGACCCCCTGCTTGTAAGGCAGGTGCTCTCCCAGCTGAGCTATGCTCCCGTGAGCGCTCGCCGCATCGGCGACGCTAATGATTATAGCATGCTTCCCAGTGTTTGTCAACAGTTTTTTACAAGTTTTTTTCAAGTTTTTCTCTGCCCTCTTCGGACACTTCCGGAAGCAAAACCCTGTTCCCTTTTCTTTTTGACAATGCCGCAGCCAATCGTTCCGAGGCACTCCCCAAGTGCATAATATCCGCCGTGAAGAAAGGCAACCGGTTCGGCGCGCTCCATCAAAATCCGCCCGTCCCGATCAAAAAGCGACTCATCCACATGTACGGCAACAACATCGGCAAGAAACAAATCATGACTTCCGAGCGGCATTACATCGGTAACACGGCATTCAAGGGAGACGGGAGACTCTGCAATCATCGGGCACGATACAACCGTTGCAGGCTCGGGGGTCAGAGCACAGCGCGCAAACTTGTCGACTTTTGCACCCGTATATGTCCCGCAAAAATCCGCGGCAGAAACCAGCGCCTGCGTAGTCAGATTCAGGACAAAAACTCCGCTTTCCCGGATCAGACGGTAAGAATACCGCGACGGGCGAATAGAAACATAGGTTTTCGGAGGGCGGGTGTTGATCATTCCCGTCCATGCAGCGGTAAAGACATTCTTCTCCTCTCCGGCAGCACAGCTGACAAGCACAGCCGGAAGAGGGCCCAACAACGCCGATCCTTTCATCTGTCTTTTCATTTCCAATCCCCACTTTGCATTTAATAAATGCCGATTACTATTTTATTTTTCGCATTTCATGGGCAATTCTTTATAAATTTTCCCTACCGATATCGGTTATCCGCAACATTTGATAGTTGCACATTGTTCGAATTACACATTCTGCGATCGTCTTAACACATCCAATACCGCCTCAAAATTTGCCGGAATCGGTGCTGAAAAACACATTTTCTCCCCCGTACGAGGATGAACCAAACGCAGCTCGGCAGCATGAAGAAGCTGCCCGGGAAGCCAATCCCGGTGCCTGCTCTCAAACGGAGTGTTGGAGGAAGAATAAAGGCAATCGCCCATCAAAGGATGTCCGATGCTCGCCATATGCACACGAATCTGATGCGTCCTTCCCGTCTCCAGTTCTAACCGCAGCAGTGACCATCCGTCAAAACGTTCGAGAACCTGATACCGTGTCGCTGCATGCCGCCCGTCCGGTACAATTGCCATTTTCTTTCTGTCCTTCGGGCTTCTGCCGATCGGCCTATCGATCCTGCCCTCTTGCTCCCGCGGACAACCGCGAACCACCGCAAGATAAATCCGGCTCATCGTCTTGTCTTTCAGTTGTTCAGAGAGAGCCAGATGCGCTTCGTCATTCTTCGCAACGGCTATCAAACCGCTTGTTTCCTTGTCGATTCTATGAACGATTCCGGGGCGCATCTCACCTCCGATTCCCGACAGAGTTTCTCCGCAATGCGCCAGCAAAGCATTTACAAGCGTTCCGTCCGGATTCCCCGCAGCAGGATGGACAACCATTCCTGCCGGCTTATTGACAACAACCAGATCGGCGTCCTCATACACAATATCAAGCGGGATGCTCTGTGCTGCACAGCTGCACGCAGCAGGCTCCAGCAGGGTAAAATCCACGGCATCTCCCTCCGATACCGGTGTCTTTTTCGGTGCCTGGCAGCCGTTGAGCAATGCGGACCCGTTCTCAATCTGACGTTCCGCCGCGCTCCGACTGATCTTTGCGGCAGCAGCAAGATAGACGTCAAAACGCTGACCGGCCTCCTCCGGCCCGACCCGATAGATCATTCTTTATCCTCCGAATCCGAGGCGTTCAGCTTGGCCTTTGCGGCTTTCTCCGCACGGAAAGAAGCGGGAAAATCAATAAAAATTGCCCAGATGAGCATCAGAACGGCAGCAACCGTAATGCACATATCGGCAAAATTGAATACCGGGAAATTGTAAAACTTCCATGCACCGGCGGAAAAGCTGTAATACGGCAGATCTATCGCGATAAAGTCAACGACATATCCGAGCAGCGTGCGGTCAATCATATTCCCGATCCCGCCTGCGACAATCATAGCCAGGGCAATCCGGAAAAGAGGATGAAGGCGCGCATGGGTACGGCAGAGATAAATAAAAAGAACAACAATCGCCACGGCAGAAATCACCATGAAAACCCAGCGGTGATTACTGAGAATGCCCCAGGCTGCACCTTTATTTTCATGATAGGTAAACCCGAGAAAGTGTCCGAGAATCGCAA
Source organism: Eubacteriales bacterium (assembly GCA_034178705.1). Taxonomy (GTDB): domain Bacteria; phylum Bacillota; class Clostridia; order Oscillospirales; family CAG-272; genus RUG12395. Next base: position 82,834 of record JAXFQY010000104.1, on the reverse strand, counting down.
CGCCGTCCTGACCGCGCAAAGAAACGACGGCAATCCATTTTGTCAGTTGATCTGCCGCAATCAGCACTGCCATCAAAAGTATCAGCGTAAACATAATTTCCTCCGATATCCGTCGGGGCTGCCGCGGCGGTGTGCAGAAGCACACACGGGTCCGCGACAGCCCCGGGACAATGGTTGTTTATTTTCCGAGAACAGAACGGCAGCGCGGGCAGAGATGACCCTCTCCGTCAGCTGATGTCTCTTTGGATACCATCCAGCAACGGTCACACTTAACTCCCTCAGCCTGTTCAACCAAAACGGCCAGCACGGAGTTTTCCTCACGGAAGGCTCCGCTGCAAGCGGTTCCGTTACAGAGAACGCAGTCCGATACAATAAAAATGGTACGAAGCTCTTCTCTGTCAAAAGCGGACAGAGTTGCGTAAGCATCCTCGTCTTCGGTAAAAACGGTAATCTTCGCCTCAAGGGATTTACCGATCAGTTTATCGGCACGCGCAACCTCAAGCGCCTTCATAACCTCGTCCCGCAGATCGAACAGTTTTTCATACTTTCCGGAAAGTTCAGCAAAGCACTCCAGAGACGGATCGTATGACGGCATATCGTTGAGCAGAACATGCTCTCGGCGGTCCGCAGAGCGATGCGGCATCGCCTGCCAGATTTCATTGGAAGTAAAGGCAAGAATCGGCGCCAGCAGACGGGTCATCGCATCCAGCAGGAGGTACATCGCCGTCTGTCCGCTGCGGCGAGCTGCAGAGTCCTTTGCCTCACAATACATGCGATCCTTTGTGATATCGACATAGAGCTTGGAAACATCGACCGTGCAGAAGTTGTTGATTTCCCGGTATACCCCGTTGAACTCATATGCGTCGTATGCCTCGCGGCAGACGCGGACGAGCCGGTTTGCACGGCAGACTGCCCATTGATCCAACGGCAGCATGCAATCAACCGGAACCGAATCGCGATCGGGATCGAAATCCTCACCGAGGTTAGCAAGCAGGATGCGCGCTGTGTTGCGGATCTTGCGGTATGCTTCGGAAAGCTGCTTGAAGATTGCGTCACTTGCGCGGACATCCACACGATAGTCGCTGGATGCAGCCCAGAGGCGGATAATGTCCGCCCCGTATTTCGGAATCAGTTCCGAAGGAGAAACGGAGTTGCCGAGCGATTTGTGCATTGCCTTTCCCTCTCCGTCGACAACCCATCCGTGAGTCAATACCTGCTTGTATGGGGCGCTCCCGCGCCCCGCTCCGATCGAGGTAAGGAGAGAGGACTGGAACCATCCGCGGTACTGATCCGCACCCTCCAAGTACAGATCCGCCGGGAAATGGTGATACTTTTTTCTCAGCGTGGTAAAATGCGTAGAACCGGAATCGAACCACCCGTCGAGGGTATCGGTTTCCTTGGTAAAGTGGACTCCTCCGCAATGCGGGCAGACAAAACCGTCCGGAAGCAATGCCGCAGCTTCCTTTGCAAACCAGGCGTTGCTGCCCTCTGCGGCAAAAATCTCCGAAACGCGCGCAATGGTCTCTTTCGTGCAAACCGGTTTCTTGCAGTCAGAACAGTAGAAGACAGGAATCGGCAGTCCCCAGTGGCGCTGACGGGAAATGCACCAATCGGCACGCTCCCGGACCATCTGGATGATCCGCTCTTCTCCCCAAGCGGGTATCCAGTCCACCTTGCGGCAGGCCTCAACAGTTTCGTCACGGAAATCCGCAACAGAACAGAACCACTGCGGGGTAGCACGGAAAATAATCGGAGATTTGCACCGCCAGCAATGCGGATAGGAGTGGGTGATCTTCTCCGAAGCAAACAGCGCTCCGCTTTCCTTCATATCAGCAAGAATACGGTCCCCGGAGTCCGCATAATACATACCGGCGTAAGGACCCGCTTCTTCAGTCTGATAGCCGCGGTCATCAACCGGAACAAGGATATCAATGTTGTAAGCCCGGCAGGTACGGTAATCGTCCGCACCGAAACCCGGAGCCGTATGCACACATCCGGTACCGCTGTCCATTGTTACATACTCCGCATTGCAGAGCAGGCTGGTCCGGTCAAGAAACGGATGGCGCGCCGTCATATACTCCAGCTCGCTGCCGCGGAAGCTGCGGAGCACCTCCCAGTGCCCGATTCCGCCTGCCTTCATGGTTTTTTCCAACAGCGCTTCAGCAACGATATACTTCTCTCCGTTATCTGCCTTCGCGAGCACATAGGTTTCGCGCGGGTGCACGGCAATCGCAAGGTTTCCCGGGAGCGTCCATGCCGTCGTGGTCCAGATGATGAAATAGGTATTCTCCCGGTCAAGATCTCCGAAAAAGCCTCGGTCGTCGTCCAGGCGGAACTTAACATAGATCGAGACGCAGTCATCGTCCTGATACTCAATCTCTGCCTCGGCCAGGGCCGTCTCGTCCTTCGGGCACCAGTAGACCGGCTTCAAGCCTTTATAGATATACCCGTTTTCATACATTTTGCCGAAGACGAGAACCTCTTCCGCCTCCATTTCAGGAGACATCGTCAGATAGGGATGCTCCCAATCGGCAACAACGCCGAGACGCTTGAAATCCGCCCGCTGAATATCAACAAAATCCTGTGCAAAACGGTGGCAGGCATCCCGGAATTCCGGGATCGTCATCTTTTTGCGATCCAGCTTGTTTTTCTTGATAATGGCGCTCTCAATCGGCATACCATGGTTATCCCAACCGGGGATATACGGTGTACAGTAGCCGGTCATCGACTTATATTTGATGATGAAGTCCTTCAGGATCTTATTCAGCGCGGTACCCATATGGATGTAACCGTTGGAAAAGGGGGGCCCGTCATGGAGAATAAAGGACTCCCTGTCCGCGTTCTTTTCGATCAGCTTGCCGTAAAGGTCCATCTCCTCATTTGCACGGAGCATCTCCGGCTCCCTCTGCGGAAGGCTTGCCCTCATCGGGAATTCAGTTTTCGGTAAATTCAAAGTGTTGGTATAATCTGCTGCCATTTTATTGCTCCTGTCTTGATCAGAGGTATTTTTTCCTGTTGACTGCCGGCGCATCCACGTCGGCATTTGCTTTTCTGAGACGCTCCCTCAGTTCGGAAAACCCATGGCCGGATGCTGCGGCACTTCCGACCGGCTCCCGCGTTATCTTCAATCCGGAGGTCAGGACACGGGTGTCGGCCCGCTCCGGGGGGGAAAAATCCGCCGTTTTTACCGTCTTCTCCGCATCCGAAGGCACTCCGGGAAGCTCTTCGGTCTGAGCCCGCTCCGTCTTTGTGCGCTCCGTTCCGCCGCAATCGGAACCCGTCCGCAGAGTGCTGAGATCAATCGTTTTTTCAGGGGGTCTTTCCTGCCGGACTTCGTCCAAAGAGGGCAGAACACGGGTCGGTGCGGATACGCTCGGTTCCTGCTTTTTCACGGAATCAGGGACGGAGGCTTCTGCGTTTTTCCTTTGATCCTGTTTTTTGCTCTCCGACCGCGCCCCCGTCACCGGAAAGCGCTCCTGCCCGCGAGTTGCTCCGGACTTATCTTCGGCGGAAGTATCGATTGACGCAAGGCTTTGGATATGATCCCGGTAAAGTGCAAAAATTTCCTTCTTGAAGCTCTCGGTCTTCTCACAGAGAGCATGATATTCCCTTTTCTTCTGAGCAATTGCCGCGTCCAAAGATCCGCTTGCTCCTTGGTTGTTTCTCTGCGCGGCGAGGGCCGCCTCGTACTTTCCGGAAAGATCGGCAAGCCGATCCGCAAGCTTTGCGTTTTCGGCATATAATTCATCGTATTTTTCGAGGAGAAGCTCAATGTAGTCCTCAACCTCGGTAATGTTATAACCGCGCAGGGACACGGAAAACTCTTTATTTCGGATCTCTTCAGAAAGATTCATAACTCCCCCCAACCGACCTGCAGCGGTCATACATATTTTTCAGCGGACAGACGAAGCCTGCCCTTCTTGTTTTTTTCGGAAACGGAGAGGATACGGAATTTCCCGTATCCGCGTACCGAGAGGATATCTCCTTCCGCAACCTCTGCATCCGGCTTCTGCAGGGGTTCTCCCATTCTCTGCACGGCGCCGGAAAGGACAAGAAGCTTTGCCTTTTCCCGTGCAATCCGACATAATGCCCCAACAACAGCATCCAACCGGGCGGCAGGGACCGTATCCGACACCGGAAGAAATTCTCTGGCGGGCAACCGCTCCCACAACTCAGAAAAACCGATCTCCCGGACACGCACGGCATCCCTTCCGACCCGCTCAAGCTCGGAAAGAAGGAGCTGAGCCGCCGGGCGTTCACAGATAAGAAACGCTGTCTCTGCATCGGCAGTCCGTAGATCTCCCAGTGCTGCCCGCTCAAGCCCGAGATTCAGCACAGCACCGAGCCAATCCCGGTTGGTAAGCTCCCGATAGCCGCTGCCCGAAAGCTCCAGCGCGGCAAGCGGGTTTCCAAAGGCAGCTTCGATCAGTTCCGGCAACTCCTCATCTCCGGGTACGGGCATCAGATGATCCGGCAGGAAAAATGCTTTCTTACGCTCCGCATCCGCATAACCGCCCCAAAGCAGAAGCCGGTCATGCTCGCCCAATGCATTCACGGCACGCACCAATGTCTGCTGATCCGCAGGCGAAAGAAAATCCCAGCACACCGGAATTCCATTGGCAGCCCGACGGGTCAGATCTGCCGCCCGCGCTTCCAGAAACGTTCCGCCGCATTCATTCTTCTTTATCATTCGTTAAATCAAGGCGGAAAGAACCGCCAGAATCATCATCGTTGCCATATACGGCAGATCTATGATACTGCCGTTTCCCCATCCGAAACGGTCAAAAATACCGCGCACCGGTCCGACAAAAAACTCCGTCACCAGTTCACAGAAGGCGTAAAACCGGTTCTCCTCGGTGATTCCGAAAAGAGACATCACGGACCGTGCCAAAAAAAGCAGCAAAACGGCGCCGAGCACGCATTCAACCGTCGCATTCAGGATTTTTAACATATTCCCATCCGAATTCCGGCGGCGCTGCCGCCTTTACGAAAGCCGCGCTGCCCGTAGTCCCCAGATCACGGGCAGCGCGGCATACCGTTTGTCCTCAGTTTCTGCCGCTCTCGGCAGAAGCGTCTGTGTCAGCGGCCACAGCCTCACCCAGCGCATCTCCGGATACGGTGACATTGCCGGGGGTGATAACATAGGTGTTGTTGGACACCTTGCGGATATCCCCCTTGATCGCGTATGCAACGCCGGAAAGAAAATCAATCAGGCGCTTTGCGGTATCCTTGCCTGCCGTCTCAAGATTCAGAACGACCGTGCGGCGGCTCAGAAGGTGATCCGCAATCTGGTCAACATTTTTGAAGCTTTCCGGGCGCACAACACGAAGTTCAATGGCATTTCCGGAAATATTGACCGGGCTCTGCGCAGGCTCCGGAGCGTACTCGTCCGTCTCGGGTGCGGCTTCTTCCTCGTTTTCCTGATTGTAGCCGTTGCCGTACTCGTCAGAGTAGCCGTCCTGATCGTAGTTATCGTCCTCTCTGTAGCTTTTGAACAGATCCTTGAATCCCATGGTAAACCTCCGATTTATGTTTAATTATTTTATTCTTCCTTACTCCGGAAAACCGCCCTGCCGACGCGGACAAGAGTGGCCCCTTCCTCAGCGGCAATCTCATAGCTTTCGCTCATTCCCATTGAAAGAATCGGCGATTTTGCATAACTATCTATATTATGAAGTTTTTTTGAGAAAATGTCAATAAAAATACGATAAGTTTCCCTGAAAAATTTCCTGTAATCTTCGATCCGGGCGCAGTTTGGCGCCATCGTCATCAATCCGCGGCATTCAAGATGCGGATAAGCAAAAATCCGGTCGAGAAACGGCGCAAGCTCTTCGGGCAGTAAGCCGCCCTTTTGCGGCTCTCTGCCGATATTCACCTCGCAGAGCACCCCTGTACGCACTCCCGCCGCAGCAGAACAGCGTTCAATCGTATCGGCAAGATGAAGCGAATCCAGCGAATGGATCAGTGCCACCTTCCCGATAATGCTTTTGACCTTATTGGTCTGCAGGGAACCGATAAAGTGAAGCTCCATTTCATTCCGGTCAAGCCGCTCATATTTTTCAAGCAAAGCGGATACACGGTTCTCCCCGAACAGATGTACGCCGCAGCAGTGCGCCGCATAGTTCATTTCCTCCGCCGTTGCATATTTGGAGGCAAGCAGCAACTCCGGAACCTGCCCGCATGGGGAATGCTCCGCTGCGGCGGCAAGACGCCGCCGGACCTCCGTTATCCGATGTCCGATATAGGAGTAATCCGTTTTTTCAGTGTTTTCCATAACAGCTCCGTGAAAATCAATAAAGGAAAGGGGAGTCAGTCGATGATCAGGCCATGATACATTCCGGTCCCGGAAACAATAACCTGATCATAAAGACCGAGCGCGCCATACCGGATTGCTCCGCGAACCGGTTCGCCGTTCTCATCCGTTTCCTCGGTCAGCTCATAAATCGGTTCGGTGTTTTCATCGACATAGGCGTAGCCGTTCACAACGCCGAGCACATCGGCAACACGGAACAAAACCGTATTTCCGAACCGTGCATAAACACCGGTATAGCCGTCCAGATAACGGATCGCACTGACAGGCACCCGCAATCCCGTATAGGAGTGACGGACAAGAGAAATGCCATAGGTACGCTCCCGCTCCAGCTCGGCGGGAAGCATCTCGGAGGAATAGACAAGAAGCCCGCGCTCTCCCTCAGCGACCGACTGTTCCAGCTTCATGGAAAGGGTATAGTCCCCGTAATCCGAGAAAATGACGTCGCGGTATTCTCCTACCTTGTAGTCGGTCAGTGCAGAGGCATCAACGGTAAAAGCAAGATACCACTTTCTCCCCGGAGCAAGCTTTGCTGTTGCCTGTGTTTTTTCCGTCCGCAGGGCGGAAAGCCGTTCGGCCAGCTCGTCCAGCCCGGATGGGGTCAGCCCTTCCAGCGCCGCTTCGGAAAAGACCTCCTCCGCGCCATCACAGGAAAGATAGAAATAACCCGCAGCAGGTGCGTAGAGTTTCTTGTACTCTCCTGTGAGGGAAGCTTCCAGGCGCGCACGCTCCGCCCGCAAAGCGGAAAGCTCCTCATGATAGTCGGTGCGGGAACCGAAAACGAGTTCCCTGCGATTGAGCAGCACCAAAAGCTGATCGGTATAGCCAAGTGCGCCCCCGAAATCCCCGGAAGCAAGCCGGGAACGAAGTGAAACAAGGGAGGAGGTTATTTGGCTTTCCAGCGTTTTGGTATAGGTCAGGGAAACCTTTTCCCCGATTTCGGACGCTTCAAGAACCGCAATCTGAGCGTCCAGCGCACGCAAAGACGCCGTAACCGATGCGCTGCCCGGATCCCGATAGGCCGTCAGGAGCAATTCGCCGGCACCGACACGTTCTCCGTCGGAAAACTCCGGATCAACGGCACCGGTATATTCACAGGACAACAGCGTCTCGTCGCGAAAATAATAAGCCACTTTATCTTCCGTGTCGTTCGCCTTCGCAAGAAGCGCAGGCATAACCGTGACCTTTTCCGAAAAACCGTCGGACGCATGCCAGCATACATAATAAACGGCGCCGAGCAGAAAAACCGACGACACAGCGCCGAGCAGAATACCGCGCAGATAGTCAAGGTCAAAAATCTCACCAATGCGTTTCTTTCTTTTTTTCTCCCCGCTTTTCGGTGCATCCCGACGCGCATTATCCGTTCTGTTTGTCTTTTTCATCCTTTTGATCCGTAAACAGCAGCTTTTCCGCTTCCTCAAGCAGAGCTTCTGGACTTTTCCGCCTTCCGTTTTCATCTACCGAGATCCACATCACATACGGAACAGCCGCGTACCATGTCATCTGTCTTTTGGCATATCGGCGGGTTGCGGCAGCAAGACGGGCGATTGCAGCCTCGCGGCTCTCCAATCCGTCAAGATACAAAAACAATTCTTTATAACCGATCGCCTGAGCAGCGGCCGCACAGCTGTCAAACACTCCGGCAGAACGCAGGCGTTCGGTTTCCTCGGGCAGTCCCGCGTCGAACATCCGGCGGACGCGCGACTCAATCGCCGCATCCCGCACGGCCTTGTCCGAAAAGCGAAGAGCGACAACACGATAATCCCGGACAACCGTATGCTGCGGGGCCGCGCGGTCAAGCTCGGATTTTTTCCTGCCTGTCAGCTCATACAGCTCCAGCGCACGGAGCACGCGGCGCAGATTGTTCGGGTGGATTTTCTCTGCGGATTCCGGGTCTACGGAGCGCAGGCGGTCATGCATTGCCGCCGCTCCGGCCATTTCCGCTTCCCTCTCAAGCCGGGCACGCAACTCGTCGCAGCACGGCGTGAGTTTTTCCTCCCGGAATCCCCCACGCAGAAAAGCGTCAAGATACAATCCGGTTCCGCCGCAAAGCACGGGAAGTGCACCGCGGGCAAGAATTTCCCCCTCTGCCCGCTCGGCCGCGGCGACAAAATCCGCAGCGGAAAACGGCTCCGACGGGTCAAGAATATCGATCAGATGATGGGGGACACCGCGCATCTCCGCCCGGTCCGGCTTTGCGGTCCCAATATCACATCCCCGATAAACCAACATGGAGTCGCAGGACACAACCTCGCCTCCGTGCCGGAGAGCAAGAGAAACAGCGAGCTCGCTTTTTCCGGACGCGGTAACGCCGGCAACCGCAATCCCCGTCATGACGGGAGACGGGCGTCGAGCCAGTCCGCAATCAGGGCGGCGTGCTCCCTCCCGTCTGTTTCATTCAGAATTTCGTGGCGTGCGCCGGGGCAGAGACGAAGCGTGAGATCCCTCACGCCGAGCGCATCCAGCCGACGGTAAACCTCTGCAGGACCGTCACCGTATGCACCGACCGGATCCGCGCTGCCCGCAATAATCAAAGTCGGAAGCTTTTTGTCGTACCCTTCAAACCACGCCCGGCGGGAAACCGTTTCAAGCAGATCAAAAAGCGTATAAAACCCCTCGGCTGTAAAAAGATAATTGCAGAAAGGATCCTGCTCATAACGGGAGACAACGGCAGGATCGCGACTGAGCCAGGCAAATCTGCTTTCGCTGTCCCGGATGCGGGAGCAATAATTACCGAACGCCAGTTTGTCCAGCGCGGCGCTCCGGTAATGCCCGCCGCGCATGCGCGCGGTAGCAGAGGCAACCTTTTTGCCGACCGCTGCCAGCGGATTCGGTCCCGCCGTTCCGCAAATGACAAAGCCGGAGAGCCCCTCCGCGTATTTTTCCTCATAGTATCGGGCAATAAAAGACCCCATGCTGTGACCGAACAGAAAAACGGGAAGCCCAGGGAAGGTTTTGCGCGCGAGCTTTTCCATGCTGTGTAAATCCTCACGCAGAAAACCCCTGCCGCCGTTTTTAGGGATATAACCGAGCTCTGCGGTGTTTCGCGCCGTTTTTCCATGGCCGATATGATCCGCACCGCAAAGAACAAAGCCGCGCGAACCGAGATATTCGGCGAAGTCGGCATAGCGACCCACATATTCGCACATCCCGTGCGACAAAAGGACGATAGCGCGCGGGGCTTGCTCAGGGACCCAGATCTGATAGAAAGACTGGCTTTTTCCGTCGCTTGAAGGGAAAAAGCCGGTTTGAAGAGTACAGCTCATAAAGGACTCCCTTCCGGCTCAGCCGATGTGATACTTTTCACAGTATGCCGTTATTTCCGCACGGGTCGGAATCCGCTCGGCAGCAGGTCCCTCCGTTTTCAGGGCAGAAACGGCCACGGCCACGGCAGCATAACGGCATGCCGTTTCAATTTCCCGCTCGGTCAGATACGCATATGCCACAGCGGCAAGAAAAACCTGTCGTGCAGCCGGAGAATCGAAGTCGTCCTGCCGCTGCGGAACAATCAGGCTGAAGTATTTTCCGTCGTAAAGGAAAACGCCCCTCTCCTTCAGGCGAATCGCATAGTACCGCGCGTTCACAAGTCCGGCAAGCCGCACCGAAGCCTTGAGACAGCTGTCCATGGAATCGGGAAGAATCTTGGTAAATCGGTAGACTTCCTCTGCACTGGCACTGAAAAACTCGCAGGTTCCGATCCGGTCAAGGGGATAGGCGGAAGGCGCATCCGCAGCATCCAGGAACAGCGGAACATCCTGCTCATCCGCCTCATCGCTGATCCGGGCAATAAGCTCCGCCGTCAGATCCAGGGAAGCGCAGACCGCATCCGGGCGGCAACGGAAGGCATCCTCCACATAAGGCGCTTTGAACGAAGAGAACGCCCCGGGATAAAACGCTGCACGGCTCACTCCGCTCGACTCGGTAAGGCGGAGGCGGAAGGCAGTCTCTTCATCCGCATACGGAATCAGATATTCGGTTCCGATTCCCCGCTCACGGCAAAAACGGGTAAGCAGCTCCCCGTACCGATCCCGTCCGATCGGTGCACAGAGGCGCGCCCCCGAGCCCAGTGCGGCAAGGGCACACGCAGTAAGCAGACCGTCTCCGCCGGGGGAAAGCTCCCGATTACCGGTTTCTACCGTTGTTTCATGCACAAGCGGAATCTTCGACAGACGGCAGGTGAGATCAATTTCCGCGTTTCCAACCGTCAAAAACAGTTTTTCCATCCGTTTTTCCTCCGTTCCGATGCTTACGACTGTGCGCTGCCTATAATACACCTATTATTTAGTATATTATACAATGCCCCGTGCGGAAAATCAAGCATTGCATCCCCGAAAAGTTCTTCACAAAAAAACTTCTTTGAGACTTGCATTTTTAGACATGAATGGATACAATATAAGAGAAAGAGAAACAGGAAAGGGTGGTTCTTATTATGTGTCGGAAATTCAACTGCAAAAACGATTCCAAATGCGATATTCTCAAGACCGTCTTGATTATTATCGGCGCGATTGTTGCTGCTTGTGCCGTCAGCGTAGCCATCAAAACGATTCTTGAGAAAACGCGCGCCAAGCTGGCAGCGAAAAAGTCAGAAAAGGACTGTTGCTGCGGCGAATCCTGCGAATGCGGGGAAAGCGGCTCTGACGTACCCGATGAGGGTCCGTGCGAATGCGGCTTTCCGAACGATGCCGCCCCCGAGGGCGCGCCTGAAAATAACGCCGAAAACGCCTGACACCAAAACAAGGTCAAAAAAGGGCTGTCTCATGGGACAGCCCTTTTTATATCTGATCTTCTATTGATACGGAAAGGAAACTCGCTTAAGGCAGAAAGCAAAAAAGCTCATCATCCGTATCAACACCCCAAAACGCAATCCCGAATGCTTCTCCAGCCCTGAGCAGGAAAGCACAATCATCCTTCTGCGGATAACAGACCCCGCCGGCCATTCGACCGGCGGGGTCCGAGGGTATTCGAAGGAAGCCCGGAATCCATGCAAAAAGTCTCCCCGTGAGCTTCTCTTTCCGGAAAAGCGCAGGGTTACCGTGCCTTAGTTGCGACCTCTTCGGTCAGGCGGGCGATGAATTCATCCAGCGTCATCGTGGCATTCTCTCCCTTTCGGTTGCGGACAGAAACGGTATTGGCCGCCGCCTCCTTTTCCCCGACGACGAGCATATAGGGAAGCTTCTGAAGCTGCGCTTCGCGGATTTTATAGCCGATTTTCTCATTACGGAAATCGGAATCCACACGGAAGCCCGCCTCAGTCAGACGGTCGATAATTCTCTGTGCATAATCGCCTGCGGCATCAACGACAGGCATGACGCGGACCTGAACCGGAGCCAGCCATGCCGGAAACGCGCCTGCGAAATGCTCGGTAATAATGGCGATGAAACGCTCAATTGAGCCGAAGACAACACGATGGATCATAACCGGGCGATGCCGTTCATTATCCTTTCCGATGTAGGAGAGATCGAAGCGCTCCGGCATCTGGAAGTCCAGCTGAATGGTCCCGCACTGCCAGGTTCTCCCGATGCTGTCCTCAAGGTGAAAGTCGATCTTCGGACCGTAGAATGCGCCGTCCCCCTCGTTGATGACATAGGGCTTTCCGGTTTTGTCAAGTGCGCGGCGCAACGCGGAAGTCGCCGTCTCCCAATCCTCATCGCTTCCCATTGAGTTCTCCGGACGAGTGGAAAGCTCCATCTTATACTTGAAGCCAAAGGTATTATAGAAGCTGTCAATCAGCTCCATAACACCGAAAATCTCGCTTTCGATCTGATCGGGGGTCATGAAAATATGGGCATCATCCTGTGTGAAGCAGCGGACGCGCATCAACCCGTGCAGCGTTCCGGAAAGCTCGTGCCGATGGACAAGCCCCAGCTCCGCCATGCGCTGCGGAAGATCGCGGTAGGAATGGATCCTGCGCTTATAGACGAGCATGCCGCCCGGGCAGTTCATCGGCTTCAGTGCGAAATCGGCATCGTCGATTTTCGTCGTGTACATGTTGTCCTTATAGTGATCCCAGTGACCGCTGCGATGCCACAGCTCCTCATTCAGGAGAATCGGAGTTTTGATCTCCTGATAGCCGCGTTTTGCGTGCTCGGAACGCCAGTAGTCTTCCAAAAGATTGCGTAGCACCATTCCCTTCGGCAGGAAGAACGGGAAACCGGGTCCTTCGTCATAAATATCGAACAGATCCAGCTCGCGTCCGAGCTTGCGATGGTCACGAAGCTTAGCTTCCTCCATGCGCTTCAGATATTCCTCAAGCTCCGCTTTTTTCGGGAATGCAATACCGTAAACCCGCTGAAGCATTTTGTTCTTGGCATCGCCCTCCCAATAGGCACCGGTGCACTGAAGCAACTTAAATGCCTTTACCGCCCCGGTGGAAAAGAGGTGCGGCCCCGCACACAAATCGACAAACTCACCCTGCCGGTAGAAGGAGATGTCCTCCCCTTCGGGAACGCGGCGGATCAGCAGGACCTTCCACGGCTCTTCTTTTTCCTCCATAAGCGCATTTGCCTGCTCACGCGGCAGCGTGAAGCGCTCAATCCGGAGATTCTCCTTGACGATTTTCGCCATTTCCGCTTCAATTTTCGCAAGGTCGTCCGGGGTCAGAGGAGACGGCGTGTCAAAATCGTAGTAGAAGCCGTTGTCAATTGCCGGTCCGATCGTCAGCTTGATCTCCGGGAAAACGCGCTTGACCGCCTGCGCAAGAATGTGAGACGCGGTATGCCAGAAGGTTTTTTTGCCCTCCGCGTCCTCGAAGGTATACAGCTTAACGTCGCAGTCCTCCGTCAGCGGATGGGTAAGATCCACGATCTCCCCTCCGATGCCCGCGGAAAGAACCTCACGGGTCATAACACCCGCAGCACTCGCCGCCTCATAAACCGTGCTGTTTTCGGGAACGCTTACTGCGTTTCCGGCAAATCTGATAGTCAACATACTGTTTTCCTTTCTATGCTTTCAATTCTATTTAATCGTTATAGTTTCCAGTTGCGGTCAATCAAACGGGCAAGCCGCGGCGTTTGCGCGGAAATCGCATGCCGCGGGCACATTTCCTGACAGCAGAAGCACTTGATGCACAGGCGGTAATTATAGCGGGGGACTTTTTTCCCTTTCGGGAAAGCAACTGCCTTCGGCTTCTGGGGGCAGCTTTCGACGCAGACACCGCAGCCGACACACTTTTCGGCATTGATTACCGGGCGCTTATCCAGGAATCTCCGGAAGGGTTTCAGCTGTTTGATCTCGCCCTTATCCTGACTGCCGCGATAAACGTCGAAATCCGGAACGGAGTACCGTTCTGCCACCTCAGCAAGAGTAAGTGTCTCCCTGTGTGCTCCGTCGAGAAGCAACACCTCGATTTTCTCCGAGGCTGTATGTCCGACCCCGTACTCTGCCCCGATTTCATTGGTAGGAACCAACGCGGGATCGAGCGAAATCAAAGTACAGGCAACGGTATCCAGTGCAACCGGGTCGGTTGAAGCAAGAATCCAGCCCATATCCCGCGGGACTCCGCCGGAGGGACCGTTTCCCTCCATGGCAACCACAGCATCCATAATATGCAGTACGGGCGGTCGGAAACGGTTAAGATCCGCAAGTGCTCGGGCAAACTCCACCGAGTTCGGATACTTGACGTGAGTCGCACCCTTATTGAAGCCGTAAACAATACCGAATAGATTTTTCTGGGCTCCCGTCATCCGCTCAAGCATATGGGTTTTCAACTTGCAGACATTGACAATCCGGTCACAGGACAGTGCCGCATGCGTGATTACAAAGCTTTTCGCAGTAATGCCGTCGGGAAAAGGCGTTTCCTCTCCGCCTTCAAAATCACCGAGAGAAACACCGCATTGCTCCGCCTCTGCGGCAATGCCGCACGCCTCAGCCGTATTCTTCACACCGGCAAAGTGGGTCCCGGGGGAATCTCCGTAAGAGAGCTCCGTGCACCCGGCCTCCCGCAGATACCGGCAGACAGCCCCAAACACGGACGGATGAGTGGTCACCGCCTTTTCGGGAGCAGCCCGGGTCAGCAGATTCGGTTTGATCAGGATGCGCGCCCCCTTGTCCGGGAAAAGAACATCCGCTCCGCCAAGCGCATCGATACAGTCGGACACCGCAGCACCGACATCCGCCTTTTCATAGGTTTCGCACCGCCGGAGCACAACGGTGCTTTTCTTCATTCCGTCCATAATTCTCCCAAAAAACAAAAATCCCGAAGGCGTCTCTGCCTTCGGGGTACGGCGTACCGTACGGTTCCACCCGAGTTTTTCACTCCTTCGGTTTTATTCAAAAGACGGACTATCACCGTGATACGGGCGGTACCGTTTCTGTCCTGCCGGGAGGATTTTCAGCCGGGGTCCCCCTCTCTGTACGGCGGTGTCGGAAGGGCGTGTCCCTTACCGTTTCAGACATTATACAACAAATTGCGGAAATTGTCAAGCCTCTGCCGCGGAAAACAGCGGCAGAGGCCCAAGAAAACCGACTTTATTTCATCATTCTGCGGCGGCGCAGATTGTAGTCCGAGCGCGGGTTTACAATTTCCCGCCAGTCAAGGTCTCCGCGCTGGAGTGCGCAGATCAAAACCTCGGCAGTAGCAATATTGGTTGCCATCGGAATATTATGCACATCGCAAAGACGCAGCAACTGATACTCAGCCTCATCGAACTCCGCCTTGGGGGTGGTACTGCGGAAATAAAGCAGAATGTCAATTTCATTATAGGAGATGCGGGAGGCGATCTGTTGTTCCCCGCCATGAGGTCCGGAAAGCAGTTTTTCAATCTTCAGTCCGGTTGCTTCTTCGATATAGTTTCCTGTTTTCAGGGTTGCACAAAGGTGATGCTTGCTGAGAATTCCGCAGTACGCAATACAGAACTGCGTCATTAATTCTTTTTTAGAGTCACTGGCAATAATTGCGATTTCCATTTTGTCCCCGTATCCTTTCCTGATTCTTTATCCGCGGAAACCCGCAAGAAGCAGTTTTTTTCTGTTTCTTACACCCCGGACACCGGCAAGCAGCGGAACCGATTCCCCGCAAAGCCTGTCAGCGATATTCTCAAAGGCGCGCTCTGCACAGGAGCGGAGCTTCCGATCCTCCCCGCAAAGCTTTCCGCGCTCCGAAAGAAGCGCAAGCCGGGCATCTCGCGGTACGATTCCGACAATCCGCACAGCCGTCCGGTCGATCATTTCATTCACACCGTAATGCTCTCCCGCTGAGCGCCAATCGGGTTCCATCCCGCTGACAATCAGCATAAGATCAGTAACCCCTGCATCGGTAAGCAGTTCTCCGGACTTTTCCGCCGCGCGAACCGCCGCCGGTGCCGGCGTTGTAACAATCAGAGCGCTTTGTGCTGCGGAAGCGCACAGAAGGACGGAGCAATCTGCTCCGCCGGAGGTATCCAGAACGGTAAAGTCCGGCTCGACCTCCGCTTCAAGCGCGGAAAGAGCCTCGCCGAAATTCTCTTCCGTCATTTTACCGTCATACAGATACGGAGCGGCACAGAAGGCAAGACCGGGTCGTTGCTCACTTCTAAGGACAGCACGCGCGGCCTCCGCGCGGTGCTCCGCAACATCGGAAATATCGAAAAGGGCATTGTCTTCCATCCCGAGCATAATGTCCAGACTGCGATTGCCGAGATCCATATCCACCAGCAGAACCTTTCTGCCGCGCCGCGCGAGAGCGCCGGACAGATTGGCTGCCACGGTCGACTTTCCGACACCGCCCTTGCAGGACGTCACAAGTATGCGTTTGGTCTCTTCCATGGGTCCTCCGTCACCGCACCTGCATATTCCATAGTATTATAACATTTATTTTTGCGCGGTGTCAATAATAATTAAAAATATTCTTACTATATATACAGTAGTTTTGCCGAAATCACCGGACAGGCAATGATTATGGAATTTTTGTCCGCACTTTGCATTTTCTTCTTGTATTTTTACAGGAACAACGATATAATATATTCAATTTTATTCAGTCTTCATCCCAAGGTTCCGAAAGGAGTATTCCCATGATTACAGAAAGCATCAATGCGCTCCGCGCTCTCGATCCGGAAGTCGGAGACGCTGTACTGTCCGAGCTCTGCCGCGCCCGGCGGGGACTTGAGCTGATTGCATCGGAAAATGTTGTAAGCGATGCCGTCCTGCTGGCTGCAGGTTCCATTCTCACAAACAAATATGCAGAGGGCTACCCCGGACACCGTTACTACGGCGGCTGCGAATGTATCGACGTCGTTGAGGAGCTTGCACGCACACGCGCCTGCCGTCTGTTCGGTGCCGAACACGCCAATGTGCAGCCGCACAGCGGCGCGCAGGCAAACACCGCCGTCTATGTTGCCCTCCTGAATCCCGGCGATACCGTCATGGGAATGAGCCTCGCAGAGGGCGGGCACCTGACCCACGGAAGTCCGGTAAACTTCTCCGGCAAGACCTATCATTTTGTCCCCTACGGACTGAATCCCGAAACCCATCTTATTGATTACGATGCCCTGGAGCGGCTCGCCCGGGAGCATCGCCCGAAGCTGATCGTTGCGGGGGCCTCTGCCTATCCGCGCGTGATCGATTTTCCCCGTATTGCGGAAATTGCCCACTCCGTCGGTGCCCGACTGATGGTTGATATGGCACATATCGCAGGACTGGTCGCAGCAGGGCTTCACCCGTCTCCCGTTCCGTATGCCGACGTTGTCACAACAACGACACACAAAACCCTGCGGGGGCCGCGCGGCGGTATGATTCTCTGCCGGGAGGAGCTGGCCAAAACCATTGACCAGGCAATCTTTCCGGGAACGCAGGGCGGTCCGCTTGAGCATATCATCGCCGCCAAGGCTGTCTGCTTTGGGGAAGCGCTGAAGCCGGAATTCAAGGAATACCAGCAACGGGTAATCGACAACGCGCATGCTCTCGCCGATGCGCTGAAGGCAGAAGGCTTCCGTCTGGTTTCCGGCGGTACCGACAATCACCTGATGCTGATTGATCTGCGCGGAGAGGAGCTGACGGGGAAGGAACTGGAGCACCGACTGGATGAGGTCTATATCACGGTAAACAAAAACGCCGTCCCGGGCGATAACCGTTCTCCCTTCCAGACAAGCGGTATCCGTCTCGGTACCCCCGCCGTTACCACCCGCGGTCTCGGCACCGACGACATGAAAACCATTGCGCATCTGATCAAACTCACTGCCTTTGATTTTGAAAACAGTGCGGATTACTGCCGTGCGGAGGTCACCGAAATCTGCCGCAGATATCCGCTCTTTGACTGACATGGAAGTGCGCGCACCGGAAGAGGTGCTGGTCAAACTCCTTGCCGAAAAACATCTCACGCTTGCCTGCGCAGAATCCTGCACGGGCGGTATGCTTGCCTCCCGGATTGTCTCCGTACCCGGTGCCTCGGAAATTTTTCTCGGCGGTGTTGTTTCCTACGCGAACAGCGCCAAAACCGCTCTTCTTGGCGTATCCCCCGAAACGCTCGCCCGTTTCGGTGCCGTTTCCCGAGAAACAGCATGTGAAATGGCACGGGGAGCGCGGCTGCGATTCGGAGCAGATGCCGCTCTTTCCACAACCGGAATTGCAGGCCCGGGCGGCGGCACATCGGAAAAGCCCGTCGGTACCGTCTGGATCGGATTTTCCTCGGAAAAAGGTGAGGAGGCCGCAGTTTTTCATCTCACCGGGACCGACCGTACCGGAGTACGAACCCGGGCAGTTGAAGAAGCTTTGAAAATAATGCTTGAGAATACTTGCAAATTACCGTTCAAAAGAGTTATAATATAAAAAATCAGTAATTTTTTACAGAATATCGGACTGCCGTCCGATTATTTGGAGGAAAGATGAAAGAAATCAAGAAAATCGGCGTGCTTACTTCAGGCGGCGACGCGCCCGGCATGAATGCCGCAATCCGTGCAATTGCCCGTACTGCCCTCAACAACGGAATTGAAGTTGTAGGCATCTATCGCGGCTATCGCGGACTTCTGGAGGGGGATCTCAAAGACTTCCAGCCGCGCGATGTTTCCAATATCATCAATCACGGCGGTACCATCCTGTACAGCGACCGCTGCATGGAGTTTGCAACGCCGGAGGGACTGGAAAAAGCGCTGAAAACCTGCCGCGACCATCAGATTGACGGCATTATCGCGATCGGCGGCGACGGAACCTTCCGCGGTGCTACCGATCTCACGCTTCACGGAGTTCCCTGCATCGGTCTTCCCGGAACGATTGACAACGATATCACCTGTACCGACTATACCATCGGCTTTGACACCGCCTGCAACACGATCGTCGAAATGGTGGACCGTCTCCGCGATACCTGCGAGAGTCACGCCCGCTGCAACGTTGTTGAGGTGATGGGGCGCAACGCCGGTCACATCGCCCTTCACACCGGCATCGCAACCGGGGCCTCCGCCATCGTCATTCCGGAAATCCCGTTTGATGAGGAGCATCTGCTGCAGGACATGGTGGAAAGCCGCCGCAACGGCAAGCGCCACTTCATCATTATGGTCAGCGAGGGACTTCCCGGCTACGGCCAGCACCTTGCCGAGGTCATTCCCGAAAAGACCGGAATCGAAACACGCTTTGCCTGCCTCGGTCATGTTGTACGCGGAGGCTCCCCGACGCTGCGCGACCGTCTGCTCGGCGCTGAGATGGGAGCGGCAGCCGTCGAACTGATGCTCGAGGGGAAGAGCAATCTGGTCATGTGCGAACGCGATGACGCTGTGATTCCGATGGACATCTGCCTTGCGCAAAAAATTGACCGTCTTTATAAAAAGACGGCAAAAGAAAATGAGCTGGATGGACTCTCCCGCGAGGAATTGGAAACGGTCTATTCCCTTATCAGTCGCAAGGAACAAAAGATGAAAAAGCTCTACAACACCGCCCGCATTATTTCCAAATAACCGAAAATGCTTTCCCGGCGGGAGAACGGATTGTTCCGTTCTCCCGCTTTTTCTATTCCTTCCGGATCCGGATAATCGCCACACTGCGATCATCCTTTTTGGGATTGTTCTCCTCCGCGGCATCAAGAATCCGTGTACACATCGCACGCAGATTCCCATCCCACGAGCGGGTTATCAAATGCGCAAGCCACGGACTGTCCTCATAGCTTTCGGCAACACCGTCGCTTTGCATGATAATACAGTCTCCGTCTTCTGCCGTAAAACTGACCTGCTCCGCGCCGGCGGCACGGACAATTCCGATCGGCAGTGTTTTGGACTGGATCCGGAAAAGACGTCCGCCGCGCCGGACAAAGGAGGGAGCGGCCCCGCTTTTTATAAAAGAAGCTTTACCGCTGATCAAATCCAGTTCAAACAAATCCACCGTTGCACTGATTTCATCAGAAGAAGAACGGACAAGGTTGTTCAGCATTTCAATCGAGGTTTCCTTCGCGTTGCCGGCATAAAGCATCTTTTTCAGAAAAACCGCACAAACGCTGCTGGTCAGTGCTGCTTCGCTTCCGCTTCCCATGCCGTCGGACAGCATGGTATAAAAATAATCCTCCCGGTTTTCAAATGCGGAAACCGAATCCCCGCATTCCCCGTCCCCTTCCTTCGGACGGCAGAGAAAAGCAACCTGCGCGGAAAAACGCCGGATACTGTGCGCGGTAAAGGAAAGCTTTCCTCCTTCTGTTTCGCACACAGGAACTGAAAGACGGCAGTGTAAAGTCTCCTCCAGAACGGATCGGAGTCGATCCGGAGGCATAACCGGTGAAACGGGGAAGCCGGAGCCTCGCACACTCTTATGCCGTGCCCCCCGCACTGTCACAACACCCCCGGCGCCGAACAGTTCGGCGCATCGCTTTGCGCAGGCAGCAGCAAGCTTCCGGTCCGGGGCATATTCCCGTCGTCCTGACTCCAGCGCCTCCCGGATCAACGCTGCCGTTGCTTCGTAATCCATTGCAAATATTTCGCTTTTATCTCCCCGCAGCCTCTGCTCAGTCAAAGCAGCACATCCGTCGTTAATCTCCTTCAGAATTCCGTCCACACTCGGGCAACGGACAGAAAAATAAGTCGGAACACTGCCGCGCGTCACCCTCTTCCCCTCAGAGAGCGAATTGACCACACCGTTCATGACATCGGAGGTGGAGGAATACTCGCGGTTCCAGCAAAGCGGAGACACGCGGCAACGCGCACAGTATCGATCGCAAACCCGATCGCAGAGAGCACGCAGTTCCAGTTCATCCGGTCTTCGATAGCGGTCGGAAAGCGCATAGCAAACCTCGGACAGGGAGCGGAAGGATTCGGAAAGCGCCGCCAGCCGGTCCTCGGTTCGCACCGGAACATTATCTACCGCAGTCTTCTCCTCCTCCGCAGTATAAAACAAAGAAGAAATCGCCGGCATAAGCGGCGTCCGTTCCGTCAACACACAAAGGACAGCGGAAGCCACAGTCTCCGGAAGCAGCGAAAGGAATTCCTGAACGCCGAAGACAAGCAGTTCCATACAGCAGGCCGCAGCAGAGGAGGCAATCACGGTAAGAGAAAGCGAGGCCCTCTGCATCAACCCGGCAATCAGTCCCATAACAGCAAAAGCGGGCGCAGCCATCGGAGCTGCCGCAAGTCCGAAAAGCAAACCTACCGCAGTTCCCGGAAGCATTCCTGTCTCCCGGGCAAAAAAGAGAGTAAAAAACGCCGCGGCAAGCGATGCAAAATCCATCCCGAACGGAGAGAGTCCCCGAAGCGAAAAAATCAACGCCGCGCAGAAAACAGCGATACACAGAAGCTGCAGACTGCCTCGGCGAGCGGCCTGTCCCGAAAAAAGAAGAGAAAAAAGGACGGTCGCACCCGGCACGGCAAAAAGGAGGAAGAAGCAGCCGAAAAGGTCATAATAGCGATAGCCGTTCACAATAATCCGATAAATTCCCACGCCGAAGGCGGAAAGCGCGGCAAGATAGAGACGCACACGCAGACTGTCCGAAAAAAGACCTTTGCCGTTTGGTTCGCGCTCCCTGCCAAAAAGGGAAAGCAGCAGACGGGCAGCGGCAATCAGCACAGCCGATGCTGCATAAACCGTTCCCGCACCGCCCGAAAGACTTCCGACAAAAACCCCGACAGCGCAAAGGGGCATTGTTCCCTCCACTGACGAAAGAAGGGCAAGCCCCAACGGGAGGGCGGAAAACAGCATCGGTGCACGTGAAAAGAGCATCCCGCAGAGAAAAGAGGCAAGAAAGCGCGCCCCCGCAGCAGCAGCGCCGGCGGGAAGCCTGTCCGCCGCTCTTCTGACACGACCGCCAAGCCGTCCAGCTACCGCAAAAAAACCTCCGGATCCAACCGGATCGCCTCCCGCATTCCGCTTCTGATACGTCTCACCGTTTGCCGGTCGCTGTCGCCTGGGTTCCGCTCCGCGCCGATTACGGCCCCTTTCCCCCATCCGGGAAGGGTTGTCCGGACGGGTGCCGCGCGAAGCCGACGGGCGTCCCGCGCCGACATTTCCGGCAGCCGGATTGGCCCCGTAAGCATCCTGGTGTCTCTCCGAACGAGGGAGCGAGTCGGAGGGCGGTCTCTCCCGCCCTCCTCTGCGCACGCCCCCGGACTCCCCCGGAGCGGCATTGCGTACATCCGGTGCCTTCCGTGGAGCGTCCCTTTTTTTATCATTTGGATTCATTTATACGTCCTCCCTTTGCGCGGTACTCTGACCTCTGCCCGTATGATACCGCGTACAGGGTAAAAAGTCTGTCGAAGCAAAGACGCGAATCTTGTTTTTCTCCCGCTTTCTTTGAAAGAAAAGAAGAAAGGAAAAAGAAAATCCGGGATTCCGGGCGAGATATGTACGGAGGAAGAAGAAAAGACAATCTCCGCCTTCCTCTTGACAAACGGAACCGAGAGGTATAAAATGAATACAATTCATAAAAAATGGTCTTGGGGCGGGGTGCAATTCCCCACCGGCGGTGACGGACAGACTGCAGCAGGCAGCGCTTCCGAAGTCCGCGAATCGCAGCAATGCGACCGATCCGGTGCAAATCCGGAACCGACGGTACAGTCCGGATGAGAGGGACCGTGCGGCAATGCCGCCATTCTCCGCCGCCATGTGCCGCGGAGGTTTTTTCCATGTACCGTTTCTCACGTTCCCGGAGTATCCGCTATCTCACGGCAACCGCCCTCCTCTCCGCTGTTGCCTCTGTACTGATGATGCTCGAATTCAATGTCCCCTTCATGCCCTCTTTTATCAAGATGGATCTTTCCGAGCTGCCCGCTTTGATCGCTGCTTTTGCACTCGGACCCACAAGCGGCGTACTTGTCTGTCTGATCAAAAATCTCGTCAAAGTCACAATGACAATGACAGGAGGGGTCGGGGAGCTGTGCAATTTTCTCATGGGAGTCTGTTTTGTGCTCCCGGCCGGTTTCTTCTACCGTGCTCACCGCACGCGCCGGGCCGCTCTCCTTGCTTCCGTTGCCGGTGCTGTCATCATGGCGATTGCAAGCGTCCCGCTGAATTACTTTATCATCTATCCGATCTATGCGCGCCTCCTTCCGCTGGATACCATTATCGGAATGTATCGCGCCATTCTTCCGGGTGTCGGAGGATTGCTTTCCTGCCTTCTGATTTTTAATCTTCCCTTTACGCTTGTAAAAGGGCTTCTGGATACGCTCATTGCCTTTCTTATCTATAAGCCCGTTGTCCGCGCTCTTCGCGCCGCAAAACTGATGCCCTCCCGTCCGGAGGCGGAGAAAGAGGATTCCGCACGTGATCATGAAGTTTGACGATATCAAGCCCTATGTCAGATATGCAAAGATTCTGCATATGTCGGGCGAATATTCCACAAAGAACCTGCGTGCCTATGATAACCGGATGCTCTATTTTTTCACGCAAGGTGCGGAGCTTACCGTAGACGGGGCCGTGTTCCGCCCGAATCGCGGGGAGCTTTTTATCTGGACGCCCGACTCGGTTTATTCCCTCTCTGCCGTTTCCGCCGAAGGCTTTACCGTTCTTGTCGTCAACTTCGATTATACCTTTGACGCAAGACAGATTTCACTCTGTCTTCCCCCTGTCCCCGACAGCGCCTTTCTTCCCGAAAAACGCCTGGAAAATATTTCGTTTTCCGATCTGCCGGAGTTCAATTCCCCTGTACACATCGCCGATATGCGTGTGTCGGAATACGATTTTCACTGCCTTGACAGTGAATTTGTTTCCCCGCAGCGCAATTATGCCGCCATGCTCAGCGCAATTCTCCAGAAGCTGCTGATTACCACCGTACGTCATATCACCGCAGTCTCCGGAGAAAGCAGTGCCAGCCTGGTAAAAGGAATTATTGAATATATCCACGAAAATATCGCGAAGGATCTCTCCAATACCGAAATCGGTCAGCATTTTTCCTACCACCCGAACTACATCAACCGCTGTATGCTGGCAAGCACCGGGCAGTCCCTGCATCAATATGTCGTAAACGCACGGATTCTGAAGGCGCTTGAGCTGATTCAGACAACCGATCTGTCGGTCACAGACATTTCCCGTGCTGTCGGCTTCCGCTCAATCAAGCACTTCTCACAAAGCTTCAAGCGCGCCTATGGCTGCAGCCCGACACACTTCCGCTGAAAAAAAGAAGAAAAAAGAGAGGGCTGTCTCCCCTTACAGTGAGACAGCCCTCTCTTTTTTCAGCAGCTCTTATTCCTTTGTGACCTTCATTCTGGTAACGCAGAAGGTCGCATCCTCAGAGGGAAGCGGATCCCCGCGAACCGCACCGAGATAATTCTCCCCGAGCAGGGAGTAAAAGTCCCCGCTGATATTCAGTTCCGGAAGTCTTCCGACCAGCCTGCCGTTCTCCAGCAGGAAGGAGCACTGCACCGGTGTTGCAAAATGTCCGTCCGGGGTGGTATCTCCGCCGGATGCCATGACCACAAAGATGGCTTTCCCGGAAACAATCTCGCAAAGTTTCCCGGCAGTCGGCTCTACATACAGCCCCGAAAGTCCGTAGGAAGGGACGCCGTCGTATGATGCCGCCGAAGTACCGGAAACGGGAAGTCCAAGCTGTGCCGCGGTGTTCTTTGTTGTAAGAACATTCCTGAGCACGCCGCGCTCGATGAACGGAACACGGAAATCGGGAACAAACTGTCCCTCCGTATCAAAGAACCGCGCGTTCGGACAGGTCATCGGATTCCGGTCATCCGTAAAGGTAAGCTTCTCGGAGAAAATCCTCTCACCGAGTTTTCCGCTGACAAGCGAGGCGCCGGACACATACATTTCCCCGATAAAATTGCGGAAAAAGGTGCCGAAAAGATCCCCGACTCCGAGAACAACAGGCCACTCTCCCTCCTCAATATCGGCAGAGGTATAGAAAGCATCATAAAGCGTGCGGCAATCCGCTACAACCGCATCCGGATCGAAATTGCGGCCCGTGCATTCATAGAAGCAGTCCATGAGATTTCCGGAACCGCGGCTCTGGAAAAGCAAAGCAATTGTCAGAGCATTATCCGAACAGACAAGGTGTCTTCCGTTGGAGTTCCTGTACTCGGAAAAGCTCCGCGAAAGCATGATTTTATTGCTGACGGCAAAGCGGGGACAAGCCTCGCTAATACGGTCAAGCAGCGTCTGCATGGTCGGGACCAGTTCCTTTTCGGGAACAATAACGCGCTCATGATGCTCCTCCTTTTCAAGAGCTCCGTCCAATGCACAGACATAAGGAATCCCGAGAGAAAGTGCCTTCTCTGCCTGCGCGGTCAGTGCCGCCTCGTCCGGCTCCCCGAGGGCGCCGGCAACTCCGATTTTTCCGTCCCGGTAAACACGGACGGTTCCGGTCGTTTCTTCCTTCATCCGATAGCTGTCAATGCGGTTCGCCGTAACGTTGAGCGTTACCGAGCCGCTTTTGTTTACAAGAAATTCCTTATTCATCTTTCCACCTCACTGTACATTCATGGAGGAAACGCGGACAAAGGGACCGCCGAACCCGACAGGAAGTCCCTGCTGCTCCATTTTCCCGCATCCACCCGTCACAAAGGAAAGCATTTCTGTTTCACGGGTCAATCCGTCAATCAGGCCGAGTGTCTCAAAAACGTTGCCGGTGATCACGCTGATTTGAACCGGCTTTCCGAGTCTTCCGTCTGTAATCTCATAAGATACGGCAGGCGCAATGGTAAAGGTACTCATGCCCGAGCCGTGATTGATCTGCTTAATATAATACCCTTTTTTGATCGGGGCGATCAGTTCCTCAAAAGTCAGATCTCCCGGTTCAATATAGGTGTTGGTCATCCGGACGATCGGCTCAAAGGTGCAGTCCAGCGCGCGTGCGTTTCCGGTCAATCCTTCGTTAAGTGCCGCTGCCGTCTGTGCGCTGTGCAGTCTTCCCGCGAGAATGCCGTTTTTGATCAGATAGTTTTTGCGCGCCTTCGTCCCTTCATCGTCATAGGGAACATATCCGCTCCCGGGCAGCTCACCGCATTCCGCAATGGAAAGAATGGGAGAGCCGACGGTTTTCCCAAGCTGCCATTCATCTCGCATGGTCTCATCCGAAAGCATGAAGTCGGATTCGGATTTATGTCCGAAGGATTCGTGGGCGAACACGCCTGCCGCCTCCGGTGCAAGGACGACAGGATATTTCCCCGGTGTCACCGGCACAGATGTACGCATAAACACCGCCTGCTCCCGCAACGCGGCGCTTGCTTCCGCCTCCCTGCCCTTCAGATTTTCGAAGAGTGTGTCTCCGTGTTGCCAGCGGGCAGAAAATTTCCGCTCTCCCTCAACCATGTCGCAGCGCAGGCAAATGCCGCAGGTCTGATAATCATATTCCAGCTCCGCCCCGAGAGAGGAGCAGAAGGTGAAAAGGCTGCTACGGTCCAGATACATTCCGACCGGCATGCTCATGCAGCTGTCCTCGGCAAGCAGGGGAAGATAAGAAAGAAGGAGGGCGTTTTTTTCCTCGGTCGGAACGGACCGGACAGAGCGGTCGGAAAAGCGCATTTCCTTTGCGCGGTTCTTCTCAAAACGCCGTACAATCGGGTCCGAGAGGATGTCGGGATTCGGGGTTGCGGCCTCATACAGTCCGTCAAGCGTCTTTTGAAGATGGGCAACATCGGTAACCGAAGCATAGTACCAGAGTTTACCGTCGTAAACACGCAGGAAAGCACGCTTCTCATTCCTCGTTTTGGACTCCTGCAGGATTCCGTTCAGATAACGGATCACCGTATTGCTTCTGTCCTCCACACGGACATCGGCATAAAAACCTTCGCGAAAGATCATAATGGATCCCTTTCTCATTATATATTGTTTTCAATCCGAAACGGAAACGCTCAGACAGTCTTAACGGAAAGACTGCCGAGGTTGTTCTCCCCTACGATATGAAGCACTTTACCGTCCGGTGTGTCTTCCCGCGGAAGCACAACGGAGCCAAGGCTGTTTTCAATCGAAGCATCCACATGCCAAGAGGCGGGAACACGGATTTCCATCGCACCGAGATTGTTGGAAACAACCAGCGTGCCGCCGGAAAGATAATTGTCTACATTCTGGAATATAATCTCACAGTATCCCATATTGCTTTCCACCTCCTCACGGATAAAGGAGGTACAGTCGATATACTTCACATAGTTGCCGAAGGACTTTTTATCCACACCGTCTTCCTTGCCGCCGCATGCAGTAATGCGGAACCCGCCTGTCAGGAGCTTCAGGGCAATCACCACAAGCAGCGCAGCAAGCAACGCCAGCCAGTTGTTGATCAGTTCCCCGCTTTCGATCCCGCACCACCGCGCAATATTTCGCTCAAAGAGCAGAAAAAGAAAGGTGAGCGAAAATATGACACCGGCATAATCAAGGCAAATCCCCTCACGCACCGCCATAGCAAGCAGCAGGACACCGAGAATAATCTTGATCACAGGAATCCCGTCGAGAAAGCCAAGTCCGGTTCCCACCGCATCGAGAATAATCAAAGCGGCAGACAGCAGCAGGATAATGGCCCAGAAAATTCTGTTGGCATAAAAATTCATTTTCATTTTTTTCTTGATTTTCATTTTACCGACCTCAATTCGTTAATTCTGTCCTTCAGCAATTTATAATAGGCGCGGGATACATAAACCCTCTTGCTGCTGCCGCGGAAACGCACCTCACTGGCGCCGGTAAGATTGCGTGCAATCGATTCGACCCGTTCGGCATTCAGAATGCAGGATTTGGATACCCGCAGGAAAGCGCGCGGCAGAAGTGCTTCCAACTCGTAAAGCTTTTTCTCGGACCGATACATTCCTGCAACGGTATGTGCCGAAACATGGCCGCCGTCCGTCTCAAAGAAAAGGATTTCTGCGGGCGCAAGGTAATATTCGGTGTTTCCGATGCTCAGGGCAAGTGTTCCGTCGTTTTTGAGCAGTTCCCCGAGCGTCCGCTCCAACTCTGCGATTCGCTCGCTGCGCTCGCGGCAGCGGAGAATCAGCTCGTCTTCTGCGTCCGGAGCAATCTCAATCTTCAGCTTCATGGTCTACCGCCTTTCCATGATTCGATTATACCCGTCGTATGAGAAAAAAGCAAGGGAAAAGGGGCAAGAGGTCGTCTTATAGCAGTAAGCGGTAAATTTTCCGCGGTAAGCAGTCGCAAATGAGGGAAAACAAGCCGGTTTTTCCCGAAAGCTTCCCTGTCGGCAGAAGAGGGGGCAAGCAAAGGCGATCCCCGCGGAATCAAACCGGGAAAAGAATCCGCAGTAACGGTATTCGCGCAGCGCAGCGTCTCCATAAAAATGAGGATCGGAAAAGAAGAGGAAGAGGGTGTTTGTCAAAAGGAAGAGAGACGAACCCGCGGTCGGAACGGCCGGAGGTTCGTCTCTCTGCGAAAAAGCAAGTGGGATTCGGTTTTCGAAAAAAGGAAGATCGGATTTTCATCCTCCGGCTCCTTTTGTGAACAAAGGAAGCCGCTTCCTATTATCCCGTACAGAAACCGTGACGTTTTCCCCGGAGATAAGCGTCCGGAAGATGAATCAGCCGGGGATTGCAGAACAAAAGTTGCAGAACGGTACTTGCACATGGCGCGGATCAGCTCTGTGTGCCGACAGCGGAATCGGAAATCCGTTCCTTACAGAGCGGGAATCCTATAGAGGCTTTTCCCCTTCCGGAATTCACGGAACAAGCTTTGCCTTCGCCCATCCGGAAGTATCCTTCAGACCCGCGGAAGGATAAGGATCCTCCTGAACGGTCTTGCCGTTCGCACTATCGCGGCTGATCAGCCGGAAGCGGAAGGCAAGCATATCCTCAACACCGAGAAGCGTTTTCGGAATCGCCACCTCATAAACATAC
Source organism: Eubacteriales bacterium (assembly GCA_034178705.1). Classification (GTDB taxonomy): domain Bacteria; phylum Bacillota; class Clostridia; order Oscillospirales; family CAG-272; genus RUG12395. The sequence goes on along the minus strand of JAXFQY010000104.1, from coordinate 54,370 downwards.
CCGTTATCGATGTCAGTAACATCGCCGACCGTGCCGTCAAAGGCAACATGTGTGCGAATTCCGAGTGACGACGCATCAACCTCGCTGGCTTTTTCCGTAATGGACGCACGGTACTCCGTTATCACTTCGGCAACGGAGAGCGTGACAGCATACTGCCCTTCCTTGCCGTCGTGGCAATAAAAGATAAACTTGTCTGCATCGGTAAGATAACGGTCGGAAACCTCAGCAAGCAAATAGACATTTTTCTCATCATGGGCAACGCGGACTGCTACCTGTGCCTGACTGTTCTCTCCGGCAAATAACGCATCGGTATTGCCGTCCCATTCCGCGGTGTTGGCCGTGAGACTCGGTGTCATCTTTTGCGCGTTTAAGGTATGGTTAAGATAAACGCGAGCCAATTGAATTTTGTAGTCCTCTTTTGTCGGGGCGACAATCACGGCGCTGTGACTGGTCAGCTTCTCGACGGAGCCCCACATACCGGACTCCGAGAAGAGTGTTTTCTCATCAAAGAAGGTTGTTGCCGTGCAGTTCGCGAGGCGGTAACGGAAGGTTTTTGTCCAGTGATAGGTAAGAATCACCTCACCGGAATCAAACTGTGCAAGGTATGGACCGGCTGCATTGAAAAGATTTGTTTTTCTGCCTACGGGTCCGGTCTTTTCCATTCCGACATCGGTCGCAAAATAGTCATCGGTATAACAAATGGAGAATTTATAGCCGTTGGTCAACTGGCTTTCCGCCGCCAAGGCAATCGTTCCGTTATTCAGCTGCAGGGCTACCGGCATCTGATCGGTATACTTCTTCACTCCGTCAACAGTAGTGACATACTGACGCATAACATACTGGGGAATGTAAGGCGCGCCTGTCACATTCGGGCTCCAGGTTTTTCCTCCGTCTGTGGAACGGATCATACCGACTCCGCTGGAACGGTGGTCGAAATCACTGAGATATATGGAGGGTGCGGTACAGGTAAAGAAAATATAGATTTCCCCGTTGTCCGCCTGCATAACCATCGGCTCCCAGTTCGTACCGACATAGACAGTCTCCGGCTCGGTCCAGGTCTTTCCGTTATCCGAAGAATAGCTGACCGCGACGCCGTTATAGTCGATTGCGGTCTGGTAGGCATGCTCGGCACGGAAACTGGTTACGCAGAGCAACCGTCCGTCTGAGAGAACACATGCATCCGGAGTCATGTACTTCAGATTGTCGGTTACACCGTTTACTTTGACGGTCGATTGACGAAAGACAGCACGCGGCGAGCCCCAATTATAGCAATCGGTACTCATGGAGCAATAAACACTGCCGCCGTATGTGGTGTTGTGAAAAATCATCACATAGGCATCGTCGCTGATCTTCTTGACACGCGGATAATATGCGGCTATCCCGTTCAGTTCGCCGTTCAGCGTTTTGGAGGCACGGAAATCCTGCATCAGTGAGCTGAATTGCTCGCTTCCCGCAGCGCTGTCAAGCGGATATTCGGTTGTATTCAGTTCCCCGATCGTATGGATGACAAGCGTCTGAGAGGACGGTTCTTCTACGGTTGTGATCGGAGTTGTTGTCACAACGGGCGATTCTGTGTTTCCCTCGGTGGTGGAGGAGGGGGTGCTCCCCTCACAGGCCGCCATCAACGGCAACAGAATAGCGCAGGAAAGCAACGCAGAGATCATCTTTTTCATGTAGGCTCCTTCCTTAATCGTTCTCTCCGAGAATGGTTCTGCCAATCAGCTCCGCAAGCATTTCATAACCCTTGTCAGACAAATGAACCCCGTCAGAATTGAAAACTTTCTCCCGTACGGCGGTTGCGCGATCTGCTAGGGCTTCGTTTGTCATGGTATAAGCATCAATCAGCCGGATTTCTTTGCGCTCCGCCACATCCCGGATGGCGGGATGAATGATGTTCGTCACCGATTTCAACCGTGTCGCATTGTCAAAACGGCTTGGGCAAAGCATGAGGATAACCTCCGGTGTGGATTCAAGAGCAAGATAGGTATCCACGATTTTCTCAAGAGATGCTGTATATTTTTCCGAAACATTCTTGTTTGCTGCAGCGGCATAGGCATCATTCGTTCCGAGCATGATAATCACGATGTCAGGCTGACAGTTCAGAGAGTTTTTGTATTGCTCCGACTCGGTATAGGCGTTGCTGTTTTTGCTCGGATAGGTGAAGTCGTATTCCTTGTTGTTGATCGCATAAGCACTCGGCTTGCCGTAATTCAGCACAGTATACAGCGTCTCGCTTTGTGCGGCATTCAGGTATTTCTGAAGCTGAACGGGATAGCTGAAAACGGAAGGATTGGAAGAACCGGTACCGTAAGTCAAACTGTCCCCGATGCAGGCAATTCGTATTTTGTCTTTCTTTGGCTGCGCGGCTGTTGTTACAGGCTCAGTCACTGTTGTTGCGGGTGTTTCTGTTGTTGTTTGCGGCAGCACTGGTTCCGTCGCCTCCTGCGTCTTTACGGCCGTTGTCTCTGAAGAGGGGGCTTTTGCCTCACACGCAGCAAAGCCGGGAAGAAGCAGAAGGAGAGCAACGGCAAACAGTATTCGTTTCATGTTTTCTGCAATCCTTTCTTTTTACATTTCAAATAATCCTTCTCTGTCAATTGAAAGATAACCAATTGTATTTATATTATATCGAAGAAATCCGTCTCTGTCAATTATCCTGCCGAAACACAGCCGTCGTTTTCGGTTCAAATTTCGGCGGTTTTCCCCTGCTTTTTTTGTCTTTTTCCGGGTATCTCTGAGCCTCCCGACAGAGTAGAAAAGAGGGGAAAAAGAGGTATTTGGCTTCCCGCCCCTGTCGGATATCCTCCGAAAACCGGATCACAGAACGCCTCAAAGTCAATAAAGACCCGCTTTTCTTTGCAGATTCGCTCGGAATCCGAAAAAAATCCCCGGCGCTTCACGCGCCGGGGAGCAAAGAATACCGGAAATCACTCCAGCTCAAATGCGCCGGTGTACAGGCTGTAATACACGCCATGTTCGGAAATGAGCTTTTCGTGGCTTCCGCGCTCGATAATTCTTCCGTGATCGAGCACCATAATGACATCCGAGTTCATAACAGTGGACAACCGGTGGGCGATTACGAATACCGTCCTTCCCTCCATCAGTTTATCCATTCCGCGGGATACAATCGCCTCCGTTCGGGTATCAATCGAGGAGGTCGCCTCATCAAGAATCATGACCGGCGGATCGGCAACGGCAGCACGGGCAATGGCGATCAGCTGGCGCTGCCCCTGCGAAAGATTGGAGCCGTTGTTGGTCAGCATGGTTTGATAGCCCTGCGGGAGACGGGAAATAAAATCGTCGGCTCCCGCAAGCACGGCGGCGTCATGGCATTCCGCGTCGGTCGCGTCCAGTCTGCCGTAGCGGATATTGTCCATAACCGTTCCGGTAAACAGATTCGTATCCTGAAGAACCAGACCGAGTGAGCGGCGCAGATCCGCCTTTCTGATCTTGTTGATATTGATTCCGTCATAGCGGACCTTTCCGTCCGCAATATCGTAAAACCGGTTGATCAGATTGGTAATTGTTGTTTTTCCGGCACCCGTTGCACCGACGAAGGCAACCTTCTGACCGGGTTCCGCATAAACGGAGACATCGTAAAGAACCTGTTTTTCCCCATCATAGGAAAAATCAACATCCGTCAGGTGAACATCGCCTTGCAGACGGGTATAGGTTACGGTCCCGTCCCCGTGCGGGTGCTTCCATGCCCAGATACCGGTGCGTGCTTCAGACTCCGTGATTTCCCCGTTTTCCCCGATTTTTGCGTTGACAAGGGTCACATACCCCTCATCGGTCTCCGGCTTCTCGTCCATCAAAGCGAAAACACGCTCTGCCCCAGCCATTGCCATCACAACGGAGTTGATTTGTTGGGAGACCTGATTGAAGTTGCCGGTGAACTGCTTTGTCATATTCAGAAAAGGAACCACGATGCTGATGGAAAGAGCGGCTCCGGAAAGGCTGATGTTTTTCGCTCCGGAAACAAGCAGCAGTCCTCCGATAAAGGCGCACAGAACATAGAGAACGTTGCCGATGTTCATAATGATCGGACCGAGTGTATTGGCAAAAGCATTTGCCTTGTAGCCGTCGCTGTACAGATTCTCGTTCAGCTTTTCAAAGCCCTCGCGGCTCTTGTTCTCATGGCAGAATACCTTGACAACGCGCTGACCGCTCATCATTTCCTGTACATAGCCCTCAAGAGCACCCATCGATTTTTGCTGACGGACAAAATATTGGGCAGAACCTCCGCCAACCGTCTTGGAAACCAGAAACATGAGTACCACGCCGAAAACTACCACAAGCGTCAGCCAAAAGCTGTAATACAGCATAATGGAAAAGACAACCAGTACAATTGCGCCTGCGCGGATCAAAGAAGGGATTGACTGGGACACCAGCTGTCTGAGGGTATCGATATCATTTGTATAGTAACTCATGATATCGCCGTGACGATGTGTATCAAAATACCGGATCGGCAGATCCTGCATTCGGTTGAACATTTCTCTGCGGAGCTTGCAGAGAAATCCCTGCGTGATATATGCCATGATCTGTGTATAAGCGATGAGAGAAACGATAGAGAGCAGATAAAAAATCATCAGCATACCGAGAACAGGAAGAATCTCTGCCTTGGCGGCAATCCAATCGCCACTGTCCATATACCGCTCGATAATCTCAATAACTTGCTTTGTAAACAGAGAAGGAATGGCGGAAACCACAGAGGAAAACAGAATCAGGATTCCTGTCAGGGGAACCAGAACCGGATAATAGGAAAGGAGAATGCGGATCAGTCTGCCTAGCCCCTTCCAATTCACAGGCGGACGGCGGATCGGCTTTTTTTCATTGCTCATCGCTCTTTCCTCCCTTTGTCTGCTGCTCATAAACCTCACGGTAAATATCGCTGCGCCCAAGAAGCTCCTCATGACGGCCGATATCAACAATTCTGCCGCCGTCCATAACAACAATCTTGTCTGCGTGCTCCACGGAGGAAATGCGCTGGGCAATGATGATTTTTGTGGTGGACGGAATGTATTGTTCGAAACCGTGCCGGATCTGTGCGTCGGTCTTGGTATCAACGGCGCTGGTTGAATCGTCGAGAATCAGGATCTTCGGTTTTTTCAGGAGCGCACGGGCAATACACAGCCGCTGCTTCTGCCCGCCGGAAACATTCGTGCCGCCCTGTTCAATTTTTGTATCGTAGCCGTCGGGAAAAGACAGAATGAAATCATGCGCCTGGGCAAGACGGCAAGCTTCAACAAGCTCCTCGTCGGTTGCGTTTTCATTGCCCCAAAGGAGATTTTCCCGAATTGTGCCGGAAAACAGGATATTCTTCTGCAAAACCATTGCAACGGCTTCCCGCAGGGATTCCATATCGTAATTGCGAACATCAACACCCCCGACGCGAACCGTTCCGACGGTAACATCGTAAAGCCGGGGAATCAGCTGTACCAGTGTCGATTTTCCGGAACCGGTACCGCCGATAATGCCAACCGTTTCCCCGGAACGGATCGAAAGACAGATATCGGAGAGTGCATATTTTTCCGCATCTGCGGAATATTTGAAGCTGACCGACTCGAACTCCACAGAGCCGTCTGCAACTCCGTTAACCGGATGTTCGGGATCGGAAAGTGCCGGGGTCTCGCGGAGAACTTCATCGATTCGACGAGCAGACTCGGCAGACATGGTAAGCATGACATAAATCATCGAGAGCATCATCAGTGACATCAGGACCTGCATACCGTAGGTCAGCATGGAAGAAAGATGCCCGACATTAAGGTCGATTCCGGTACTCGCAATAATCAGTTTTGCACCGACAAACATGATAAAGACCATGTTGAAGTAAACGCAAAACTGCATCAGCGGCTCATTGCATGCGACAATCCGCTCCGCCTTGGTGAAATCGCGGCGGATATTTTCCGCCGCCTCTCCGAATTTTTTCTTCTCATAATCCTCTCGGACAAACCCCTTGACCACACGCATCGCCGCAACATTTTCCTCAATCGATTCGTTCAGCTTATCATATTTTCGGAAAACTGCCCGGAACGCGGGCATAGCATACCTGGCAATCAGGAAAAGCCCGAATAAAAGAACGGGGATGACAATCGCAAACAGCAAGGCAAGCTTTCCGCCCATGATAAAGGACATGATAACGGAAAAAATCAGCATCAGCGGACAACGGACGGCAATCCGGATAATCATCATAAAGGCCATCTGGACGTTCGATACATCGGTTGTCATACGGGTAACAAGAGAGGCAGAGGAAAATTTGTCAATATTCTCAAAGGAAAAATCAAGAGTCTTGTTGTATACGGCGCTGCGCAGATTCCGTGCAAAACCGGCGGAAGCCTTGGACGCCGTAAAGCCTGCTGCTGCACCGCAGAAAAGAGAGAGAATTGCCAACAGCAGCAGAACAAGCCCGCTTTGCAGGATCTCGGTCATGCCGCATCCGTTCTGGATATCATTAATCAAATTGGCAATGATAAAGGGCATCAGGCATTCGATCACAACCTCGCCGACGATAAAAACCGGCGTCAGAATCGTTGACCGCTTGTATGCACCGATGCACCCCGCAAGCCTTTTCAGCATTCTTTGTATCACCTCCGAGTATGAAATGCTAACTTTGTTATGGTAACACATCGGGCGGGTAAAATCAAGAATTTCCTTTTGTTTTTCCGTAAGTTACCCTTTTCTCTCTCCATGGGGATACCGGATTTTCAGAACGAATCCTTTGCCTGGGAGAAAAAACTGTCTTTTCTTTGCCTGCCGTCTTTTTTTCCTGCGAAAAAGTGTTGACAAAACGCTCGGTCTGTGATAACATAATACGGCATTCATCAATAACGCCCCTGTAGCTCAGCTGGTAGAGCACTTGACTTTTAATCAAGGTGTCCGGAGTTCGATTCTCCGCAGGAGCACCAAAAAACGACAACCTTCAAAAGAATGGTTGTCGTTTTTTTGTTTTCCGGTCATTTGCGTTTCTGCCGCTCCCTGTTTTTGTCGGAAGCGGCAGAAACTGTTTGAAATGGCTTACCATGAATTACTGAGTATCCATCTCCGAGGATGGCTGCTCTTTTTCCTCCGGTTCCGGGGTATTTTCGGCAATCAGGCGGGAAATACGGGCACCGTGCTCCATTGAGTCGTCCTCGACGAAGCTCAGAGTCGGTGTGATCCGAAGATTCAGTCTCCGTGCAAGTTCCCTCCGCAGATAACCGGCGGCGCTGGCAAGCCCTGCAGCCGCTTCTTTTTTTTCTCCTCCGAAAACCGAATAATATACCTTCGCTTCACGCAGGTCGGGCGCAACCTCCGCTGCAGTAATGCTGATCATCACATCACTGACACGAGGATCCTTTACATCGCGCAGAGCCAGAGACAGCTCTTCCTTCACCGCATCATTGATTCTTGCTCTTCTGTAAGATGACATAGGCACGCTTCCTTTGAATGGTATTACGGATATTTTACTCTGTTTCGCGAAAAATATCAACCCCTCTGACCGTTTTTGCATTCCCGCGTCAAATTACGACCGAAATCCAGGAAAATAGAACCGTATTGCCCGCACAATCCGTGCTTTTTCGCCGGCATGGCAGACTATAATGGAATCGTAAAAACGCAGAAAAAGGCAGTCAATGACCCGGGAGGTAAAAATGGCACTCAGAATGTTTGATAACCGCACAAAACCGAAGGCCACGATGCAGGAAGCAAGCAGAAATCAATACGGAGGATTTCAGGTAGCGGCGCCTTCCGGCGCCGCCGTCTACGGGATTCCGCCGGAAAAAATCCAGCCGAACCCCTCGCAGCCGCGCCGGCTGTTCACCGAGGAATCCATCAACGCCCTGGCAGACAGTATCCGCCGCTACGGACTCATCCAGCCGGTTGTGGTGCGCCACTGCGGCGGAGCCGATCCGCAGTATGAACTTGTCGAGGGAGAGCGCCGTCTTCGCGCAGCACGCCTTCTCGGTCTGAAGGAAATACCCTGTCTGATTATACAGACCGACAGCCGTTCCAGCGCGGAGATCGCCCTGACCGAAAACATCCAGCGCGAGCAGTTGACGCAGTTTGATGAGGCAGCAGCCATTTCGTCCTTTATGGAGATTTATTCTCTTTCCGTATCCGAAATGGCAGAGCGGCTTTCCTGCCGCGAAGAGGATATCAAAAGAAAGCTTGCGCTTCTCCGTTTTTCTCCGGAAGAACGCGCGGCAGTTATTACAAACGGACTTTCCGACCGTCACACGGCCGCTCTTCTCCGCGTCCCCGGAGAGGAAGCCCGGCGCGCCCTTCTGCGCCGTACAGTCGAGGAAGGACTGAGCGCGGAAACAATTGAGGCTGCCGCCGATACCATGAGCGAGGATGCCGCAAAGTCCGGACGCTCTGTCTGCGTCATGAGAGATCTCAAGGCGTTCTTCAACACGCTTGACCGGGCGGTTGAGGTTATGCGCCGTGCGGGAGTGGATATCCGCGTAGAACGGGTGGAGCGAAAAACGGAAACCGAACTTCACGTCCGTATCCCGAACCAGCCTGTACGCACACGGAATACAAGCAGCGAAGGCTGAAAGTCTCCGGACCCCAAAGGGGAGCCTTCCAAAGGGGGTATTTATAACAAAATGAATTTCCCGCAGGAAACGGCGTTTTTCTCGATTCCTGCGGGAAATGATTTTTGTTACGGTGGAAAAAGGAGAACACCGTCTTAGGGAAGCTTTGCCGTGTAAATCCGATGACCGGTGTTGTCCTCCGATACATGCAGAAAAAGGAAAAGGGCAGGCAGTACAGGGCTGTCCCCTGCCTGCCGGGTAATGATGGTATCCTCCCAGATATAGAACTTCCCTTCTTTCAGAAAGTCAATGTACTCTTCCAAAGTTATATAATTCTTTTCCACAATCTCCGCATGCGGCTCTCCGAGATATCGGAGGTGCCACGGCTCATAGGAGATTCCGGTTATCTCGCTTTTTCCGTATGGATAGCGGATAATAAAGCCGTATTCGCTGCAATGGGAATTCACCCATCGCCCCTCTTTCGTCTTCAAAAAGGCGGAGCCTCCGAAATACTTGATATAGACGTCAAGCGCCAACCCAGCTTGATGCTCGCTTTCCCCGAGACGTGCAGCAATGTCTCCCTCCTCGTCGATAGCCTCCTGCTGTTCCTCCGCAGTTCGGAAAGCACTGGAAATATACAGCTTTCTGCCGTTGATTTTCTCGACCTCTCCGGAAAGTGCCGCATACGCGGAAACAAGCTCCGGTGCCATGCGGACATCCGTGCCCTTGTAAGCGATGACTGTGTTTTCCCGGTCAGAGGTCAGCGGATGATCGGCATTGACGAGAAGAAGCGTATCGGAAAAGGTAACCCGTTCGTCCGCCCGAAGTTCTTCAAGATCAAAAACCTTTGTCTCAATCTGCGTTTCAACGGGCATTCCGGAAGGAAAATGGGCAAGCAATGCCCGAAGGTGGGGATAAATCCGCCCGGGAAACACAAGCGCAAGAACCGTAAAGATCGCCATCAAAGCCAAAAGGACTGCAAGCACACAGAACAGCCCGGTTTGCTTTTTCCTGTTTTTGTTGTTCTTCATCGATGTCTCCTTTTGCAACACCGCTATTGTAGCAAACAGCGCAGCGAATTGCAAGGAGCTTCAACGATTCTTAATAAAACCTTATAAAAAACCAAAAATTTCTCCGCATTCGATCGGCATCCATGCCCGACTTGCTATTTTCCGAGTATTTTCGACATCAGCCATTCGTGCTCATCGCGAAGTCCGTCGGCACCGATAGTGCAATGCCCTGCCGCCGGGTATTCGACCTTCTCCACCTCATACCCCTCCGACCGCATCAGCGGAATCATCTTAAGGGAATGCTGCGCGGGGGCAAGAAGCATATCCTGCATACCGACCGCAAACCGATAGGGTATTTTTTTCAGTTTTCCTATCATATTGAGCGGCGAATGCTCCCGCACATATGTATCAAAATCGTCGCAATATGCCATTGCTGACTGAAAGAAACTGGTCAGGATCGGCGTTCTGTTGCAGTAAATCTCATATTCAAGATTGCAGGCAGGGCAGTTGAGATCACCCGCGACAATGTTATGCTTGGATTCTACGGCGTAATGGAACACACTGTATCCGCCCATGCTGCGTCCGTAAAGGCCGATCGGAACATCCTTCGGAATATTCCATTTTTCCATTGCCGCTTCCACAAGCGAATCGACAAAGGAAACGGTCTCCGGATTCATCCACGACCACGGATTGTAACGGGGAGTCATATATAAAAGATTTCTCTCGGCGGCTGCCGGAGCATTGGTCATATCAAAAGCCGGGGTTGCAATATGTCCGAGACCGGTAAAGCATAAAATCATCCCACGGATATCACCGCGGATCAGGTCGATATTTGTATAGCAAAAACAATCCAGATGTGCTGCTAAAAATTTATTATCCATTTTTCCGATTCTGCTTGCGGGCAGAAAACGCGCGCAAAGCCTCCCCTTTCTCCTGAAATCAGCTTATTCCCCAAGCATTTTCGACATCAGCCACTCATGCTCGGCGCGACGCGCGTCGGCACCGATATTGCAGTGACCGGCAAGGGGGTATTCGGCAACGTCAACTTCAAAGCCGGCTTCCCGCAGCAGAGAAATCATTTTGAAGGAGTGCTGAGAGGGCTCAAGAGCGGTGTCCTTCAGTCCGACGGCGAAGCGGTAAGGCATTTTCCTCAATATACCGATCATATTGATCGGAGAGTTTTCGCGCACATAGGCATCAAAATCATCACAGTACGCCATAGACGACTCATAATAAGTGTGCAAAATGGAGTTTCTGTTGCAGTAAACCTCATACTCCAGATTGCAAGCAGGACAGTTGAGATCTCCTGCCACAACATTGTGCCTTGATTTAGCCGCATAGTGAAACACACTGTAGCCGCCCATACTGCCGCCATAGAGACCGATGGGAGCATCCGTCGGGATCTTCCACTGTTCCATCGCAATCTCGACAAGCAGATCCACAAAGGCAACCGTCTCGCGGTTCATCCATGACCACGGATTGTAATAAGGGGTAATATAGAGCAAATTGCGTGCTGCGGCGGCAGGTGCGTCAATCATATCCGGTCCGGGATTGACAATATGCCCGAGACCGTTGAAATAAAGAATGATGCCGCGGATCTCGCCGTGAATCAATTCGACATTGGTACAGCAGAAACGGTCATAATGAGCCGCCAGAAACTTTTTATCCATTTGTTTACTCCTTTTTGATGATAGATAATTTGTAGCACACGACACACAAACTGTCAAGAGACAGTAAGAAAAAAGCAAAATACAAAATTCTTCCCTTTTTTGCAAACGTTCCGTAAGGGAAAATCGCTTGACGGACTGTTGACAGCCGGAGAAGAATGTGGTAGACTAAGGCAAAATAGGTATTGAGGTACAGAATGGCGGATTGGTTTGATCTCCTGAAGGTTTTTTTCACATCCATGATCCCGGTTCTTGAACTCCGCGCCGCCGTTCCGCTCGGCGCTGCGCTCGGTCTTCCGTGGTATCTGAACTATGCCGTATCCTGCATCGGAAACTTTCTTCCGGTTCCCTTTATTCTTCTTTTCATCCGTGCGATTCTGCAATGGATGAAAGGGATCCGGCATCTGAATAAAATTGCCTTTTGGCTGGAACGCCGGGCGGCAAAAAATTCGGTAAAGGTAAACCGATTTGCCGCACTTGGGCTCTTTCTGTTTGTGGCCATCCCGCTTCCCGGGACCGGGGCATGGACCGGATCGCTTGTTGCCGCGCTCCTGGAAATGCGGATCAAGCACTCGTTGCTTTCCGTTTGTCTCGGAGTACTTGCCGCCGGGCTGATTATGACCGGAATCAGTTATGGCGTAATCGGCTTTCTGGATTTTCTGAAATAATTGCTCATCCTGCAAAAAATACGGAAAGAATACAAAAAGTTCTCTTGCTTTTTCCCTGTGTATATGCTACCATAAGTATAAGAAATCAATACATCTTATCAAGAGAGGCGGAGGGACTGGCCCGATGAAGCCCGGCAACCTGCCGACAACGGTCGGAAAGGTGCCAATTCCCGAGAGATGAGATGGGTTTTATTCCATAAAACCGACGCTCCCGGGAACGGGAGCGTTTTTTCGCCGGAAAGGAAACAACAATGGAAAGAAAGCTTTTCACGAGTGAATCCGTCACGATGGGACATCCGGATAAGCTGTGCGACCGCGTCAGTGACTCCATTCTCGACGCAATTCTGGCAGAGGACCCTGACGCGCGCGTAGCCTGCGAAAGCTTCGCTACCACAGGCGTCGTTTTTGTCATGGGGGAAATCACGACCTCCGCCTATGTAGATATCGAAAACGTGGTACGCGATGCGGTGCGCGAAATCGGCTATACCCGTGCAAAATTCGGGTTTGATGCGGATACCTGCGCCGTCATTAACTCCATCCACGGACAGTCTCCCGATATCGCGCTTGGGGTTGACCGCTGCCTGGAGGCGAAAACAGGGAGCAGCGACGGACTTGACACCGGTGCAGGGGATCAGGGGTTAATGTTCGGTTATGCTTGCGATGAAACGCCGGAGCTGATGCCTCTCCCCATTTCCCTCAGCCATGCTATGGCAAAGAAGCTTGATGAGGTGAGAAAGAGCGGAACGCTTCCCTACCTTCGTCCGGACGGAAAAACCCAGGTAACGGTGGAATACGAGGGAGATATTCCTGTGCGAATTGAGGCACTGGTCGTTTCCGCACAGCACGATCCGGACGTCACGCAGGAGCAAATCCGGGAGGATATTGACCGCGAGGTCATCCAAAAGATTATTCCCGCGCATCTGATCGATGAAAATACAAAAATATATGTCAACCCGACCGGGCGTTTTGTCGTCGGCGGTCCTGCGGGAGACACCGGTCTGACCGGAAGAAAGATTATCGTGGATACCTACGGCGGTATGGCGCGTCACGGAGGCGGCGCCTTTTCCGGTAAGGATCCGACCAAGGTCGATCGCAGCGCAAGCTATGCCGCCCGATATCTTGCCAAAAATATTGTTGCGGCCGGTCTGGCGCGTCGCTGCGAGGTGCAGATTGCTTACGCAATCGGCGTTGCCAATCCCCTTTCCGTCCGTGTAGATACCTTCGGTACCGGAATGCTTCCGGATGACGAAATTGCCAAACGGGTCCGAGCGCTTGTCGACCTTCGCCCCGCGGCGATCATCCGCCGCTTTGATCTGCGCCGCCCGATCTACCGCGCGCTTTCCGCGTATGGGCATATGGGACGCGAGGATCTGAACGCGCCGTGGGAAGCGCGTGACCTGGCAGAGCAGCTGAAACGCTGACAAAAGCCCCGCAGGGACAACCGGAAGCGTTCCGGCATACCCTGAAACCGGAGGGGCTTATGCTTGAAATTATGCTTTGTGCTTTCGCCGTATACGGTTTGTTCTCTGCGGCTGTTCAGCTCTGGCTTCTGCTCTGGGGCGGAGGCGGAACACTCTGCGTTCCGCTTGATTCCGCCTGCAGTACGGAAGAAGCGCGCCGAAAGCTCGACCGTGCCCGCCGTACCGCTTTCGCAGCAGGGCTCGGCATGCCCGCTGCTGTTGACCGAGGGGCAAAAACGGAGGTTCTGAACGCCGTCCGGAATGCGGGCTACACGGTTATTTCTGTCGGAAAGGAGGGCGGAGAGCATTCTGACACCGCAAAAAAATGAAACCAAAATAACCGGGACAGTTTCCTCCGTCGTCTACCGAAACGCCGATAACGGATACTCTGTCCTCTATCTGGAAACCTCTGAGGGAGAAAAAACCGTCGTCGGTTGTATGCCGGACGTTGAAGCAGGAGAAGAAATCTGCGCACTGGGGGAATGGATCCAGCACCGGGAATACGGAAAGCAGCTTCGCGTCAGAGAGTATGAACGCAAGCTGCCGCAGAATACCGATGCGATGCTCCGTTACCTTGCCTCCGGAGCGGTGCACGGCATCGGACCGAAAACAGCGGTCAAGATCGTCCGCCGCTTCGGCGCGGATACCTTTGAGGTTATCGAACATCATCCCGCGTGGCTTGCGGAAATTCCCGGCATTTCTGCAAAAAAGGCGCAGGAGATCGGGGAGAGCTTTGCAGAACGCAGCGGCATGCGCGCTATGCTGATGCTTTGCGGCGACACGCTGTCTTCCTCCGCTGCTATGCGGATTTATAAGCGATGGGGCAGTGCAGCCGCACGACTGATCGAGGAAAACCCTTATCGCATTGCCGCAGAATTTGAGGGGATCGGATTCGAGAAGGCGGACAAGCTTGCCGCCCACATCGGCTTTCACGGGGATCCCTCCTGCCGTATCCGCTGCGGGATTCTGCACACACTTCAGACAGCAGCCTCTCAAAGCGGGCATTGCTGCCTCCCGCCCGACGCGCTTTATGCGCAGGCTTCCCGGCTGCTCGGCACCGGAGAGGAAGAACTTCGCCGGGAAACGGCGGTGCTGCTCTCACTCGGTGAAGTTACGGTTGACCCGGACAGCCGCCGGATCTACCTCTCCTCCCTGTTTTACACAGAGCGCGGAATTGCGGAGCGTCTTATACGGCTTGACCGAGCCTGCGCGCGTGTCGGTGTTGAGGAACTTGACGGGCTTATCCGGGTTGTGGAAGCTGAAAGCGGCATATCCTACGCAGGGCTTCAGCGTCGGGCAATCTGCAGTGCGGTCAGCTCCGGTGTTTCCGTCATCACCGGCGGTCCCGGTACCGGAAAAACAACGGTGATCCGTGCGCTGATCCGAATTTTTGAAGAAATGGGACTGTCCTGTGCGCTGGCGGCACCTACCGGAAGAGCCGCGAAGCGCATGTCGGAAACAACAAGCCATGAAGCGAGAACCATTCACCGTCTGTTGGAAATGGATTACGCCGGGGAAGACGGAAGCGCGGTTTTTGCAAGAGATGAAAATTCCCCGATTGACGCGCGGGTCATCATCATTGACGAAGCCAGCATGCTGGATCTCTCTCTCTGCAGTGCGCTCCTGCGGGCAATTCGACCGGGATGCCGGCTCGTTCTTATCGGGGACAGCGATCAGCTGCCGCCGGTCGGAGCGGGCAATATCCTGCACGACATCATTGAAAGCGGAGTTTTTCCTACTGTCCGGCTTACCGAAATTTTCCGGCAGGCCGAGGAAAGTCTCATTGTCCGGAACGCACACGCGGTCAACGCCGGAAGAATGCCGGAGCTTTCCAGTGTCACGGAGGACTTTTTCTTTCTGAGGCGTTCCTCCGCTCAAAGCACGGCTGAAACCATCGTAGAGCTTTGCCGAAAGCGCCTGCCGGCTTCCTACGGAGAAATGGGAAGAAGCGGCGTACAGGTTATCTCCCCTTCCCGGCGCGGCGCAGCAGGCACGGAGGCCCTGAACCTTCTTCTGAGAGAAGCGCTGAATCCGAAAACCGACCAAAAAGCAGAAAAAGAAATATCCGGTAGGCTGTTCCGGGAAGGCGACAAGGTCATGCAGACGAAAAACAACTATTCGCTGACCTGGCATGCGGGAACCCGGGAGGGGCTCGGCGTTTTCAACGGTGATATCGGCACCCTGATCCGGTTTGATCCGCATACGGGCGGTGCGCAGGTGCGGTTTGACGATCGCACGGTTGACTACGACCTTGCGGCTTTTGAGAATCTTGAGCTTGCCTATGCGGTCACCGTACATAAAAGCCAGGGAAGCGAATATCCGATTGTGATTCTTCCCGCCTATTCCTGTGCACCGATGCTGCTGACACGCAATATGCTTTATACGGCGCTCACGCGCGCCCGCACCTACGTGATTCTTGTCGGGGACGCGGATATCGTGCGGAGGATGGTGGAAAACGACACAGAAACAACCCGTTACAGCGGGCTTACCGCCCGCATCCGCGAAGCGGCCTCCGACAATCGGTAGACAGTGAAAAAACCTTATCGGAAATCACGTTTCGGTGTTGCATTTCATCGGCAGATATACTATAATTAAATACAGGTCTAATGTTGACCTTATAAAAGAAAAAACGCTGCCCGCTGGCAGCTGATAATACGGATGTGACATGAGCAGAGATATCGGAATTGATCTTGGTACCTCAAACGTGCTCGTCTCCATCGGGGGACGCGGCATCGCGCTCCGCGAACCGTCGGTTGTTGCCGTTCGGCGGGACACGGGCGATATCTTGTGTATGGGCGAGGATGCGCGCCGCCTTCAGGGGCGCGCCCCCGCAAATATTCTTGTGGTCAAGCCGCTTCAGGACGGCGTGATCAGCCAATATGAGCTTGCCCTGAAGATGCTCCAGTATTTTCTTCGTAAGGCAATCGGTACAACAATCCTGAAGCCCCGCATCGTCATCTGCATCCCCGGGGACATCACCGAGGTTGAGGAAAAGGCCGTGCTGGATGCTGCTACCGGAGCGGGCTCTACCCGCACGTTTCTGATCGAGGAACCGGTGGCTGCCGCCATCGGCGCAGGCATCGACATCACCATGCCGAACGGAAATCTTGTTGTCGACATCGGCGGCGGTACGACCGATGTGGCAGTCATTTCTCTCGGAGGGGTTATTGCCTCAAAATCAATCAAGGTAGCGGGAGATAAATTTGACGAGGCGATTGTGCGCTATATCCGCAATGTACACAATGTTCTGATCGGGGAGCGCACAGCCGAGGAACTGAAGCGCACGATCGGCACCCTTACGCCCGACAATCCGAAATACGCCGATAAATTCATGGATGTAACCGGACGTTGCCTCGCCCGCGGTCTGCCGAAGGTAATCCGTGTTTATCCCGGAGATATCAAAGCGGCGCTGACCGATCCGGTCAATCAGATTCTTGACGCCATCACCGAGGTTATTGACAACACGCCTCCGGAGCTTGACGGGGACATTGTCAGCAACGGCATTCTTCTGACAGGAGGCGGCTGCCTTCTGAACGGATTTGATCAGGTTATCTCCAGCTGTATCGGCGTGCGCGCGCGCATCCCGCAGAACCCGGATCAGTGTGTTGCCATCGGAACCGGAAAGGCAATGCGTTTTCTCGGAGACACGACAGGCGGTTCTTCCCGGAGGATGAGGTAATCAGGCGCATGAAACTCTTCAATAAGCTTTTTCATCGTATCTTTTCTCCCGACTGCCTCCTGAAGCCGGAAGCCCGTCTCGGCGAGCTTCCCGGCTCAGGCGAGTTGTACGGGAGTTTTTTCCGTGTGGCATGGCCCTCAATGTTGGAATCCGCCGCGTCTGCTCTGACGGGCTTTGTTGACACCATGATGGTCAGCAGTATCTCCTCGGCTGCAATCAGCACGGTCGGTCTTACCACACAGCCCCGGCTTCTCTTCTTTGCGATCTTTTTCTCACTGAACGCCGGAATTATTGCCGTGGTCAGCAGAAAAAAAGGAAAAGGAGACAGGGAAGGCGCCAACCGCGTGATGCACACCGGTCTCTCCGTCTGTCTTTTGCTTTCCGTGCTCGCATTTGTCGTTGCCTATCTTGTCTCAATACCGTTGCTGCGATTTGCCGGTGCGGTCGGAGAAAACGCCGTTCTGCTTGAGGATGCGCGTATTTATTTTCTGATCACAGTCGGAGGTGTCTGCATCAATGCTTTCGGGCTTGCCATCAATGCTGCTCAGCGTGCTTGCTCCAATACCGCGATTGCACTGCGCACCTCACTGATCTCCAATGTAGTCAATATTATCTTCAATTATCTTCTGATTAACGGAAAGTTCGGCTTTCCGCGCCTTGAGGTTACGGGCGCCGCCATTGCCACTCTGCTCGGAAATATCGCCGCCTGCCTCTGGTCAATCCTTTCTGTCACCGGGAAGCACAGCTATCTGCGGCTGCGGCTCCGCTCCTTGTTCCGTTTTGACCGGTCCTTCCTTTCGATGATCGGGCGGGTATCTGCCGGGGCGGGTGCAGAACAGCTTTTCATGCGTGTCGGATTTTTCCTTTTTGCCAAAATCGTCGCACAACTCGGAACGGATGAGTTTGCAACCCACCAGATTTGCATGACGATTATCACTCTCTCCTTTGCCTTCGGGGACGGACTGGGCGTTGCCGGATCCGCTTTTGTCGGGCAGAACCTCGGAGCGGACCGCCCCGACCTTTCGGAGCTTTATGCCAAAGCCGCGCGCAGAATCGGTCTGTGTATCTCCGTTGTTGTCGCTGCACTCTTCTGGTTCGGAGGAGATTTTCTCATCTCTCTCTTTTCCGATGAGGAGGAGATTGTCCGGCTCGGAGGCAAAATCATGAAGATTATCGCCATTGTTGCCACGATGCAGATCGAGCAGACAATCTATACCGGGTGTCTGCGCGGAGCGGGAGACACCCGCTATACAGCGGTTATCTCCTTCTGCTCGATCGGAGCCATCCGTCCTGCGCTTTCCTACCTTCTCTGCTATCCTCTCGGCCTCGGTGTGATCGGCGCTTGGATTGCGCTCCTTCTCGATCAGGCAACGCGCTACGTCGCTTCCACCCTGCGCTTTGCAAGCGGAAAATGGAAAACCATCCGGCTCGGATAATACATAAGATTTCAGGAGGCTATCATGGATTTCACCGGACTTAAAGCAGAAAAAATGCTTGGCTTTTTTGAAGAGATCACAAAGGTTCCCCGTCCTTCCGGGCAGGAGGGGGTCATAGCGGATTTCCTCTGTTCTTTTCTTCAGGAGCGGGGCCTTCCCTATCAAAGGGACGATCACAACAATGTTTTTGCCGTTATGCCTTCCTCTGCCGGACGCGAGCAGGAGGAGCCCGTTATGCTTCAGGGACATATGGATATGGTTTGCGAAGCCGACAGCGGCGTAAACTGGGATATAGGCAAGGAGGGGATCCGTCTGCTTCGCGACGGAGACTGGCTGAAGGCTGACGGCACAACCCTCGGAGGGGATGACGGCTTCGCCGTCGCCGTTATGCTGGCGCTCCTTGACGGCGCCTGCCCCTCACACCCGAGACTGGAATGTCTCTTCACAACAGACGAGGAGGTCGGACTCGGCGGTGCCAAGGCATTCGATTTCTCTCCGGTCACGGCAAAAAAGCTCATCAACCTTGACTCCGAGGAGGAAAACTGCGTTCTTGTCAGCTGTGCCGGAGGGATGCGGATCGACATTCTCTCCCGATATGAATGGATGGATTTCGACGGCTGTGCGCTCCGCGTCACAATCGACGGTCTGATGGGCGGGCACTCGGGTGCCGATATTCACCTCGGAAGAACGAGCGCAAACCGCGCCCTTGCCGCTGCGCTCAAGCTCGTCTGTGACAGAACCCGAGTCAATCTTGCCGCGTTCGACGGCGGCTCCAAGGATAACGCGATCACCCGCAGCGCGTCTGCCGTCATCGGCGTCTCCGATTTGGCCGCGGCAATGGAAGCACTTTCTGCTGCCGAAGGCGCTTTCCGTACCGGACTCAGCACGGAGGATGCAGCCTCTGCCATCTTCCGGGTTGAACGCTGCTCTGCCCCGAAAAAAATGCTCTCCCGCACGGACAGCCGCCAGCTGTGCGATTTTGTTTCCCTGCTTCCCTTCGGCGCGCTGGAACGGAACGCCGCACTGGGAATCGTGGAAACCAGCTGCAACCTCGGAATCGTTCATCTGACCGCGGAAGGAGCGGAAATCTCCCTTCTTGCCCGCAGTCAGGACGATGCGAAACTGGATCATCTTGATGACGTGATTGAAATGCTTTGCGTTTCCTACGGAGCGGAAAAGTCCGTCCGCTCCCGTTATCCCGGCTGGCCCTACAATGCGGACAGTCCGCTTTGCCGCGCCTACTGCAACGCCTTTGAGCAGACCGCCGGATACCGTCCCCAGGTGTGCGGAATTCATGCCGGACTGGAATGCGGCATTTTCAAAAAAAAGCGCCCGGACATGGACATGATCTCCATCGGAGCTGACATGAAGGATGTTCATACACCGCGCGAGCGGATGTCCGTCTCCTCCTGTGATCGCATCTGGCAGACGCTTTGCAGGCTGCTCGCAGAATAAGGAATCCCCTTTCCCGCCGGAAAGACAGAGCGGAAAACTGCCGCGCATTGCTGTTCCGACAAGAAAGGCAAAGATAAGAAAAAAGGAGGGCTCCGGTCGGAACGACCGGAGCCCTCCTTTTCTGTTTCGGATCACGGGAAGCCGCCGCGCCCCCGCGGGAAACATTTCCCCCCGGTATTCCGGCAAACGGAAAACCGAAAAAACCGGCGGGAAGGACCGCGACTTTACCGGAGCGCAGACAAAAACACCGGTACTCGGAAAAGAGCGGAATGCTTCCATCTCATTCAAAAGGCGGCGCGCCAAGGCTGCGCCGCCCTTTTTTGTGACAGTCCCAAAGGAGAAAAACTTCTCTTTCTGCTGCGTGATTCCTGTGTCTGCAGGTCTCCGGTCACTTCCGTTCAAAAAAGTGCAGATCGCCCTCCAGCGCGCGGACCCGTTCGACAGCCATCAAGCGGAAAGAAGAGGTCCACATCGCATACATATCGTTCAGTCTGCCGCGCTCTCCTGGCTTGAAACCGTAGATCTTTCTTGACCAGGAGGACTGGAAGAACGCCTCCGACTGCATCCCCCATGGCCGATGATGTCCGTGCCAGAGCATAGAGGGATCCAGGTTAATGCAGAGAATGGCATTGCTCCACATACGGTAGGCAATGTCCCGCCACATCTTGTTCCCGGTGATTCTGCCGAGACGGACAAGCTCCGGAACAAGCAGAACCCCCCACGGGTCTATGACCGGATGCTGCGTGGAAACGCCGGTTCCGCCGGCGGTATAATAGCCTACCCGGTCAAACTCCACCTCGGTAGGATAGGGGACGTCATAAAAGAACATCCATGAGGTGAAGTAATAGGCCGCCTTCTCCGCCATCTCAAGATACGTGCGGTTCCCCGTCAGTTCATACAGATCAAGCGAAGCGGTGACAAAGGGATATGCCCCTTCCTTGTCAATGCAGCGGCAATCAAGCGCCCCTGCGGTGACGACGAAATCGTCAAGATCCCGCACAAAGTAAAAGCGATCCGCCCGCTCCGCACAGGCAAGATAATCCTCTCTGCCGAGCAGACGCGCGCCGAGGCAGAGCGCCATCACAACAAAGCCGCCGGCAGAGCCGCCCGCTGTCGCCTTTGTGCCGTCCATATTCCAACGCATACCGAAACCGTCCTCGGGATCGTAATGCGTGCAGAAAAAGTCCAACAGCCTTTCCGCATACACACGGTACTGCGGGCGGGCGTGCTCCGTTCCATCCAGCAGCTTCCAGGCAAGCAGCATCTCGTGCGCCGCCCATCCGAGATTACAGGTATCTGCCGGAAGATACTTTTGTGAAATCTCCCGCGCATAATTGATCTGAAGAAGTCCGTTTTCCCGCTGCTTTGAGCACCAGGCGTCAAGACAGGAAAGCCCGATGCGGAGTCGCTCCCCGTCCGGATCTTCTCCCCGGCGCCAGGCCGCAAGGTAATGCCGTGCCGTGCTGATGCACTGACCGGACCAACCGGCTTCATAAACCTCATAGGGCATGTACTGTCCGTCCCCATCCGGACGGTCACGCAGGGCATTTCCGAACATTTCCGTTCCATCCGGAAGGGTACACCGGACCGCCTCCATATAAGCATATGCAGCACGGCAGGCTGTATCGACATCGGGATATGCCGTGTGTTCAAAGGGAAAAAGGGAAACAAGACGGTCGATAAGAGTCGCCATGCCGTAGTTTGTCCACTTCGGCGTGCCGGAGAACAGATAGACCTCGGTTATTTTGCTCTCCCCTGCCCCGATTGTGAGAAAACGCTCTTCCTTTTCCGTCATAACGTCGTGATCGGTATAGGCCTCGGGCATGTTACAATCCGGCCAAAGAATCCGATGACGCTTGTCGTCATCCGCAAAAAACGCGGCGGCAGAGCAAAAGAGGTTTTCCCGCTCCGCGGGAGAAGCAAAAACAGCGGTAACCGCATCGGAATTTTCAAAAACGGTGCAGGCAGGGATGGACGTGCGGTCCGCGGAGTGATACCACAGACTGCCGTTTTTCTCCCAGCCGTGGGGCTCCTTCCCGTCACTGCGAAGATTTCCGTTGTAGGAAACCGCGGGAACGGTAAATCGGGTCGGGGAATACATCGCTTCTGCATCAAAAATCAGCTGGACCGTCTGTTCCTCCCGCCCGGTATTGATAAAAACGCGACGAAGAAGGCAAAGATCCTCTCCAAGCTCCGTAAGCGTTTCCTTGACGGAAAAGCCAAGGTCGGATGCGGCGTGCTCCGTCCCTTTTCTGTCCCTGACAAGAGGGGGGCAGACGCGAAGCCGCCCAAAAAGAACCGGTTCATTCATAGCTTAATTCTCCTGATAAATGGTTTATTTTATTGCTCGCGCCGAGAAAGGACGAAAGCAAGAAAAGCAAGAACAGTAAAGCTTCCGGCAGACAGTACACCCAGCAGAAGGAATCGGGGATTTGTGAGGCTGCGCAGATACACAGTCACCGGGTTCCATGCGGTAAGTATCCGGGAGCCGTGTGTGCGAAAAAAAATCGGACTGGCAGCAAGAAGCAGAATCAGCAGCGGCGGTGCAGCCAGACAAAGCACTGCGGCCCGACGGCAGACAACGGCAAGAAGCGACGCCAAAGCAGCAGAGAAAAGCACCAGCACCAAGGCGGAAAGCAGCTCCGCAGAAAGAGAAAGCGACTGTCCGAGCAACCGGACGGAAAGAAGAAGCACCAGTGCAGTGTCAAAGGCGGCACAGAGGCAGCCGGCAAAGAGCGGCAGTACACGTTTGTATGGAGGCAACCACATACAGATGCCCCTCTCCTCATCTGACAAAGAATACATTCCTGCCGCCAAAGCGGCAAGAAGCACCCAAAGAGAAAGCAGCCCGCGCAAGGGAGAAACCAGAAGGTCAACTCCCGCTGAAAAATTCACATTTTGAAATACCACAAGTTCTCCTTGCGAAGCGACGGCAAGGTAGCTTTCGCGGATGGTTTCTTCCTCTGTACCGGAAAGTGCAGGAGAAGAGGAAAACGCCCGCTGGTACAAAGCATAGGAAAGATAGGGATACACCGCGCCGAAAAGCTTCTCCCGGGCAAGACGGACGGCTACATTATCCTCCCGTTCCACAACCGTTAAGAAAGGTGTCTGATCCGCAGCATACCGGCGGGTAGCTTCCGGCAGATCGGCGGGCAGCAGCCACGCGGCGTCACACTTGCCCTCCCGGACTGCGCGGCGCGCTTCCTCCTCTGTCTGATACAGGATACAGCGAACAACACCGACATCTTCGGTCAGTTCTTCCGTCAAAGACAGGCTCTCCTTCCCGGCGTCAGCAGGAACCGACAAAGCGATGCGGACCATTGCCCCCCTTCCCTCTGCCGCTGAGCGAAAGAGAAGAAGGGATACAGGCATCAGAAGTAAAAGCACAACAAAGGAGGGGCGGCAGAAAAGCCTTTTATTCAGCAAAGCAACCCACAGCAGCAGCTTCTTCATTGTTTTCATTCTTCTTTTCCCCCGATCCGTGCACGGCGAACCAGAACCGCAAGCCAGAAAAACACCGCAATCCAAAAAAGCAAAAGCGGCAGAGAGGATCGGTTGCTGCTTCCCGCAAGGGAATGCCTCAGCTGCGCAAAGGCAACACCGGCAGGAGTCAGCGCCGCAACACGCTGAAGCGGCTCCGGGAAGAAATAAGAGGGATAAAAGCAGCCGGAAAGATAAGCGGAGCCGATTCCGACGGCAAACTGCAAAAGCGCGGCCCCGACGATGCCGGAAGTACATTCAAACAGGAAGAACTGCATGGCAGCCAAAGCCGCGGCTGCCGGCATCGCTCCGATGAAAAAACGGAAAAGCTCAGCAGGCGTTATACCGGATACTATGCCATTCCCGCTGGAAGCAAGGAGAGTGGCCGGCAGAATCAGAACGGCAAGGGCGAACAGAAACAGGAAAAAACAACAGCAGATTTCGGAGAAAACCTGACGCATGGCACCGGTTCCGCGTGCAGCCAGCATACGCGGAAGCGCATAGCTGCTGCGGACAAACAGGAAGCAGCAGGAAAGCCCGAGCAGAAGCAAAAACAGCGTTACCCCCGCACAAAGATAATAGGAGACCGTGTCCAGCCCGTCGGAAATCCCGAGGAGCTCAACAGACGACGCATTCTGCCGTGTCAGAATCGCCGTAATATACTGCAGGTTCAGACGGTTCGAAAGCGCTTCGGCCTCCTTTGGGGCATGGCTCCATACATAACGCTCAAAGCCGAACATCGCACTCTGAGACTCCGTAATCAGTGCCGACACGACCTTGGCAACATCCTGCATGAGCAACGTGCCCACAGCATCCGCATCCTCGGGGGTAAAAAAAGCAATCGGCTTGTTCGTGCCGTTCACAATCGAAGAAACAAATCCGTCCGGAATCAGAAGATAACCGTCAAGCTCTCCGCGGCGGAGTGCCTCCTCCGCCTCTGTCAGATCGGTTTCTATAAAATTGATCGAAAAGCGGGAGCTGTCAAGCGAGGTCAGCACGGCAAACCCGAAGCCGAGATAGCTTCCCTCCGTATCTCCCACAATCCCTACCATGACGACACGCCGTTCCTCTGATGCGGCATCGGTGCGAAGCAAAGCAGCGGAAATCGAAGCGGTAGCGAAGAAAAGCAGAAGCGAGAGCAGCAGTACGGCAGGAAGGGCACGCAGCATGCAGCGAAGCTGCGTCCGAAAATACGCCGCGCGCTTCACAGCGCCCTCACGAGCGACGGCAGATCGCCGTCATATGTAAAAGGAGTCAACAAGCCGTCCCGAAGCAGAAAGCAGCAATCCGCTGCGGCAATTTCCCGCTCCTCGTGTGTCGTCAGCAGAACGGTTCCGCCCTCAGCGCAGAAGGTACGAAGATAGGCGGCAATGGCTTCCTTACAGGCAAGATCGAGCGCGGCGGTCGGCTCGTCAAGCAGAAGCACCCGCGGTGCTCCGGCAACGGCACAACCGATCGAAAGGCGTTTCTGCATGCCGCCCGACAAGTGGGAAACGCGCTTTCCGAGGAAATCGGGAATTCCAAGCATAGCAAGAGTACCGTCCGACAGGGATGCCTCCAGTGTTTTTTTGTCATACCAAAGCCGAAGATTGTCCCACGCTGTCAGTTCCGGAATCAAGGGTGGGGTCTGCGGAACAAAACCGACAGCCCGGGCAAGCGCTTTGCGAGCAGAAAACAGCTCCCGCCCGTCAAGGCGGAAGCTGCCGGTATCGCGCGGTACAACGCCGGCAAGCAGAGAAAGCAGCGTCGATTTCCCGCTGCCGTTGCCGCCGACAATCGCTGCGCAACGTCCCCCCTCCAAAGAGAAGGAGACGCCGCGCAGCACCTTGTGCCGTCCGTAATGCTTTTTCAGATTTTCACATTCAATCATTTTTCCAAGGTCTTGGAATCCTGTTAGGTTTACTGCATGAAACCGCCGAGAAGTTCGGAGAGAAGCTCTGCGGGTACCCCGGCCTTCTGAAGATTGGAGAGAATCGTATCAAAACGGATTCCCGAAGCATATTGGCTCATAGAATCCTCATCCATAATATTCAGGGCAGGACCGGTCAGTTCAGGGATCTCTCCGGCTGTTTTTTCGCTACGTCCATCAACCGTGTAACCGAGAAACTCTTCCGTTCCCTGCATCAGCCCGATATAGAAGGAGAAAGCTTCTTCTTCAAGCAAAACCTTCATATGCAGTGAATACACCGTCAGCAGAGCAAGCGAGGACACATCCTCATCGGAAATAAGCTGGATCAGATTGATCGTAGGCTTCAGCGTACAGTCGAAATCAAGCTTTCCCTTCTCCGCTGCCTTCCGATCGTAACGTGTCAGCTCCAGCTTCAGAAGCTCAGCGTCCCGAAGCGCAAGAGAGAAAGAGCCGCTGTAAACACCGTCCTTCACCTTTCCGCTGCCGGTAATGTCCAGTGATCCGTTCCCTTTTTCGTAGTCATACAGAACCATCGGACGGCAGGCAAAACCGAAATTCCCGTCCTTTTCCAGAAAATAAAGATACAATTCCCTGTCGGATACATTCAACCGTCTTCCGACAATCTTCTTTCCATCGACCAGCAACTCGTAGATGATCTTCTCGTTATCATCCTGGTCAACCTCTATGCTGTCAATCGCATCCTGAAGCCCCGAAAGGAATTCTGCATAAAACTCATCCGGCGTATCCCCCTCCGGGATAAGTGCCGCGATATCACGGATAATCGTTTCAATTTCCTTATCGGTCTTTATGGTTTCCAGAACCTTTTTCAGAATTTCCGCGACTTCCCCTGCGGTCATCTCACTGCGCAGAACCTTGAGGGTTTTTGTTACCTCACCGGCAGTAAAAGCCTCTTCGCTTTCGGTAACAGTTTTGAATTCAGCAAGAATCAGGTCCGAATAACGCTCCACAAGAACCCGGATTGTTTTTGCATCCGGCAGTGCGGAAAGAAGGGCGGATTGATCTATGCTTCCAACAGAATCGGACAGCGAATCCTGGGAAAGGGAGAGTACCGTATCGCTGAGTTCAGGAATTGTCATACGCAACTCCCGGGTCTCGTTGTCAACCCAAAGATTCATACCGACAATTTCAGTTGTACCGAGAAGCAAAGAAGCAACGCCTCCGGCAAGATTCTTCTTTGAGGAAATATCCATTTTCAAAGAAATCGAGCTGAGCCAATCAAGGTCGATATTGCCCGAGGAAGCGGAAAGAAAGGCACGGGCAGTGGGGCCGATGGAAAGAGTCACATTTCCAAGAACACGCCCGGAAGCGTTGCTTGACTGACCGGCATTGAAACTGCTGAATACCGTTCCCAGATTCTCAGCAGCTGCGGAAAGTTCCTGCTTCTGCAGATCGAGGAAGGATTCTTCAGGGGTCTTTGCGCCGCAGGAGGAAAGGAGCATGCCTGCAAGAAGAAGCAGGGATAGAAGTGCGGCAAGAAGTCTTACTCTAGTGGTTTTACGCATTTGCATTACCTCTTTCTGTTTGCAGCACCGCAAAGGCGCAGCATATTTATCTGATCACGGCATATGCCGTATTCAGCTCACACAATAACGTCCGGCGACATAGTCGGTGTCACGTGAAGTCATATATTTTTCTGACGCATGGGCACAGACAAAAACAAATTCTTTGCCCTCCGACGTACGGATCAAAGAAACCAGGCACTGCTTTGCCTCCGGAGTGAATCCGGTTTTGGCTGCGGCAAAGGAATATGACCGGCAGTTATAAGGAGAAAGACGGGAAAGCCCGGTGCTGTACAGGGTCAGTCCGTCCGGATTCTGTACGGTACTGTGCGTCGTATAGGTAACGGTGCTGAGCACCTTGCGGCAAAGCTCATTGGAAAGGGCAGCACGCATAATCACCGCCATCTCATATGCGGTCGTATAATGGTTCGGATCGTGCAGACCGCTTGCATTGGTAAAATGAGTGTCCTTCAAACCAAGCTCGGCTGCGGTTTCGTTCATCATCTCCGCGAATGCCTCCTCGCTTCCGGCACAGTACAGCGCAAGCGCGGTTGTGGCATCTGCACCCGAGGGCAGAATCGTTCCGTACAGATAATCAATCAGCAGAACATCTTCTCCCCCGACAAACCCGGCACGGGTTGCGTTATCCCAAACAAGGGGAGTAATAATTTCATTGGTCATGCGGAAGGTCTTGGTATAGAAGTCGGACTCTGGAATATGAAGCACCGCCGTCAGAATGGTCATCACCTTCGTCATGGAGGCGGGATAAAGCCGGACATTGGAATACTTGGATGCCACAACACAGTTTTTCGCCAGATCCACCAGAATGGCATAATCCGAATCAACGGAACTGCCAAGCAGAGCAGAGGAAAGATCGTAAACCGGATGAAGTTTTTTCGTATCCGGAAGCACCGCCGTTCCGCCGGGCGGAATCGGATCGGGCTCCGATGGGGCAGTCGATACCGGTGTTGTGGTCGGCTCACCGAAGGCTTCCGAGGTATCGGAAACAGCCGGCGTTCCGCTTGACTCCGCAGGAGTAGTTACCGTAACACCGGAGGTTCCGCTGTCTGTCGGCAACGGTACCTGTGCGCGGGCTGCAGCACCGCGCGCGAGCGCACAAATGCCGACAACCGCAAGAGCGGAAGCGAGCAACCCCAGCATATTGGCGGGAGCCAGCAGAAGCAGCAAGCTACCGTTTTTTTTCTTTTCTCCGGAGGAGAATTCCCGCTGCTTTTCCTGTTTCAACAGATGAGCTCCGCGCGTTGCTTTCTGTTCGGTTTCCAGTAATTCTTTGGTTTTCTTCATGATATCCGTTCTGCCGTCAGCCGCAGCTGCGGCGGTATGTATCCGGCGTCATTCCGGTATAACGCTTGAAGGTTGCGGAGAAATGCTGAACACTGGAGAAATGAAGAATATCCGCAATCTCACTCAGCTCACAGCGTGCATCGCGCAACAGAAGCTTTGCCGTATCGATTTTTTTCTGAAGAATATATTGCTTCGGCGTGATATTGAATTCATCGGAAAAAAGATGAATAATATAGGACTTTGAGAGGAAAAACTGCTTTTCGACCTCTGCAAGCGTGATATTGAAATTCGGGGATTCATCAATCATGCTCTTGATCTGAAAAGCAAGGGTCGAGGAAACACGGCGTTTCTGCCGAATCGTACCGACACGGACAATAATATCTGTCAGAAGCACAGCAACCTCTCCGAAAACCGTATCCCGGTTGGTCTCATCCAGGTCAGAAAGTGCCGTACCGATTTTCCGGAACAACTCATAGACATCCGCGTGCTCCACGATCACCGGGTCTGTAAAATAATATGCGGCAAGCACCGCGGCGGGCAGTCTTCCGCGGGCATTGATCCAGATTTTTTTGAAGGGATCTTCCGGATCCGCCCAATATTTATGGCTGTGGCGGCGGTCGAGATAATAGAAATCACCCGCCTGAACCGTATAAGTCTCTCCCTCGCTTTCGATATAACCCTTTCCGGAAATCACATATTCGAAAACAGAAACATTATTGAGACTCATTCTGGTACGGTTGCGCTCAATCCGGTAATTGTCGTTCGGAGACGTAATTCCCGCCATCTCGATATCAAAGGATTTGGACGGGTCAAACTTCTCGGAGGAAACATAAAACAGTTTCTCGTATCCCCGACTGATCATGATCACTACCTCATTTTTATAAAATCTTGTAATGTAAATAGAATTTTATAATAAACAAGTTGTAATGTCAATCATTTTTTGAAAAATTTTTTTTGAGAAAATCCACCTGAACATCCATCTGCCGCAGGGAGCTGCCCGCAGAACGAAGAAGCTCGCTTTTTACGGCGACAAGCTCCTCACACTCTCCCAACTCTGCCGCAACAGCAGACAGGGATCCGAAATCCCGCACCGCACAAAGCAGCTTACGGTCGGAGATCAGAAGTTCGGCGGCAAATTCGTTTGCCTCATTTTCCAGTCTGCCTCCGCCGGAAAAAATTCCGCTGTCGTGCAACGCCGTGGTCTCGGCGAGTGCCCGGTGAAGCATATGATGTCCCAGTTCATGCGCACAGACCAGCCGCGCGCCGTACCGATCCAGTGATTCCGAAAGCGCAATAAAGGGAACGCCGCATAAAACGGTATACATTCCGTTCAGTGAGCCAAGATCATACGAGCATACGGTAACGCCCTCCCGCTCCGCAATCTCAAAAGGGTCGCGCGAACCGTAGCAGGATACGGCGTGTGCGGCGGTGCGTGCCGCCAACGGTTTATTCTGCGCTGTCATTTCTTTTTTGCAGAGAAAAGGGATCCGCTCCGAACTCTTCCCGGAGAACGGTATAAACCCGCCGGACAGGGAGCCCCATGACGTTGAAATAACAGCCCTCGATCCCCTCAATCCAGAGAGCGCCGATCCCCTGCACGGCATAGGCACCCGCCTTATCGTCGGGTTCACCGGTAGCCAGATACGCATCAATTTCCCGATCGGTCAGCCTGGCAAAACGGACCCGCGTGCATTCCTCCCGGGCAACAAGCTTTTTCTCCGTCATTACGGCAATACCGCTGTATACTTCATGTTCTCTCCCCGAAAGAAGATGAAGCATCCGCCGCGCATCGTTCCGATCCTTCGGCTTACCCAGAATCTCCTCTCCAACCGATACCACCGTATCACAGGCAAGAATCAGTGCGTCCCGCCGCTCTGCTTCGGTCAGCTTGGCAAAGGCGCTGCGCGCCTTCCGCTCTCCCAGCGTACGCACAAGTGCCGCAGGCTCCCGGATAGCGCAATCCTCCTCCCCGTCCGGAAGCAGCAAACGGAAAGGAAAACCGAGCCTGGTAAGAATCTCGCGTCTGCGCGGGGAGGAAGACGCCAGATAAAGCGTTTTTCCCATTATTTGCGCGCCTTTGCCTTCCAGTACATATCGGTCACGGCATACATAACCTTATCGCGATCCTCATCGCAGAGCTCACCGCCGGCGAACAAGCCACTCATCCGTGCAAGAAGCCGGCGAACCTCCTTTGCGGCATCCTGCTCAGTCTCCTGAACGGGGCTGCAGTCCATATCGGTAATCAGGTCCTCCATTCTGACGCCGAAAACCGACGCCATTTTCATGTAGACCTCCGTCTGCTTCGGGCAACAACGCCCCATTTCATAATTGATCAGCGTCCTTGTTGTAATACCGAGCACATCGGCAAGCTGGCTCTGTGTGTAACCGAGGCGCTTACGCTGCATCCGAAGTTTTTCTGCAAAAGTCATGATGATCCTCCGTTCCCGATTCTCTATCGCGGTTCTGATCTGTTGTTTTTATTCTATCATCCCCTCTTGCGGCTGTCAATCGCTTTTTTGTAATTCATGAAGGATTTTTTCCGGAACTGTGAAAAATATTTCATCTTTTATTCTTCCCTTTCCCTTGCAAAACCTGCAAAATCAATTTATAATATCTTATAACTTAAGGAAGAAAAAACAAAGGTGACAGTCATGAACTACCGATTTGCCGGACTGACGGTTGATCTGGCCCCCGCCTTTAGCCTTCTCCGGGACCGCGCAGAAAAATACCGGGCCGTCGGTTCCGCCGTTCCGGATATTACAATCCGCATTCCGGAGGATATGCTTCGGCGCTGCTGTACGGCAAACCCCGCGCTCACCCGGGAGGAATGTGAATATATGCTGGCAGGAAGTGCCTTTTATCGCCGTCTTCTCGATTTTGACGGCGTTCTTCTGCATGCGAGCGCAGTGGAGCGGAGCGGAAGGGCTTATCTTTTTTCTGCCGACAGCGGCGTCGGAAAATCAACACACGCCGCGCTCTGGCTCCGTGAATTTTCCGATGCCGCGATCCTGAACGACGACAAGCCTGCCCTGCGTTTGATCGGCGATATTCCCTTCTGCTGCGGAACCCCTTTTTCGGGAAAGGAGGATCTCAGCACTGACCGTGCCGTTCCTGTTGCCGGGATCGCATTTCTGACCTGCGGCGCCGTCAATACCATCGAACGGATTCCCCCCTCCGTTTCCCTTCCGCTGTTTCTCAGGCAAACAATCCGTGACCTTTCCGCCGAGCGGGCGGAGCGTCTTGTCAAGGTAACGGACAGAATTCTCTGCAGGGTTCCTGCCTGGTCCCTGGTCTGTAATACGAAACCGGAGGCCGCCCATCTGTCCTTCAACACCATGTCCGC
Source organism: Eubacteriales bacterium (assembly GCA_034178705.1). Taxonomy (GTDB): domain Bacteria; phylum Bacillota; class Clostridia; order Oscillospirales; family CAG-272; genus RUG12395. The sequence goes on along the minus strand of JAXFQY010000104.1, from coordinate 22,925 downwards.
TGCCGTTCACACAGAGTAAAAAGCGATCCGGCGCGCTGTTTTGCGCGCCGGATCGCTGACTGCTCTGCCTGTCGGGAAGCAGGATGCGACAATTCTATTTGAAGCTGCGGACAATAGGCATCTCGGTCACACGCAGTCTGGCGCAGCCGTAAGGAAGAAGGGTAAGCGATTCGGCTTTCGCCCCCTTGGATGAAACTGCGGGCGGATTATCTCCGGCAACGTGTTCATAACCGTCTGCAGGCTTCCAGTCGATGCGAATCAGATTTGCCTTTAAAGTAACCGGAGGATTCTCCGCGGAAAACGGAGATTTCCCGAGCTTGTGATACTCCGGCTTCAGGGTTCTGTCTGCAAAGCCGTAACGCCATTCGGAGGTTCCCCGGATCTGATAATCGCAGTACGGAAACACCCGCTTTACACCGTCCCTCTCATACTCAACTTTGGTTGCTTCCGACGCAATCGGAAGAGCGAAAACAAGGGATCCCATCTCCGCGCTGTAAAGACCGTAGGAGGTACGGAAAAGCTTTGCTTCCGTCTCAAAGGATATGCGGATCTCTGTTCTTCCCTTCCATTCACGGTCAAACACCAGCATCCCGCGGCGTCGGATCTCTCTGCCGTCAACCTTCAGGCTTTTGGCGAAGGAGGGAATGCGCACGGAAAAACGGAAGGAAACCGGCGCATCTGTTTCAACAATATATGCAAAGCTGTTTTCAAAGGGATAGTTTGTTTCGGTAGTGATCCGAATACCGATGCCCTTCTGCTCTGTTCTGAGGCAAGCGGGAACGGCAAGACAGCTCACAATACCGCCCTCCTCCTGCATAAAAGCGGAAAGGGCAAGCTTCGGCCAACCCTGTCCCATGTTGGCGGTACAGCAGCCGAAGTGCGGCTCCAAGCCGAACATATGCGCCTCTTTGCCGACCGTGCGGAAATAGGACTTTCCGGGGAAGCGTTCACAGTTGATCTGGTTGCTCATCTGGACATACTGATGAGTCCACATGTCCTCCGAAACAGTCGCGGGAAGAGCATTGAAGGCAGCACGCTCCAGCCGCTCCATCCAAGCGGGATCCCCCGTCCGGGCGTAAAGCTGTTCGCAGGAATAAAGAAACTCCATGACGGCGCAAAGCTCGGTTCCGTGCGTCGGACTCAGCCCGGCTAAGCACTCATCCCCTGTAAAGAGCCCGGTCGGTGTGCCGTTGTATTTTTTCAGGAAGCGGTACATTTTTTCCGCCTCGTTTGTATACGCTTCTCCGAGAAGACGATGGGTAATCGCTTCGCACTTCAGCGTCATCATCAGGTTGACAATATGCGTTTCAAAGGTCCATTTATTCAGCGGCGTGACCCATCGGTCATACAACTCGCGATAGTCCTGCCCCTGGTCCCGGAGCATTCCGGCAAGTTCCCGGATCCACGCTTCTCCGAAACGGTCATAGAGCAGCTCCAGAGCGAGAAATGCCTCATACCAGCGGAATTTCCCCCACTTGACCAGTCTGACCGTTCCCGCCTTCATCAGGTCAAAGCAGTTTTTCATTGCACGATAAAGTACATCCGGTACACGCTCATCCCCCGTGCAGTCATAATAAACGGTGAGCACCTTGCTCATCAGGAAAAGTGCCCAGATATCATATTCGCCGCGCTGGTCGTCGGCACAGGGGCAAAGCCAGCCGTCCGGTTTCTGAGACGCCAGAATGGCGTCGATGTAGCGCTGTGCACGCTCCTTCAGATCTTCCTCCCCGAGCAGATAGGCAAGCGGGAGAAATCCGTCCAGCCAGTACGGTACTCTTTCCCATCCCTCACGGGGCCCTCCGATCCATGCGCTGTCACGGACATCCGGCCACATTTTGTCCAGATTCCCGGCAAGCCCCTGCGCCTGTATTTTCAGCTGCTCCCGAAGCCATCCCTGCGGGCTGATTTCCCTGGCAGTATAAAACCGGTATTGTTTCATCGTTTTTCCTCCGTTCTTCTGTTTCGTATTTATCATACCGCAGAGCGAACAAAAAAGAAAGTGGCAGAATCCGTAGATAATAGGAGAAAATCCGACACAAAAAGGGCAGCACGCTTTTCCGAATTCCCGAAAAAATCGGGCAAACCGGCAGATTCTTTTCCTCCTAAAGGCCGGTATTGAGAACGACGGCAAAAACATTTCTTTTCCCCCGGTCGGATTTTTACGGAATACCGGGTGTCCCGTTGCTCTTCAAAAAAAGCGCGTTTTTCCCGCATTCTTCTCATCTTTCACTTTCCTTTTGTAATGAACTGTGCTATAATCAGTTATCCTAACAGAAGGAATTCAAAAAGGAGGTGTGCGGCACGGACAAATTTATCCTTCATTCCTCCTACAAACCGACGGGGGACCAGCCGCAGGCAATCGAAAAACTGACGGAGGGAATCCTGCGCGGTGACAGAATGCAGACGCTGCTCGGCGTAACCGGTTCCGGAAAAACCTTCACAATGGCGAATGTGATTGCAAAGGTCAACCGTCCCACCCTTGTACTGGCTCATAATAAAACCCTTGCGGCGCAGCTCTGCTCCGAGTTCCGGGAGTTCTTCCCGGAAAATGCGGTGGAATACTTTGTATCCTACTATGATTACTACCAGCCGGAGGCATATATTCCCGGGAAGGATATGTATATTGAAAAGGATGCGATGATCAATGATGAAATCGACCGTCTCCGCCACAGCGCAACCTCTTCCCTTTTCGAGCGGCGGGACGTCCTGATCGTTTCCTCGGTTTCCTGCATCTATTCTCTCGGAGATCCCCGGGAATACCAGTCAATGCTGCTCCCCGTCCGGAGGGACGGAGCGCTGTCACGCGAGGAATGCATTGACCGCCTGATTTCCATCGGCTATGAGCGCAATGATATCTCCCCGGAGCGCGATAAATTCCGGGTACGCGGAGACGTTGTGGAAGTTGTTCCTGCCCGGACAGCAGAAAAGGCAATCCGGATAGAATTTTTCGGGGACACCGTAGATCGGATCACGGAAGTCAGCACCGTAACCGGCGAAGCGCTGCGCGAGCTTTCCTATATCGGGATTTTCCCGGCAACCCACTATGCCGTGTCGGAAGCGCGGCGTGAACAGGCATATGCCGAAATTGAAGCGGAGCTGACAGAACGGGAAGCCTTCTTCCGCGCAAACAACATGCTTCTGGAAGCGCAGCGGATCGGGGAACGGACACGGTACGACCTGGAAATGCTTCGGGAAACCGGATTCTGCTCGGGTGTGGAAAACTATTCCCGCATTCTCTCCGGCAGAGCACCCGGAAGCACACCGTATACCCTGCTGGACTATTTTCCGAAGGATTTTCTGATGTTCATTGACGAGTCACACGTCACAGTTCCGCAGGTGCGGGGTATGAGCGGAGGCGACCTTGCCCGCAAGAAAAATCTGGTCGAATACGGATTTCGTCTTCCCTCTGCATATGACAACCGCCCTCTGAACTTTACGGAGTTTGAACAGCATCTGAATCAGGTCATTTTCGTTTCCGCGACCCCGGCCGAATACGAAAAAACGCATTCCGTACAGACAGCGGAGCAGATTATCCGTCCAACCGGACTTCTTGACCCGATGGTCGAGGTGCGTCCTGTCAAGGGACAGGTCGACGATCTGATCGGTGAAATCAAGAAAACTGTGAAAAACGGAGAACGGGTGCTTGTTACCACACTGACAAAGAAAATGGCAGAGGATCTGTCCGACTATCTCGATCAGAACCAGATCAAGGTAAAATATATCCATCACAGCATCGATACCATGGAGCGGGCGGAGATCATCCGCGATCTCCGGCTTGGAAAATTTGATGTTCTCGTCGGCATCAATCTGCTGCGCGAAGGACTGGACATTCCGGAGGTAGCGCTTGTCGCCGTGCTGGACGCGGACAAGGAGGGGCTGCTCCGGAGCGAAACCTCGCTGATTCAGACAATCGGCAGAGCCGCGCGAAATGCGGAAGGACATGTTATCCTTTATGCAGATGAGATGACCCGCTCAATCCGTGCCGCCGTGGAAGAAACGGAGCGTCGCAGGAGAATTCAGCAGCAATACAACGATGAACACGGCATCACCCCCCAGACAATCCGGAAGGCGGTCCGTGACCTGATCGACACTGCAATGCCGAAGCCGGAACCGGATAAAGTCACCGTGACCGTGAAAAAGAAGAAACTTTCCAAAACCGAACGCGCCAGACTGATTGAGGAGCTGACCGCGGAAATGCGTCGCTGCGCTTCCCATCTGGAGTTTGAACGGGCAGCCTATCTGCGCGACCGGGTCAGGGAGCTTCGCGAAGAAAACGAAAAGAACGGCTGAAACTGCAGACAAAAAAACCGATAAGCAAAGAGAAAAAAATGGAAAGAAAAATCATCGTCCGCGGTGCGCGGGAAAACAATCTGAAAAACGTCGATGTGGAGATTCCGCGCGACAAGCTGACCGTTTTTACCGGTCTGTCCGGCTCCGGCAAATCTTCTCTTGCGTTTGACACGCTTTACGCCGAAGGGCACCGCCGATTTGTGGAATCCCTCTCTTCCTACGCGCGCATGTTCCTCGGTCAACTGGACAAACCGGATGTCGACTCCATCGAAGGGCTGTCTCCAGCTGTTGCAATCGACCAGAAAACAACCTCCAAAAATCCCCGCTCCACCGTCGGAACCGTCACGGAGATTTATGATTATCTGCGTCTGCTTTACGCACGCATCGGCGTCCCTCACTGCCCGGTCTGCGGAAAGGAGATTTCGATGCAGACAACCGACAGTATCGTTGACCGTGTCATGCAGCTTCCGGAGGGAACGCGCTTTCTGATTCTCGCTCCGGTTGTACGCGGTGCGAAGGGAATGCACGAAAAGGTGCTTGCCAATGCCAAAAAAAGCGGTTTCGTCCGTGTCAAAATCGACGGAAGCATCTACGATCTCAGCGAAGAAATCCATCTTGATAAAAACAAAAAGCATGATATCGACATTGTAGTCGACCGGCTTGTCATGAAGCCTGACTTGCGCTCCCGTCTTTCCGATTCCGCCGAAACGGCGCTGCATGCAGCGGACGGATACATGAAGGCGGAGATTCTGCCGCGCGACGGCGGACAAGGTGAGATTCTTGAGTTCTCACAGAATTTTGCCTGTGAAAAACACAATATCAGCCTCGGGGAACTGGAGCCGCGGATGTTCTCCTTTAACAATCCCTGCGGCGCCTGCCCGCGCTGTTCCGGACTCGGGGAGCTTTCCCATGTTTCCCCGGACAAACTGATTCCCGACCGCTCGCTTTCCATCGCGCAAGGGGCCATCGTAGCCAACGGTTTCAAAAGTACAGGGGAGGACAGCTGGAGCGGTCCCCTCATCGCCGCTGTCGGAAAAAGCCACGGCTTTACGTTGGATATGCCGATTTCGGATTTTTCCGAAGAGGCACTGCATGCCCTTTTTTACGGAACGGGAAACGAGATGTATGATGTCGTTCGCACCTTTGGCAAGCGAACTAACCGCTCGATTGTCAAATTTGAGGGAATCGTCAACACCGTGGAACGCCGCATTGCCACCTTTCCGGGAGATAACTATTCCCAGTTCCTTGAACAAAGCGAGTGTCCCGAATGCCACGGGAAGCGACTCAATCCGTCCGCGCTTGCGGTAACGGTCGGCGGCATTTCCATCAGCGAGCTCTGCTCTCTTACGGTCGAACGTCTCGTTTCCTTCTTCGGAGAACTGAATCCGGAAGGGGAAAAAGGAATTATCGCAAGGGATATTCTGAAAGAAATCCGATCCCGTCTCGGATTTCTGCAAAATGTGGGGCTTTCCTATCTGACGCTTTCCCGCCAAGCGGGAACCCTTTCGGGGGGTGAAGCACAGCGTATCCGCCTGGCAACGCAGATGGGCAGTGCCCTGACCGGCGTAATGTATGTTCTCGACGAGCCGAGCATCGGTCTCCATCAGCGCGACAACGGCAAACTGATCGCAACCATGAAGAAACTCCGGGATCTCGGAAATACCGTCCTTGTCGTGGAACATGATGAAGAAACCATGATGAATGCAGACTTTATCGTCGATATCGGCCCCGGAGCGGGCGTCCACGGCGGGAAACTGATTGCCGCCGCGCCCCCGAAGGAATTTCAGGAATGCCGGGAATCGGTAACGGCGAACTTTCTCTCCGGCCGACGGGTGATCGCCCTTCCGGCCGTACGCCGCTCGGGAAACGGACAGTTTCTCACCATCCGGGGAGCAAAGCAGAACAACCTGAAAAACATTGATGTTTCGATCCCGCTTGGTACCTTCACCTGTGTCACCGGTGTATCCGGGTCGGGCAAATCGTCGCTTGTGAACATGATTCTCTACCGTGCACTTGCGCGGCAGCTCAATCGCGCCTTTACCGTACCGGGAAAATACGATTCGATTGAGGGAACAGAGTATCTTGACAAGGTAATCTGTATCGACCAGAGCCCGATCGGACGGACACCGCGTTCCAACCCGGCAACCTATACCGGGGTCTTTAACGATATCCGTGCGCTCTTCGCCGCAACGAAGGACGCGAAACAGCGCGGCTACACGCAGGGGCGCTTCAGTTTCAATGTTGCCGGAGGACGTTGCGAAGCCTGTCAGGGAGACGGAGTCAAGTGTATTGAAATGCACTTTTTACCGGATGTCTACGTCAAATGCGATGTCTGCCACGGGCATCGCTATAACCGTGACACCCTTGAGGTGCGCTTCAAAGGGAAGAATATCAGTGATGTTCTGGAAATGACGATTGAGGAGGCACTCTCCTTCTTTGCGGATATCCCGACTGTGTCGCGCAAGCTTTCTACGCTTTGCGATGTCGGACTCGGATATGTCCGTCTCGGTCAAAGTGCGACAACCTTCTCCGGAGGAGAAGCACAACGCGTCAAGCTGGCCTACGAGCTCGCCAAGCGCAGCACCGGTAAAACAATCTATGTCCTTGATGAGCCGACCACCGGCCTTGCCGCGGCAGATGTGGAACATCTTCTTGCCGTTCTGCAACGGCTTGTCGATGCGGGAAATACCGTTCTTGTCATCGAACACAACCTGGATGTCATCAAATGCGCCGACTATATTCTCGACCTCGGCCCGGAGGGCGGAGAAGGAGGGGGACAAATCGTTGCCGCCGGCACGCCGGAGGAGATCGCCGCAAGCGGAACCTATACCGGGCAATATCTGAAAATTGCACTGGAGAAAAGCAGGAGGTAAATGGCATGAAACGTCGGCTTTTTCTTCTCCTTCTTCTTGTGCTCCCGTTTTTCTCAGCCTGCTCGGAAAAGCAGCTGCCGGACAGCGTTCCCATTCCGATTCTGATGTACCACGCCTTCACCGAAAATCCGGAGGAGGAAACCGACATGATCCTCTCCACCGCGGCATTCCGGGAGCAGCTTGCCGCGCTGCGGGACGCAGGCTATACCGCAGTAACCTACGCGGAGCTTGTCGACTATGTCGATGGGAAAGCTCCGCTTCCGGAAAAACCTGTACTGCTCTCCTTTGACGACGGCTACCGCAGCAATCTGACACTCGCAGCACCTATCCTTGAGGAATTCGGAATGCGTGCCTGCGTTGCGGTCATCGGCGTCAGCGTCGGAAAGGACACCTACAAGGACACCGGTGCCGCCATGTATCCCCACTTCTCCTACGAAGAGGCGCGAAAATACTATGAGCGCGGCATACTGGACTTTCAGTCCCACACCTATGACATGCACAACAACAGCCTGGATACCGATTTCCGGGACGGCGTACTTCAGAAAGAAGGAGAAAGTGACGCAGATTACGAAGCGGCGCTGCGCTCCGATTGGGAACGCAGCAAAGCAGAACTGGAAGCGGGTATTGGGTGTCGGGTTTTCGTCATGGTTTACCCATTCGGAAAAACCACCCCGCAGGCCGACGCGATATTCGCAGACTGCGGTGCGGCCATCAGTGTCACAACCCAGCACGGCGTCAGTCTTCTTCGCCTCAGGGATCGATCCTCCCTCCGCTGTCTCTGCCGCCTCAATGTGAACGGAACCCTGTCAGGCGATGCCCTTCTGACTCTGCTTGCCGAGCTGTGCGAAAGCAGTACCGTACTTTCCCCTGCTCCGGATTCCCCAACTGCATAAAACACCCCCCGCCGGCATACGCTAAGCGCGGGGTGAATTTTTATGTGGAAAAAACTAAAACCATATCTGATTTCCTGTGCGATTCCGCTCGCGGTAGGGGGGCTTTCCGCTCTTCTGACTGCAGGAGGAACGAAGCTGTATGATCGTATCGAAATGCCGCCGCTTTCTCCTCCTGCTCTTATCTTTCCCATCGTCTGGACCCTCCTCTATCTTCTGATGGGAATCAGTGCCGCAGGAGTATTCCTTTCTCCGGACAGCCGGGATGCAGGCGCAGGACTGACTGTCTACGCGATCAGTCTGATCTTCAACTTTTTCTGGACTCTCTTTTTCTTCCGGGCAGAGGCATTCCTTTTTTCCTTCATCTGGCTTTGCCTCCTTTGGTTCCTGATTCTCTTGACAATCCTTCTGTACCGGCGTGTCGTACCGTGGGCAGCATATCTGCAAATTCCCTATCTTCTCTGGGTCACCTTCGCCGGATATCTGAATCTCGGAATCTATCTTCTGAACTGATTCTCAGAGCGATTTTTCTGTTCTTTTCTCTTGACATATACCCGATGGGGGTATATAATACACGCAAGAAAAAGAATGGAGAAACAAAATGGAAACCACGGAACCGAAAAAATGCTGCTGTATACAAAGAAAAAAGCAACGCTCTCCGGAGGAAACGAAACGTCTCATTCACCGTCTCAACCGGATTGAGGGGCAGGTGCGAGGCATTCGCGGGATGGTGGAAAACGGAGCCTACTGCCCGGATATTCTGGTTCAATCTGCTGCGGTCAACGCAGCAGTGAATGCCTTCAACCGGGAACTGCTCGCCGCGCATATCCGGACCTGCGTGGCGCAGGATATCCGCGCCGGCAAGGAGGAAGTGATTGACGAGCTTCTCGCTACCCTGCAAAAGCTGATGAAATAAAAGGAATTCGGAAAATCCGGGAGGTAAATGATGACACAGTATCGGATCACCGGCATGAGCTGTGCCGCCTGCTCCGCGAGAGTGGAAAAGGCGGTTTCGGCCGTTCCGGGAGTAACGTCCTGCTCGGTAAATCTGTTGACAAATTCAATGGGTGTTGAGGGTAGCGCGGACCCGGAATCCATCCTTGCGGCAGTGAAAAAGGCCGGCTATGGCGCTTCGCTGAAAACCGCCGAAACGGCAGAAAAAGCAACCGCCGCGGAAGAAGATCCGCTTCAGGACCGGGAAACCCCGATCCTGCGGCGCAGACTTGTGTGGTCGGTCTTCTTTTTATTGATCCTAATGTACTTTTCGATGGGCCATATGATGTGGAACTGGCCGCTCCCTTCGTTCTATGACGGGAACCATGTGGCAATGGGATTGACCCAGCTGCTTCTGACCGTCATCATTATGGTCATCAATCAGAAATTCTTCATAAGCGGGTTCCTCAGCCTGTTTCGCGGGGCACCCAACATGGACACGCTGGTTGCGCTTGGCGCTACGGCCGCCTTCGGATACAGCACATATGCGCTGTTCGCGATGACCGGCGCGCAGGTCCGCGGTGACGAGGAAGCGGTTATGCGGTATATGATGGATTTCTACTTCGAGTCCGCCGCAATGATCCTCACGCTGATTACCGTGGGGAAAACGCTGGAGGCACGATCGAAGGGAAAAACCACAGACGCCCTGAAGGGGTTGCTGAAGCTGGCCCCCAAAACAGCTACGGTACTGCGAAACGGAGCGGAGCAGACCGTTCCGATCGATGAGGTACAAAAAAACGATCTTTTTATTGTCCGACCGGGGGAAAGCATTCCGGTTGACGGTGTGGTCCTGGAGGGAGCAGGCGCGGTCAACGAAGCAGCATTAACCGGGGAAAGCATCCCGGTGGACAAGCTTCCGGGCGCTCCGGTCAGCGCCGCGACGGTCAATCAGTCCGGCTTTCTGAAATGCCGTGCCACCAGGGTCGGAGAAGACACAACTCTTTCGCAGATTATCCGGATGGTCAGCGACGCGGCGGCAACAAAAGCACCGATTGCCAAGCTGGCCGATAAGGTTTCCGGGGTGTTTGTTCCCGCCGTTATTCTCATCGCGGCAGTAACCACAGCCGTATGGCTGCTGCTCGGGCAAAGCACAGGCTATGCACTGGCGCGCGGCATTTCCGTACTTGTCATCAGCTGCCCTTGCGCCTTGGGGCTCGCCACACCGGTGGCGATCATGGTTGGAAGCGGACTCGGTGCCAGAAACGGCATTCTGTTCAAAAACGCTGCCTCTCTTGAGGAAACCGGAAGAATACAGATCGTTGCACTGGATAAAACCGGAACTGTTACATCCGGAGAACCGAGCGTTACCGATCTTCTGGCAGCGCCCGGAGTAACAGATGCAGAACTGCTTGGGCTTGCTTATTCCCTTGAGAAAAAAAGCGAGCATCCCCTCTCTAAAGCCGTTCTGCGGAGAGCAGAGGAGGCCGGTCTTTCCGCGGAAGAGGTTACGGAATTTCAGGCGATTCCCGGCAGCGGACTGACTGCCCGGCTGCACGGCAAAACTCTCTGCGGGGGGAATCTCCGTTTTATCGGCACACAAGCGGAAATTCCCGATGCGCTGAAGGAACAGGGGGAAAAATGGTCGGAATCGGGGAAAACACCGTTGTTCTTCTGCATCGAAAACAGGCTGCTCGGTGTAATTGCAGTTGCCGACAAACTCCGGGAGGACAGTCCGGATGCGATCCGGGAACTGCACAGAATGGGAATCCGCGTTGTCATGCTCACAGGGGACAATGAATGCACAGCGCGGGCAATCGGTGCACAGGCTGGGGTCGACCGGGTAATTGCAGGCGTCTTTCCGCAGGACAAGGAAAGCGAAATCCGCCGTCTCCAACAGCAAGGGAAGGTGGCAATGGTCGGTGACGGCATTAATGATGCGCCTGCTTTGACACGTGCCGATATCGGCATCGCCATCGGCGCAGGCACCGATGTTGCGATTGACGCGGCGGATGTGGTTCTGATGCACAGCCGGCTTGCGGACGTCCCCGCCGCAATCCGACTGAGCCGTGCCACGCTGCGGAATATCCGGGAAAATCTGTTCTGGGCATTTTTCTATAACACAATCGGGATTCCGCTCGCTGCCGGCGTTTTTATCCCTCTCGGACTGACCCTCAATCCTATGTTCGGCGCCGCCGCCATGAGCCTTTCGAGTGTCTGTGTGGTGCTGAATGCCCTGCGTCTTAACCTGTTCAAACTCCGGAATAACGATTCCGGTCATCAAAAGAATTCTGATAAAAAGGAGAAAATGAAAACCATGGAGAAAACAATTTGTATCACGGGAATGATGTGCGGTCACTGCGAGGCTTCGGTAAAAAAAGCGCTGGAAGCGCTTCCGGAGGTCGCGGAAGCCTGTGTCAGCCACGAAACGGGCACCGCCGTTGTCACGCTCAACGCTCCCCTTGATGATGCCGTCCTGAAAAAAGCGGTGGAGGATCGCGACTATACGGTTACCGAGATCCGCTGATTCCGTTTCCCTCAAGAGTAAATCTCACAGGGGAGTTTTTCATCGGGAATTGCGAGAATCCGAAGATTATCAAAAAACGGAATCCGGAAGGGACACTTCTTATCTGAAGTGTCCCTTCGCGTATTTTATCCGTACTTTGGGGATAGATTACCGATTGGCAAAACGGATTTCCAACGGATCTTGCAGGCAGCCCCGTGAAATCTGCCCGTTTTTTCTTTCTGCTTAGCCCAATCCTGCAAAAAAACAAAAAGAGAGTCTGATGCGAAAAGATCAATCGGCATATTCAGAAAAACATCCATTCACAGCCCCCTGCATAACAGAGGATAGGAAGGGGATTCCTTGAGGCATAATAATACCATGAACGGTGCCGAATAATCCCGGCAATCCGATCAAAAAAAGCAAATGAAAACCGAAAAAAAGAGAGCACACGGCAAAAAAGCAGATTATACAGAATACAATAGCATAAAAAAACAGACAAGGAGGCGAGATAAGATACGGGAACGATTTACGGGTATATCCGCGTATCAAGCAAGGACCAGAATGAGGACCGTCAGCTTTTAGCAATGCAGGAAATCGGTGTACCGGAAAACAATATCTATACAGATAAGAAATCCGGCAAAAACTTTGACCGACCGCAGTACAAGAAGCTGCTCCGGAAAATCAAAAAAGACGATCTGCTCTACATCAAAAGCATTGACCGTCTGGGGCGCAATTATGAGGAGATCCTGGTACACTGGAGAAGCTTGACTAAGGAAAAAGGCATTGACATTGTGGTTTTGGACATGCCGCTGTTGGACACACGCAGGGGCAAAGATCTGATGGGAACCTTCCTCAGCGACATCGTTTTGCAGGTGCTTTCCTTTGTTGCGGAAAACGAGCGCACCAACATTCGGCAACGGCAGGCGGAAGGCATTGCGGCAGCCAAAATCAAAGGGGTAAAGTTTGGCAGACCGCCGCTTCCGCTTCCCGATAACTTTACCGAAATATACAAAGCGTGGAAGGCAAAGACTCTGACGCTGAAAGAGGCAGCAGCAGCCTGCCACATGCCGGTCGGAACCTTCTACGGCAAAATACGAAAGCTTGAAAATACGGATTAAACAATCCCTGCTTTGATTTTCTGCTTCCATTCGCAAAAGTGTACTTTTTCAAATTGAGTGACAATACATACATTGCTTTATTATATTTGCCGATTAAGCTTTTGTCAACCCAATTAGAGTAAAATCTGGATTAATATTCTAAATTTGCAAAAGTACACCTTTCAAAATTGACTGACTTTCAAAATGACTGAAAGGAAGCAGCAGTATGAAAAAAAGAGTCTTGGCAGGTTTGATTGCATTGGTTCTGACCGTTGGATTTTTCCCATGGGGAGTATCGGTCGAAGCGCTGAACAATTCCGGCGCAAAGCCCGGCGGCAGCACGATCGGACTTTATGTCAGCCGTGAAGGTTCGGATGAAAACGGAGACGGGACGAAGGAAAAACCCTACGCCACACTGGCAAAGGCAGTAACCGAATCCCCGGACTGCGCAACAATTTATGTCATGAGTGATTTGATCGTGACTTCGTGCGCACGGTTCTACAACAAGGATCTGACGATTACCAGCGATGACGGCGGGCCTTACACCCTTACCCGCGGGGACGCTTTCGCCACACAGGCAGATAACGCGCGTAGCTGGTATCATCCTGCCATGATTGAGGTGGGCGGCACCAAAGCCGACGAAGGGGACGGGCTTGAGAAAGCTTCCTTGCGTCTTGAAAACATCACTTTGGATGATGCCGGAAAGCATATGGGAAACAAATTTTCTTTTGCAAAAACGGACGGCACAGGCGGAAACCTAGACTATGTGCAGGATGCCATCCTTGCCTCTTACAGCGGTACCGGCACCATCCTTCTCGGTGCAGGCACAACATTGAAGAATTTCGGCGGTATGTCTGCGGTATACATGACCGGTGCCGGCAAACTCATTATGGAAAGCGGCAGTACAATCTGCGATGATAGGGAATATCCGGCTGCAAACCGTGGGCATTATGCGATCCATCTTCTGGGTGCAACCTTTGAGATGCAGGAGGGCGCCTGCATTCAGAATTTGCAAAATACACAGGCAATCAATTCGGAAGGTGCAAACATCGTCATAAGCGGGACAATCAGCGGAATCAACGGAAAAAACGATCCTGTGATTCGCCTGGTTCTCGGTTCTTCTTTCACACTCGGGCAGAGCGGACGTATCTGCGGCAACAAGACCCCTTCGATTTCTACGGTTTATGTGCAAAGCGGCACCACCGCCTATATTTACGGAAAAATCAGCAACAACGAAGCCCCGGCAGGAGCAATCTATGTGGTAACAAACGGCAATAGTTCCTTCGCGTCTCTTTATGACGGCGCCGAGATTACCGGCAACACCAGCACCGGTAAGTACGGGGTGATTGAGGTACAGCAAGGGGACTGCACCCTGACCATGAACGGCGGCACAATTTCCGGCAACAAGGCAAAAGCCGGTACGATTCAATTGAGAAAAGACAGGGCCAAGTTTATTATGAACGGCGGTTCCATCACAAATAATGAATTGTTGGAAGGCGGAACAGGGGATGCAGGTGTTTTTCTCACAGGAAGTGCCAATCTGACAGTCGAACTGAACAGCGGAATTCTTCAAAGCATCGCTGTCGACAAGGGTGTAAAAGGGAAAACGGCAAACGGATATGTCCGAATTACAGAGGGGTTCAATCTTCAAACCGGCTGCGTGACGATGCGGCAGGACAGCAAAAGCGTTGCTCCCGCCGATGGCAGCAGGAACATCAGAATAGGGAATGCCGGAGATTACAGTATCCGTATTTTGAGCGAAGATTCTGCCGGGAAAGGTTGGGGAGAGCCCCTTGCAACCTTTTGGACACAGCGCGACGGCACTGCAGAACTGGAGCTGTGGGGGCTGAAGACAGACGATACCCTTCCCGTCTATATCCTGACACAGGAAACGGACGCAGAGGGTATACCCGAAAAAACGCAGCCATCCACATATACAAAACCAACCGGAAAGACGGTGCTGTCCACCTTACCATTCCGGCTGCCGATCTGAACGCCAACGGCTGCGCCGTCGCCGTTGTTCAGCCCACGCAGAATTACGGATCTTTGCACATCGACGCACCGGAAAGGATAAAAGCAAACATTGTCGAAGATGACTATCCGGTCAACTACAAAGCAACCTATTCCCTGCCTGACAACCTGGCAGGCCAAATTCAATCCGGGCAGGAATTCCGGGTAACCATTCAGCTGGATGGAGCCTTGAACTGCGATACAGACACCCTTGAACTGGACAGTGACATTTTCGAACGGGGAAACGCCGATGCTCTTTATGATCCGGATACAGGTATTCTGAGCCTTTCTCTGAAAGCAAAGGTAACAGGAACTGCGGGAAATGCGATCCTTACCTTCCGGGCGACCCTGCCGAACAGTGCCTTTGAAGCCGGAAAGGTTCTGGAAGCTTTCGGACGTGTCAGCACAGAGCTTGCCGACCAGACTCCCGTGATTGTTCCTTCAAATATAACGGAAACCCGGTTGATTCCACGGTTACGATACACCGTTACTTTCGATGCAGCAGGGGGAGAGCCGGCAACGGGAAGCGCAAGCTCTGTGCAGGTTCCGGAGGAGGAAACGCTCGGCGACTCCATGCCTGCCGAGCCCACACGCAGCGGATATGAGTTCGCAGGCTGGAACACACAACGGGACGGAAAGGGGGAAAAGTTCGGAAGAGATACCGTTGTCACCGGCAATCTGACCGTATATGCCCAGTGAAACAAAAAAGCGACCCCCTATTATACCCTATCCTATGAATCCAACGGCGGCACATCCTATAAGGACGAGTACTATGCCCTCGGCACGACAGTTCAGCTCGACAAGGTTCCCACGCGCAAGGAGTTTGAGTTTACCGGCTGGTATACCGATAAAACACTGACCAAAAGAATTACCAGCGTCACGATGAACGCCTCCCAAACAGTTTACGCAGGGTGGAAGGTATCCACGGTACCGGGCATGCTTGATGGCGACAATCACTTTGCCTATATCATCGGGTATCCGGACGGCACGGTACGGCCCGGGGCAAATATCAGCCGTGCCGAGGTTGCCGCGATCTTCTTCCGTCTGTTGGAGAACGATATCCGGGATGACAGCATGACTTCCGATCACCCCTTTACGGATGTAACCGAGGACATGTGGTGCCATCAGGTCATCTCCACCTTGGCGAAGCTGGGCATTGTTAAGGGAAGGTCCGCGGACACCTTTGAACCGGAATCCGACATTACACGTGCGGAGTTTGCGGTTATCTGCGCTCGCTTTGACACCAACCGGACCGAAGGACACAGCAGCTTTACCGATATCTCCGGTCACTGGGCAAAAGCCGAAATCGAACAGGCCGCCGCCCTGGGCTGGATCAAAGGGTATCCGGACGGCACTTTCCGCCCGGATACCAATATAACCCGCGCCGAAGCCATCGTGCTGCTCAACCGTGTACTTTGCCGCGCCCCCGAGACTGAAAACGACCTGCTCAGCGACATGAAGGTTTGGCCGGACAACAACCCGGATGATTGGTACTACCTCGCTGTACAGGAAGCCACAAACAGTCACTGCTACAAACGCAAAAACAGCCTGTATGAAAGCTGGACGAAACGGATCGCCGACCCCGACTGGACCTGTTATCAATAAGCCAAAGGGCACATTTGAATAAAAAGGGAATCCCTACAAGTGTACTTGCAAAAAACAGCCCGGACATTTGCCTGTCCGGGCTGTTTTCCATATTCTGTTACAAGCAGGAACCTTATTATCAACCCGTCTCGGCTTCAAACGGTCAACGCGGTTTTCTAACCGTTTGCCGCTCCCGGGCAGCGGTTCTTTTGTCTCATCTGACCGGGTGTGCCGCTTTCGGTTTTCAGTTGACTTTGTTTTTCGGCGCGCCTTCAAGGAAGGAACGCAGACAATCGGTAACAATGGCAAGCAAACGGCGGCGTGTCTCAATCGGCGCCCATGCGGAATGCGGCGTAATCGTAAGATTTTTTGCGCCGAAAAGCGGGCAATCGGCGCTCATCGGTTCTGTGCAGAGAACATCCACGGCAGCGGCACCGATTTTTTCTTCCTCCAGTGCACGGCGCAGATCCGCCTCCACAACCGTACCGCCGCGGGAAGTATTGATAAAGAGAGCGTCGCGTTTCATCGCGCAAAATGCCGCATAGTCAAACATGCCGGCACTTTCGGGCGTCAGCGGGCAGTGAACGGTAACGATATCCGCCGAGGCAAGCAACCGGTCAAGCGGAAGAAAGGAAACAGAAGCGTCCTCCCGCGGCGTCCGTGTCGTGACAAGCACCTGCATGCCGAAGGCATGGGCAACACGCGCAACCGTTTTTCCGATTGAACCGTAACCAACGATACCGATCGTCTTTTCCGCAAGCTCGTGGGTCGGACAAACAAAAGCGGAGAAGGTCGGACTGTTCTTCCAGCCACCCGCCTGCACAAAAGCATTTTGCTCGGCGATGCGGGAATAATAAGCCAGAATATAGGAAAAAACAGTTTGGCAAACAGCATCAGAAGAGTATGTACCTGCGTTGGAAACGCAGATTCCCCTCTCGGCAGCAGCCGCCACATCAATATTATTATAACCGGTTGCGAATACTCCGATATACTTCAGATTCGGACTGGCATCCATCTCAGCCGCACCGATCCGTGACTTGTTGCAAAGCACGGCATCGCAGTGGGATGCGGCAATCACAGCAGCAAGCTCCTCCTGAGGAACAAGCTCGTGCAGCTCAAGCTCCCCAAGCGCAGAAAGCGGAGAAAGATCAAGATCATTATTCGTAATGGTTTTTGCATCTGTCAGCAGAATTTTCATAGGACAGCCTTTCTGTATTTCGGAGAACCCGTTGTATCACACGGCATTTCAATTTGAAAAGTAGGAGCGGTCAAGCGAGCGGAACTGCACCGCCTCCGCTACATGGCGGGCGGTAATGCTCTCACTCCCGTCAAGATCCGCAATGGTTCTGGCAACACGCAATATCTTGTCGTATCCGCGTGCCGACAAACCAAGCCGTTCAAAAGAGGTTTTCAGAAGCTGCTCCGCCTCCTTTTCCAGAACACAAAACTGCCGGATTTGACGCGGCGTCATGGCAGCATTGCAGAATTGATCGCTCAGTCCTGCGGAAGCAAAACGGGAAAGAGCAAACCTCCGAGCGGCATTCACACGCGCGCGGACCTCCGCGGAGGTTTCTCCGCGCCGCTTTCCTGTCATTTCTTCATAACTGACTGCCGGAACTTCAATCTGAATATCCACGCGGTCGGCAAGCGGACCGCTCACTTTGGAAAGATACTTTTTTACCTCATCCGGACGGCAGGTACAGGGCTTTGTCGGATGACCGAAGAAACCGCAGCGGCAGGGATTCATCGCACAGACAAGCATAAAGCGACAGGGATAGCGAACCCGCCCGCTGACACGGGTTACGGTAATCACCCCATCCTCAAGGGGTTGACGAAGAGCCTCACAGGCCTGCTTGGAAAACTCCGGAAACTCGTCAAGGAACAGCACGCCGTTGTGGGCAAGCGACACCTCTCCGGGCTGCGGAACATGTCCGCCTCCGACAAGTGCCGGCGCCGACATCGTGTGATGCGGTGAGCGGAAGGGTCTTGTGCGGACCAAGGTTTCATGTTCCCGCATCAAACCGGCAACCGAATAGATTTTTGTGGTTTCCAGCGCTTCCTCATAGGTCAGATCGGGAAGAATGCCCGGAAGGCGCTTTGCCAACATGGATTTTCCCGAACCGGGAGGCCCGATCAGCAGGATATTGTGTCCGCCCGCAGCGGCAATTTCCAGCGCACGCTTGGCGCGCTCCTGCCCCATTACATCGGAAAGATCCGGAATATTTTCCGGAAGATTGGCAAAAAAAGATGAACGGTCGAAACGGACAGGAGCAATTGGCTGCTCTCCGCGAAGATGGCGTACAATTGCCGTAATACTGTCCGCCGGATAAACCGTGACGCCGTCCGCAACAGAAGCTTCTGCGGCATTTTCCGCCGGAACAAACAGCTCCCGCCGCCCTGCAGACGCCGCAGCAATGGCAAGCGGCAGCGCTCCGGGGATCGGGCGCAGTGCCCCGGAAAGCGAAAGCTCTCCGAAAAAGGAAAATCGACTCATGTCAATTGTCTCGGGAATGACACCGGAGCATCGCAGAATAGAAAGAAGAATCGCGCAGTCAAAGCCCGCTCCCTCCTTCTTTTTTGCGGCAGGAGCAAGATTTACGGTCAGAAGGGTTTCCGGAAATCGGAAGCCGCTGTTTACACAGGCGGTCCGAACACGATCCTTTGCCTCCTTGACTGCAGCATCCGGAAGCCCGATCACATCGAAGCCCTCCAGCTTTTTTTGCTCGCTGCACTCTACCGTTACCTCAAACCCGTCGATCCCGCACAACCCTGCGGAATACAATGTTGACAGCATATGTTAGCCTCCATCCGGAACCTATTTGAAAACGATTCTCTTTTCGGCACTTTCCTTTTCTTGCTTTTCTTCAGTTTAGCATATTCCATGCGGGAAATCAAGTGAAATTCCCCTGTGCTTTCTGTTTTCCGGCATAAGCAGAGAAAGAAAAACAAGATTCACTGATTTTTCGCAGGAAAGTCCCTTTGCGGCATTACTGACTGATATACAGGACATAAATTCCGCTTCAAATCCTTTCATGTTCTATGGAAAAACGGATCTTTAGGCTTTGTTTTCCCTCTTTGCCTATTCAATTTTTGGTTCAACCAGCAAGAAGCAGAGACCTTGCCCTTTCGGGCATTGTCTCTGCTTCTTTCCGGATTTTTTCAGTCGCCGTGATTCCTTAATATAGATAGTCTTAAAATTTTCTGCCAGAAGGTCAGCTCCGCTTTGATCAGCGGAGCAACGGTTTCAACTTCATCAATCCTTACGGATTCCGTCTGTATAACAAATTGAACCGTCTCCACGTTTGTATTCTTTTTCTCTCAATTAATAGGTATTGCGGTAAGGCGAAACTGCAAACAACAGCATGGACCATGAATCAAATTCCATAAATCTCGCAAAGGATTGACTTTTGAAAAAAAGCACGCTCTCGCGTGCTTTTTTTCTGGTGGAGCATACGGGATTCGAACCCGTGACCCCAACACTGCCAGTGTTGTGCGCTCCCAACTGCGCTAATGCCCCAACCGATGCTTGTATTATAACAGGACAGGCGCAGTTTGTCAATAGTAATTTCAATTATTGGGCCTTCTTCGAAATCAGAATTACCTCCGCCAACGCGGCATAGGAATTCCCATCCTTGGGATGAACGATTACGCGAACGCTTTCCACCGCGGTTCCCTCCGGCAGTTTGTCAAGGTTTGCGGTAACCGGTGCCCCCTTTGTACCGAGAAACAGGAGATCCCGGATCAGATATTTTCCGTTAATTTCCACATCCACAGATGCGGGGGCATAACCGTCATATACACACGGGTAAATCCAGATCGAACCGAGATCGGTAGCCGGTGTCTCAAAGTTCAGAACAAGAGAACCTCCATCCTTTCCGAAAGAAAGGATATCGGAAAAATTCCGGGATACCACTCCGTCAAAAAGATAATCGGTCGAGGATCTTTTCGGGAACTCCGCATCCTCCCCTTCCGCCGAAGCAATAAAACCGTCGCGGATATGTGTATAGCCGCCAAGTCCGGAAGGAAGCGGTCGACGGACTTCGCTCGGTCCGTCTACGGAAAGTGTCCCGTCCTCTTTGACGATCAAACGATCAATGGCAAGGCTTCTGCCCCCATCCGATGTGGGGGGAACCGTATGAACATGATAACAGAGAAACAGCTCGGTTCCGTCCGGAGAACGGAAAATATTACAATGTCCCGGTCCGGTGACAGTCTCTCCGTTTCCCAGAAGGATACGGGCGTTTTTCTCCTTTTTATAGAATGAGAGCGGGGTCTCTCCGACCGCATAGCCAACAGAATAGTCCTTCTTCTGATAATAGTTTGCGCTGTAAAGCAGATAATACTTGCCGTTTTCCTTGAATACGATCGGCCCTTCATTCCAGACAACGGAGCCGGAAAGCATCTCCCAGGGCTGCTCGGGCGTAGAAATCAGAACCGGCTCCCCAATGGTCCCGGAAAAGTCCGTCTTCAGTTCGATTCCCCAGGTCTGACTTGTGCGCTTTCCGTTGACATAGTTTGTGGAATTATCCTTGGAGTAGAAAAGATAGATTCTTCCGTCGTCATCAAACAGAAGACTGGCATCGATCACACTGTAGTCCGGCGCATAAAGCGGTTGATCATTGACCGGCTTGAAAACCCCGTTCGGGGTATCGCAAACCGCAATGTCGATCGCATGATAGCCGCTTTTTCCCTTGGCGGAAAAGATCAAGTAATACTTACCGTTATATTTGTAAAACTCCGGTGCCCAGCCTTTTTCCTGCGCCCACGAGGTATCGGAAAGCTTCAGGATCGGTGTTTCCTGCACCACCCAGCTGGTCAGGTTCTTTGATGTCCGGACCTTGAACTGCGAACCGCCGGTGCAATAGAGATAATAAACCCCATTTTCATAGAAGATGAACGGATCGGCTACGCTGTTCGCCAAAGTATTGACATAATAAGAGCCGGCCAATCCACGCCCGTTTTCAATCTCCGTCAGTTCGTTCACCGGTTCAGTAACCGGGGCCTCAGTGGAAGAGGAGGCGGGATCTGTAGTTTCTGCAGGTGCTACGGAATCACAGGCCGGAAATGCGGTCAGTGTTCCGGTAAGCAACAAAATACTGAAAAATCTCATGCTCTTTTTCATCATTCTCTCCATTTATCTGTTATCTGTTTTTTCCTGCTATTTCTTTATTTTTTTATCAGAACAAGCTCATTGATGGCGGCATATTCCCTTCCGGATGCTGTATGGAAGGTAATTTTGACCGTCTCAACAAGGGTATCGGAAGGAAGCCGGGCAAAAGAGGCAATTCCTGCGGCTCCGTCCGCATTGTCAAGGCTGATATTCTCAATAATATAGGTTCCGTTGATCTCAACGGTCATGGATGCCGGACGGTAAGAAAGCATCTGTGCGGGATAAACCCAAAGAGAGCTGAGAGGCAGTTTATCCGCAAAAGTAAGCGTTAGTGTGCCGCCATCCTTGAAATAGAGCAAGTCTTTGCTGTTAGAGGCAAGCACCCCGTCAAAGATATTCTCGACATCGGAGTAAGAAGGGTTTGGCGCCGATTCCCCGTCAACAGTCACGGAAAATCCATCGTGAACCCGAATAAAGCCATTGACGCCGGACGGAACCGGCATCAGAAGAAGACTCGGTCCCGCAACGGAAAGCGTCCCGTCCCCGTTGACCAGCAGACGATCAATGGCGGCACTTCTTCCCTTATCGATCGTGGGAGGAACGGTATGAACATGATAGACGATATAGAGCTCGCTTCCGTCCGGAGAGCGGAAGATATTGCAATGTCCCGGACCGGTCACCGTTTTACCGTTTCCCTGAAGAATCCGATTGTTTTTCGGCTTGGTAAAGAAGGTCAGCGGCGACTTTGCTGTTGCATAACCGACCGAATAGTTCTGAGAACGATAGTAGTTGGCACTGTAAAGAAGATAGTAGGTTCCGTTTTCTTTGAAAACAACCGGTCCTTCATTCCATAAGGGATCTCCGCTGATCATCTCCCAGCTCTGATCCGGCGTGGAAATCAGTACCGCTTTTCCGATCGTTCCGGAAAAATCCGACTTTACCTCGATTCCCCAGGTTTGGCTTGTCCGTCTTCCGTCTACCGTATTGGTTGAGCAATCCTTGGAATAATACAGATAAATTCTTCCGTCGTCGTCAAAGAACAGGCTGGCATCAATCACACTGTAACCGGGTGCATAAAACGGAGTATCTGCCAGCGGTCGGAATTGTCCGTTCGGACTGTCAGAAACAGCAATGTCAATACAGTGTATCCCATTCGCATTCATGGCGGAAAAGACAAGATAGTAGCGCCCATTGTAAAAATACGCTTCCGGAGCCCATCCGTTTTGTTTTGCCCATGCCGTATCGGAAAGCTTCAGAATCGGTGTCGACTGCTTGACCCATGAGCGGAGATTGGAGGAAATCTTCACATAGAAAGCGGATCCGCCGGTTGAATACAGATAGTACTTGCCGTTTGCCGTCAAAATCATGGGATCGGCGGCACCGTCCGTCAGATTGTTCTGATACCCCGAAAGCATCGGAAGAGCGGCATTTTCAATAATCTGCGTTGTGGGAGTGTCCGGCTCCGGCGCCGCCGTCGTTTCCGGCACTGCCGTCGTTTCCGGTGCCGCCGTCGTTTCCGGCACTGCCGTCGTTTCCGGCGCTGCCGTCGTTTCCGGCACTGCCGTCGTTTCCGGCGCTGCCGTCGTTTCCGGGGCTGCCGTCGTTTCCGGTGCCGCCGTCGTTTCCGGCACTGCC
>JAXFQY010000011.1:0-3191 GCA_034178705.1 Eubacteriales bacterium | reverse complement strand
TTTTCAAAATCCTTTTGAAAAGATGACATAGTACCGTAGCGCAACTGCCTTAAGAGAATTCGTTTGCCTCTCTTAGTTACTTTTCTTCTTCTCCGGTTTTCTGAAACCGGATGTTTTTTAGGAAGCTGCTGTTTGTTTTTTTCTTGGAATTTTGCTAATTTTTCATTGTTCAGTCTTGACTTTTCTGATTCTCTGTGCTATTATATAAAAGCTGCGATAAGCAGATGCGCCCTTAGCTCAGTGGATAGAGTGCCCGGCTACGAACCGGTAGGTCGAAGGTTCGAATCCTTTAGGGCGCGCCAGAAAAAAGCACTTGCAATTGCAAGTGCTTTTTTTCAACGAAATTCGCCTTCGGCGAGTGAAATATGGCTTCGTCATGTGAAATACGCCTGCGGGCGTGAGGGGGATTTATTTCATTTCACTTTGCGACAAAGGCGCAATATTTCACAATTTGCGTATTGAATTATTTCACGTTCGGCACAAGCCGAATATTTCACTTGAACAAATCATGAATTTATGGTATTATAAAAAAAGAAAGGCGGTGGCTATATGAAAATTCCGCAAATAACGGGAAAATGGCAAATATTATTCAAACCCGAGAAAAACGGAAATTATGTTAATGATCATACTGTTGTAGTTGGCTCGGACGGAAACTGGCATTTATACGGCATTACGAGCTTCGAGGGGATTCCTGCTCAAGAACGATATTTTGTTCATGGGGTTGGTGAAAGTCTTTTAAAACCTTTTGTAGAGGTAGGACGTTCTATTGACAGAGGAACGCTTGCCTGGTCACCATTTGTAATCAACAAGGATGATAACTATTATATGTTTTATGGACCGTCGCCAACATCGTTGGCTGTCTCATTTGATATGTACGAGTGGTTTGGAACTAAAGTTTATTTAAAGAACGAACCGCTGATGGGGGCTCACAGAGATCACTTTGTTATTAAGGTTTCAGATAATGAATATTTGATGTACGTTGTTGGTGTTTGTAACAAGAGAGGTGCAATTTCATGTTTTTCATCGTCTGATCTTATAAATTGGACTTTTGAGAATTATGCATTAACATCCGGAGATGAAGCTCCTCTTACTCCTGCATGGGGAGCATTTGAATCCCCATTTGTCGTAAAAAAAGACGGTTTGTATTATCTTTTTGTTACGTACACAGACTGTTCTGATGACACTTATAATGATACATTGGTATTTTGTTCAAGCGATCCAAAGCATTTCGGAGAATATAATGGTGGGCACGGGGGCACAATGCCGATTACAAAGCTATATGCTCATGCAGGAGAAGTGCTTGAGCAGGACGGTGAGTTTTATATTACCGCTTGTGGATGGAATAGTAAAACGATTCCTATTAAAGGTGCGGTTGCAATCGCTCGCCTTGAGTGGATATAAAGTTGCAATTTTGTCCTATAGGCACATGATTGTGCGGCCGAAAAGCACAACGCCTGAAAACCCTTGAGAAATCAAGGGTTTTCGCCGTTTTTGAGAAAAATTCAAACTTGATTTCTTGACACGCAACTGGAATATAGTGCTTCACCGCACGATTGGAACCGGGAAGTAAAATCCATTTCGGTTTCTGAGCATTTTCCTTTCATGGGTTTCTCTTACTCTATTGTTCGCTTTCAACGAAATCGTTCCCTATTTCGTTATGATCAAAAGGGGCTTGAAAAAGGATGATTTCTTCTGTTCGGGAAAGCCGGAAAGATCACGGTGACCCTATGCCGCTTTCTTGCGGTTGGCATTCCTGCGGCAGAGAAGGAGATTGAACGTTAATGTATCTGACCTATGAAGGCGCTGATGCTGCAGATATCGAGCCGATCTGTCGCTTTTGCAAGGAACTCATTGATCGATATGAGAAGCTTCAGAGTATTGATTATGACGCAGTTCTGGCGTGGGAGCGCAAGAAGGTGGAAGACAATCTGAAGGATTATCAACGCGTTTTGTGCAACGGAAAGAAGGTCGGTTATTTTTGTTTTTGCCAGGTCGACAATAAAATGGAAATTGACGATCTGTATATTTTCCCATGCTTTCGAGGGCAGGGGATCGGGACAGAAATCATTCGGAAATGCTGTTCGGAGACAACGCTTCCTGTTTTCCTTTATGTTTTTATTCAGAATGTCTCTGCGGTTGCTCTCTATAAACGATTGGGTTTCAGAATTGTGCAGTCGATAAAGGACAGCCGTTATATCATGCAAAGGGATTAGGAGAAAGCCACAAGCAACTTGGCGGTTCTCCATCGGGAAAGCCGTCATGCGAAACAAAAAGCAAACAATCGGGCGGGCGGAGAAGAGTAACTGCCGGAAATCATGACCGTTTTTGAAAATACCCAATCGGGAGGGAAAGAATGTCTATTGAGCGTGTAAGGGAGTATTTTAAAGCAAAGGGAATCGATGATAGAATTTTGGAGTTCGACAGTTCAAGCGCAACTGTCGCTCTTGCGGCGCACGCTTTGCACTGTGAAGAAAGCCGGATCGCCAAAACGCTGGCATTTCATTCAGGGGACAAAGTGATTCTGATTGTCGCCGCCGGCGATGTTAAGATCGACAATGCAAAATACAAGGCTTTTTTCGGAACAAAAGCAAAAATGCTCTCCTTTGATGAGGCAGAGCCCCTCATCGGACATGCGGTCGGAGGGGTATGTCCTTTTGCCGTAAACTCCGGAGTGGATGTTTATTTGGATATTTCACTCAAACGGTTTTCGACCGTTTTTCCGGCATGCGGCAGTTCCAACAGCGCGATTGAATTATCCTTAAAGGAATTGGAAGAATATTCGGGTTTTATCAACTGGATCGATGTTTGCAAAGCAATTTAATCCGGAAAGCAGATATTTCCCCGGTTTAGCGTCTGCTTACTGTATAGGAGAGGGGCTGTTCTGAGCCCCCCTCTTTTTTTGCGCACGGCTCTGTCCGATTGTGCGTTTTTTCGTGCCTTTTGCAAAAAAACATCCTGCACGGTGGAGCTGAGCGAATATTTGTTCAAAAAATCTGAATTTTTCTCTCGACAAGTGTTTACTTTTTTGATATAATAAAAAAATCAGGAAAATATTATGATATTGTTCCCGATGTTTTTTTATTATCTTCGGAATTTTGCCGCCGGATTTGTGCTGAATTTTGTGGGGCATATTGCTGTTTTACAGGTAACGTCTCTTTTCTTTCCCACTTTGTTGGGAAAGAAAGATTCCG
>JAXFQY010000010.1:0-4424 GCA_034178705.1 Eubacteriales bacterium | reverse complement strand
GCCCAACATCCGAGCCCAGGACATGCGGATCGTTATAGACGGTGTTCAACCACAAATCCAGCACGGCATCCATCTCCGAGCAATGACCGGCACTGACCAACTCTGTAGCTGTTGAAACGGGGAAGAAGAAAAAGCCGGTATCCTTCTGACAGGGCGCGTTGTAGTCGAGAATCATGTTGTGACGCCGCCAGTCCCGGATCTTGAATTTGACCAGTTTTCCATGTCCGAGAACAAGAAAGCTGATGAGGTCTTTCTTTTGCAGCTCCTCCAGCGCAGCCAGTGTCTGGCGGCGGAAGCGGGTGCGGAAATGCTGAGACAGTTCATCTATGGACATGATCCATTCACCGGGGTAGATGGTATAGCTGATGCCGTCAATGCGCTTATACGAGGTGCGAAAGTTGGCATAGGCACAGAGCACGACAAAATAATAAAGACCGGAGCCTCCGCTCACGCGAATGCTCCGGTCAGCTATCAAGGTTTGTACGAATTGCCGGTAGACCCGGCATCGTGGATAGTCTACGATCTGTTTGATCTCAAGGGTATATTCTGACATTGTATCCTCCTAAAAATGTGACACAGCATTACCAATTGCGGAATGGTGTTCCGATGGTAATGCTGCGCGATTGAATGATTAAAGTGTTGGTACGATTATGCGAGCCTAATGACCTGTGTCTTATTCTGTCTGGACCCTGATGAATTGAGTCCCATAGAGGCAGAAACCTAAAGGTGCATTTTGCGCGTGGTTGGGCCAACTCAATCGGCTTTACTATCCGCCCCCTTTTTGGGGCTGACACCAACGCTGACACCAACCGCGGTGGGATTCGATGGTATACGGTGGGAACAGATGGAAATGCAAATCCCCCGGAGCCCTTGAAAATACTGACTTCGTGGGATGCCGTGCGCTGCCACGGGACTATGAAAACCCTGTGGAGCGCTTCTCATAACCCGGAGGTCGGGGGTTCAAGTCCCTCTCCCGCAACCAAAAAAACCACCGTTTTCTTTGTGAAACGGTGGTTTTTCTGACTTTTTGATCAGATCTGAATTTTAGGAAGTATTCTTTGTCCGTTGTTTGTCCGTTATGACACAACTTTTGTCCGATTTCTGGACAGAAGATCATCCATCATATCCGCTGCCGCAGCCTGTGCACTCTTGATTGCATGGGCGTAAATCTTTGCCGTGGTGTTTGCGTTTGCGTGTCCAAGTTGACCTGCAACGGTTGTGATGGGCGTACCGTTTGCAATGTTCAATGTTGCGTTCGTATGGCGCAGGCTGTGCAAATGTATCTGCGGCAAATCAGTGGTCTTGATGAAGTCGCGGAACCAGCCGGATAGCGTGTCCGGGTGCATAGGTGAGCCGTTTAGCGCAGTAAAAACCTTTCCGCTTTCCTGCCACAAGTCGCCCATAGTGTTTCGCTGCTCTGCCTGCCACATCCACATTGTTTTCAATGCCTGCACGGCACTGTTCGGAACTTTAATAACACGGTTAGATGAAATAAAAAATGCTGAGCGGAACGGTTAAGAATTTCTTTAGTAGCAGAGGATATGGCTTTATTATTGCAGAGAATAGAATTTCTTGCTTCAAGCCTTAAGAACCTTGACTTTTTGATATTGATTCGCTACCATGTATTTGTAGAGTTTCTCGATAAGGACGGATATATATGGATAAACGGTGGGTCAGTGAAGTTATCCCTGATAAAAATAACACTATTGGTGAAAAAGATCGCCCTAAGTTAACAATACCAGAACAAATTGCGTACATGCGAGATAAAAAAGGAATCAGTTTTGAATTGATTGATGAAACTGAAGCGGAAATATTTTTGCGGGAAAGCAACTACTATTTCAAGCTAAAAGCATTTGAGAAAAACTATTCAAAGTATGCAAGTGGGGATAACAAAGGGAAGTACTATAAGTTGGAGTTTGCATACTTAAAGGAACTATCAACGATTGATATGCACCTCCGAGAGATCATTCGTTCAATGTCTCTTGATATTGAACATTTCCTTAAGGTTCGGCTGCTGAACGACATTTCAGAGGATGAAAATGAAGATGGGTATAGCATTGTAGAAGAGTTTCTTCAGCGGCAGCCGCATGTATCAAGGAGCATTCAGGACAAAGCAGAAAACTCTTACTGTGAGGGTTTAATAAAAAAGTATTCATACAAATTTTCGGTTTGGACAATAGTAGAGGTTTTGTCTTTTGGTGACTTTTTGAATCTGTGTGATCTTTATTACAGCAAGAAGTCCAATCCAACAATCAATGTCGGTAATTTCAGGATAGTAAAGTTTTTGAGAAACGCTGCATCACACAATAATTGCCTAATCAATAATTTGGCTGACAATGCAGTGACTGGATTTAAGCAAAATCGAGAAGCAAATGCATTTGTTGCGACTATTGATGGAATTTCTGCAAACGTACGAAGCAAAAAAATGGGAAATCGCTTTGTCCATGATTTTGTAGTGATGCTGTATTGTTTTGATGGCATTGTTAGTAGCGAAAAAGTCAAAAAGCACCAAATGGAAAAACTCAAAAATCTTGTGGATAACAGGATTCCGTTGCATAAAGACTATTTCTCTGATAACATGTTACTTTGGTCAAATTATGAGTTTGTTAAAAAAATAGTTGACAAATTTGCAGAGAGATGCATATAATAGTTCTGTAGCACAAAAGGATAGTTGGGTATTCTTTTCAGGGACTGGTGCCTGCACCGGTCCCGTTTTTCTTTTTAACGGTGGAAGTTAACGGCGGAAGCGCAGCCCTTGCTTTTGTTGACAACCGTGTTGATACATATATTGAAAAAGTTTAGATTAGCATAATTGTCACCAGCACGGATACGTCGCACAATTTCACGGCCATCTGCCGTCCCCAAATGATTGATGAGTCCACCATTTTTTAAGACCAGTTCAGCACGTTGTGCATCATTCAAGTGCTCGTCTTCGTATAGACTCCAAGCGGCGTTTACGCTCAATCTACCGCAGCGAGTAGGTGCCATAGGCCCATCACCCTGCACGGCATCGGAGGCGTCAATAATACGGCCATTACAATGGGCAGCCACACTGATACCTCCTCCCATGTGCACGACTACAACACGCACATCGCTGTATGCTTTTTGTTGTTCTGCGGCATAAGAAATAGCGGTTTCTTTCTGATTTAAAATATGCAGGCAGCTTTGACGATATTTGCCTTTAACACCTGTTACTCTGGCTATATCGTCAAACTCGTCTGTATCTTCAGGATTGACTACATACATATCTCCTCCATATCGTTTTTGCAGTTCGTTGCAAAGTTGTGGGCCAAGACAAGCAGGATGCTTAATGGACATGCATACCTGCGCATGCTGCAGTAAAAGCTCTGTAATCGGATATGTGCCGCCGTGCAATGGTACTAAGCCCCCGCAACGGCCCACAAATATATCTGCTTCCGATAGTTTCCGTGGCGCATTTGACATCCGGTCAAGTATGCTGTTCAGCCGATAATCCAATTGGTCATTTACCTCTGTAAAAGCAGATAATTCTTCGCGTGGATGCTGTATTTCGTCTTGGAATACTTTTATCTCTCCTTCAAAAAAAGCAATTTTAGTGGAAGTTGACCCAGGATTGATGGCAAAAATCTTTTTCATAATAGTCTCCAATCATAAAAGTAAAAGAAATGATAATAAAAAGTAATCAGAATGATTTGAATTGTTTTCTTCACGAACGACTGTAAGCAAGGTAAAATAATAAAGATACGGACATAAATTGCAGTTGCCGTTCTGCTATTTCCGAAAAAAATCAACTGGAAGAATATATAAATTTTGCCAACATGGAATGCGTGTTTTTATTGGAAAACAGTTCAAAAGGTATCAGTAACATTTCCTTGCTAATGAACAAATTGGGTATAAGCGCTACCTACACTTTTGCCGAGTCACTGCAAAATATGGCGATGCATGCCGAATCAGGAGCCGGAGTCAGTGTACTGCCGCAATCTTTTGTCCACACATATCAAAGTCCACTTTTAAGCTATTACCCTTTGCGGATGGAAGAGGCAAAGCTTTGTATGGTCGCTATCTGGAAAAAAGGTAGCGTTTGCATGGCGCGCGACCTCTTTCTGAATGAATTCTTTCCTATACAGAATTCTTGTAAAGAATGCAGCAAAACCTGGTGCTGGGCAAAGAGAACCTCTGACATTGAAAACTAATCGTAATCGCCTCGATTATCAGAATGAATTTCTCGTCTTTGCAAATCTGCGTTATCATACTCATGAAACCATTTTCTAGGAGGAGGTATGCACATGGCAGAGGCCGTAATTGCAGCGCAGTGCCTGAGCGCGTCTGTAAATAATTTGTAAAAATGAGATGGGGCTGTTAAATATGCACCTTATCTCATGTTTTTATTATGAAAGGAGCTTTTGAAATGAATGCACTCGAATCCACTTTGTTCAACGATGTCC
>JAXFQY010000059.1:0-6235 GCA_034178705.1 Eubacteriales bacterium | reverse complement strand
GTGGGCCAGCCTGCCGAATTTGGGAATTGCATTCCAGATCGATGTTTACACGCTTTCCGGTGAGCTGTGGCCGTATTATCCGGAATAATTTTTACGCATGCGCCTGTTAAAAAGGGCGCATGTTTTTAGATAAGATATTTTTGTTTTATATAAGAGGTAAACTATCGGGAAAGGCAAAAAATATGCGGACAGGAAGATATTCGTACAATGCACAGCAAAGAAGCATTATAAGACCGATGAAAAAGGTGCAGGAGCTTGCGCAGGGCTTTGCCGAGAATTATGACTGTGTCGAGGTCAGGCTGTGCGGGGAGAATGCCATTGCGTCATCGGCTGTGATGGCAGTCAGCACGGCAGAGGAGGCAAAAATTGCATTTTACAGGGCATGCAATCTGGTTTTTGCAAAGAAGGGCAGCGTAAAGTCAGTCAATGTTTCTTTTTTGTGGCCGCAGGAGAGTGAAGAGGAGCTGACGGCGAAACTGACCGGATATCTGGCTGAGCTTTGCAAAAGCGAAGGGGCGTTTCTCGGTGCAGTCACGGCAAGCGTCAGCAGCTTTGTGAGCAAAGGCATTCTGATGCTTCAGGTGATTGGAACGGTGCCCGAGCAGCAAGAGGCGGCAGAGCCAAAGGAAGGTTATACGCTTTGTATGGCAGGTCACGCGGGTATGGCGGGAATCGGACTTCTGGCAGTATCAGAAGAGGAGGCGCTGACAAAGCAGTACACAAGAGGATTTATCCGCCAGGCACAGCACTTTTTGAACGACTTAAGTCTGCGTCCGGTGAAAGAGGCACTCGGTGGGATTGAAAGCTGCATTTATCCGATGCAGGAAGGCGGCATTTTAAATGCGCTCTGGAATTTCGCCGACGGTGTCGGTGTCGGACTTGACATTGATATGAGAAAGATCCCGATTCATCAGGAATCGGTTGAGATCAGTGAGTTTTACGGAATCAACCCGTATCAGCTTCTGTCAGACGGGGCGTGTCTGATTGCATCAAGGCAGCCGGAGAAGGTGTGTGCAGAGCTTGAGCGTGCCGGAATCGTCTGCCGCATCATCGGGCATATCACAAAGGAGAATGCTCGTGTGATCCGAAGAGACGATGAAGTGCGCTATCTCGACAAGCCGGGGCAGGAAGAATTGGAAAAAATAAGACAGGAACAAATAAGATAAGAAGAAATAAGATAAGAAGAAAAGAAAGAGTGACTGAAGCAGAAAGGCAAAAAATGAACGTAGTATTATTAGAGCCGGAGATTCCGGCAAATACCGGAAATATCGGAAGAACGTGCGTTGCAACGGGAACCACGCTGCATCTGATCAAGCCGCTTGGCTTTTCACTTGATGAAAAGGCGTTAAAGAGAGCAGGGCTGGATTACTGGCAGCATCTGGACGTGCGTGTGTATGAGAATTTCAGTGATTTTCTGGAAAAAAATCCAGATGCACCCAAAAAGCTGTATCTGGCGACCACAAAAGGCCATCACGTATACAGTGATGCGGTTTACGATGAGGATGCATATCTGATGTTTGGAAAGGAAAGCGCCGGAATCCCGGAAGAGATTTTACTTGAATATGAGGATCAGTGCTTCCGTATTCCGATGAATCCGCAGATCCGTTCCTTAAATCTGTCCAACTCGGTGGCAATCGTGCTGTATGAAGCACTTCGCCAGAATCATTTCGCCAGCATGCAGCTGAACGGACAGCTTCACCGCCTGCACTGGAAGCATGCAGATGAAGATCCCGGACAGGATTAAAAGCAATTAGAAATCAATCAAAAACCAATCAAAAAAGCTCTGCACCGGCCAATGGCATTAAGTTAAGGGATTTCAGAGGCTTCGATCTCTGAGAAACCTTAATTTTCGAACCATTGACACGATTTTTTTGCTGTAACATTTTATGCTTATTGAGCTTGCTCAATAAGAGGGTCATGGAACTTTCCCAAATGCTCTTCAGCAAGATACTGTAAATGCACCTGACGGTCTTGCATAGCTGCCAGCCCTGCCTCAGTTTGCAGTGATATTTCGGATGCAGGCATGAAGTGAAACAAAGGTCTGATTCCACAGAAACCATGTTTGCTGTCATGCTGCCACGCTTCCTCGTGAGGCGTATTACTTCGAAAGGAGTTTTGCGACATGAAGTATGTTTATATTGTTGACAAAAAGGGGAATCCGCTCATGCCGACCACAAGATACGGACATGTGCGCAAGCTGCTCAAAGAGGGAAAGGCTGTTCCTATCTGCAACAGCCCTTTCGCTATCAAACTGAAATACGATGTTCCCGGCTACACCCAGCCTGTATATGAGGGTATTGACACGGGCCGTGAAAACATCGGTGATGCCGCTTCTCTTGAAAATGGAAAGAATGTTTTTCTGGCGTATGTCAGAACAAACAATAAATCCATTAAAAAGAAGATGCAGGATAGAGCCGGATTTCGCAGAGAACGTCGCAGACACGACCGTCAGAGCAAGCAGCGCAAGGCGAAGCATGACGGTACGGAAATCAAAAACGGCGATGATGATACTGTCAGGACGAAGCATGAGTGCAAGTCAAAGAAGGTATCGTATCCCGGAGCTGAAAATCCTGTAACCCATAAGGTGATTCAGGGTAAAGAAGGTAAGTTCAACAACCGCAGTCGTGAAGAAGGATGGATTTCCCCTTCCGCAAGACAGGTCGTTCAGATTACGATGAATGAGATTCGCCAGACTGCGAAAATTCTTCCTGTATCGCATATCAATCTTGAGCGGGTATCTTTCGATTTCCAGAAGCTGGAAAACGAAAACATCAAAGCATGGGAATACGGCAAAGGTCCTCTGTACGGATACAAGTCTTATAAGGACTATATTGACGATGAGCAGCATGGCAGATGCCTGATATGCGGTAAGAAGCATATCGAGTATTACCATCATATCAACCCGCAGAAGAATGGCAAATACGATCACGTAAGCAATATCGCAGGTCTCTGCTGGGATTGTCATTATGGACCTGAAGGTGTCCATAACTGTCAGGAAATAGCAGACAGGCTTGAAGAACTGAAATCAGCGGCAAGGCAGAAATATCAGGTCGGGCTTCTGAATTCAGTAATGCCTAAGCTCATCGAGAAGGTCGCTGAATACTGCGACTCCAAAGGAGTTTCTTTTACTGTGACAGACGCAAAGGCGACGGCAGAAACGAGAGAAAAGCACGGCCTTAAGAAGGACCATTGCGTGGATGCCTATGCGATTTCTCTTGCGGGAAGAGATGTTGATAAATCAAACGCGGTTCTCTCTGAAGTGATTTATATGAAGCGCCGCTTCAAGAAAAAGTCAAAGAACATCATCGCCGCAAGGAACCAGCGGGAATACTATCTTGACGGAAAACCTGTCGCCGTGAACAGGCACAAGGCGACTGACCAGAAGGAAGATTCTCTTGAGGAATTCATGGCGGCCTATGCCGAAATACATTCTGAGAAGGAATGCAATCAGCTGATGCGTAAGCTGGTCATCAAACCTGCAAAGCGAACATATACCTATCGCAAAGAGGGGCTTGTCCCTCCGCTTCATCCCGGAGACCTTGTTTCGTACGAGAAAATCAACAAGATTAAGGGAAATACGAAAACTCTCGTATTTCCTGCTGTATCAGTTGAATACAGCGAGGTGCTTCGTTCAAAGAAAGGTGCTAAATGGGTTGAACGGGAATGGAAAGTCGGCGTGGACGAAAACAAGGTACGCAAGGCGAAGTTCTGCAGAAGACTTCAGAGCGGATGCCTGCAGGTCGCAGATGTCTGTCCGACGGGCGATTATCTGAAAAAGGTTGAGGCTGAACAAAAGAAACTTGATGAGAAAAAGAAGAAATTGAAGAAAACAGCGTAAAGAATCCGAGGCGATGCCTCGGATTTTCTTTTACTGCAAAGCTTTCAGAATGATGATTGCCCGCTCATATTGTTCTTTTGTAAAGGAATTCAGAGTTTGTTTACGCCTCTTTCGCGAGCGGAAATATAGTTCTTGCTACATCCGGCTTTTATTGAAAATTCAAGCTGCGTACTGTCGTTTTGTTCCCTTAGCTCCTGAAGCCGTCTCCCTAATCGTTTCCTGTTTTCCGGTAAATCCCAATCGGCAAGCATACATCATCCTTCTTTCCGTGTAATTCATATCATGGATTTCTGTCATTATGACATCAGAAGAAAATTTATTCAACATTCTACGAAGAAAATAACTCAATCATGGTTGCAAGGTACATCAAATGATGTATAATGTAGTATAGAATGAGTAACTGAAACGAGTTACTTGCATTTATTTCATCGCAGGCGAAATTTTCGAACATATTATAACTGATATGAGTTACACAGGTCGTATTAAAGGAGCTTTATAATGACAAGATAGGAACTGACTAATCGTGTTGGTACTGCGTACCATACGGCAAACATTGAAGAGGATGAATGGTCTTATGCAAAGGATGCGGGAAATAAAGCATCTCTTGAAGCAAAGGTCGGGCATCCGGTAGAACATTTTTACGCCCGACCATATCACAGACTTTATGTGCCGTCTGACAGGAGTGAATAAGGATTCCCGTATTCTGGACGAATGCTGCGGTTCTGGGTCCTTCCTTGTACAGGCGATGGTAAAAGTGCTTGCTGACTGCAGGCGCGGACATACAGAAGAAGAATATAATGCCCTGGCTGACGAGGTAAAAGCAAATCTTATCTTCGGTATTGAATGTGAAGAGAAAGCGTACGGCCTTGCCACGACGAATATGCTTATTCACGGTGACGGCAATTCGAACGTCGAACTCGGTTCCTGCTTCGATAAGAAGGATTTCATAAATTGAGAAAGGGGGTATTCTGCCTATGAGTCAATACAGCAAACAACTGAAGAACAAACTGGACGGCATTGTCGGCGAAATGGCAGAATGCCCTTCTTTGTTTGCGAAGAATCCAGATAAGAATTTTACGAGGAGCAGAAAGATTGATTTCCAGAATCTGATACGAATACTTCTGTCATGTGGCGGAAACTCTCTGAACAAAGAACTGTATGACTATTTCAAACAGAAAGGCATGACGGTGACCGTATCTGCCTTTGTACAACAAAGAGAGAAACTTTTGCCTGAAGGTCTGGAATATTTGTTCCATGAATTCAATTCCGCCTGCAGGGACGAAAAGCATTATAACGGATACAGACTGTTCGCAGTGGACGGTTCTACAATGACATATAAAGGTGTACGTCGATGCTATTGTGCAGGCGAAACCGAACGCCAATGAACCGAAGGCTGCATGGCAGATGATGAAACGTTTCGCACAGTTCTGCAAGTGCATCATGATTGGCGACCGTGGGTACGGCGGTGTCAATCTGATAGAGCATATCAACAGAATTCCAGGTGCGGAATATCGGATACGAATCAAAAATAATCTCTGGAAAGAAATTCAGGACCTGCCTCTGACGGATTTGGACATCGAAATTACGATTAACTTAAGGACAACACAGACCAATGCCGACAAGGAAGCATATGCGAATGGCGAAGCAAAATGGATTGCTGGCAACACAGACAACCCTTATAAGGTTGGAAAAGATAAGAAGCCGAAGACCTGGGATTTCGAAACTCCGTATCAACTGAAAGTTCGCATCGTCAGATTCAGAATATCAGAAAACACATGGGAAACCATAGCTACATCGCTCCCGAAAGACGAGTTCCCGCCTATTGTTCTGAAATATCTGTATCATCTCAGGTGGGGAATTGAGACAAGCTTCAGGGAATTGAAGTATGCAATCGGCGTTACAAATTTTCATGCAAGAAACAGAGACTCCGTATTGCAGGAAATTTTTGCAAGGCTTGTAATGTACAATTTCTGTGAGCGTATAACGATGCGTGTTGTTATCAGGCAAGATGCTGACAGGAAATGGCTGTATCAGGCAAATTACACGATGGGTGTCCATATCTGCAGAGATTTTTACAGATATATCGGAGAAGAGCCACCTGATGCGGAAGAAATGATTACTCACTATATTCTTCCGATTAGGCCGAACCGGACTGACAGGCGGAAAGTTGTTCCGAAGCAGGCAGTATTCTTTACATACAGAGTTGCATGAGACTGGATGATAGTCCGGTCTTGTTGTCGTGTCACAAATGATTTACAAATACGAGATATCGAAAGAACCGTGCTCTAATGGCACGGTTTTCTTCTTATCGGATGCCTTAACTTAACAGGCGATAGGACAAAAAGAAAGACTGGAATGAGATTTCTTCTCAAGCCAGTCTTAACTTAATGATATTGT
>JAXFQY010000036.1:0-9910 GCA_034178705.1 Eubacteriales bacterium | reverse complement strand
ACACGTCTTGTGATCGCGATGCTTCAGCACTATATGTTTCCGGGGGCACAGCTTCTGGATATCGGTACCGGGAGCGGAATCCTGTCGATCTGTGCCTCTAAGCTCGGCGCTACATCCTGCCACGCTTACGACCTGGATCCCGACGCCGTACGGATCGCTGCAGAAAATGCACAGAAAAACGATATCCGGAATATGGTTTGCGGGGTGTCAGATCTTCTGAAAAACGCGGAACGCCCCGAAGGCGGCTATACGCTTGTAACGGCCAATATCGTTGCGGATATTCTTGTTCGACTTCTCCCGGAACTTCCGGCATTTACCGCACCCGGAGCGCCGGTCATTCTGTCCGGGATTATCTCCGATGCTGAGCCGGAGGTTGCAGACTGTCTTGCTCGCTGTGCTTATCGGATACTGGAGCGCCGCACCGAGGGAGATTGGGTTTGTCTTGCCGTTGCTCACGATTGAAAAGCGAGAAAAAACATAAAAATTATAACCTCTTTTTGTGCAGAAGAAGGCGTCGCGGACAGATTAAACATGCCCGCGACGCTTTTTTCTCTTTTTTCGGATAATTCTTCAAAAACCTTTGACAAAGGCGATTGTATGATATATAATAAACAAGTATGAAAAAGCCTTTCGTGCATACCGGAGGAAAGCATGCAGAGAATATTTATGGATTTCCCTGTGCCGGATGACGGAATTGTAGTCGGAGGCGAAGATGCCTATCATCTTCTTCGTGTTCTGCGCATGAAGCCGGGGGCTGAATTCATTATAACGGATCCGGATGGGCGGGATCATTGTTGCGTTATTACCGGCGTTGAGGCTGACAGGTTGCTTGCCTCCAAAAAATCGACGCGCAACAATTTATCCGAGCCGCCCTATCGAGTCACTCTGTATCAGGGAATGCCAAAGGGCGACAAGACGGATACCATCGTACAAAAGGCGGTTGAGCTTGGCGCGGCGCAGATTGTGTTCGTTGTAACCGAACGCTCGGTATCCCGTCCGGACGAGCAGTCTGCTGCGAAAAAAACTGTCCGTCTTTCCCGTATTGCTGCCGGAGCAGCCGCTCAGTGCGGCAGGGCGGGGATCCCCTCTGTCCGTTTTCTTCCGGATTTTACTTCCGCACTTGTCGAAGCCGTTTCTGCTGATCTTCCTCTTTTTTGCTATGAAGGGGGCGGAACCCCGCTTCCGGATTTGCTCGGCTCTGTCAATGAGGGCTGCTTTGCACAGAACTTGAACCTTTCTGTTCTGATTGGGCCTGAGGGAGGCTTTTCCGAACGTGAGGCGAGAGAGGCCGAAGACGCCGGATGTCGTTTCTGCACGCTCGGACCCCGGATTCTCCGGACGGAAACGGCGGGCATTCATGTACTTTCCTGTCTTTCCTATCAATTTGAAAAATGAAAATGTGAGGCTGAATTATGAGCTTTCAGGAAAATAAATCTCAGGACAGCAAGCGCTTTCCCAAAAACACATCCCGGGGCGACTTTATTTTCAACCGGATGGCATTTCTCTGTGCGTTGCTGATTGTTTTTGTTTTTTTTGTCCTGTATGCACCGCAGAGCATCGTTTTCTTCTATCATGCAGTTCCGGTGATTGCCGCTCTGCTTCTTGTTTTGTCTCTCGTTTTCTTCTGGATTCACCGCAAAGCCGGGAGTAAAGATACGGAACGCCTGTTTTCGCTTTCTTTTCTTTCCCGTACGGCTCTGGTTTCCGCTCTTTTGGTATCTCTTACCTTTGCCGTCAGAGAGCAGGCGTCCCTTGTCCTTGTCGCTTTTGCCGTTGTGGGACTTGTTTTTGTCCGCTATAATTATTCACACGATTTTTTCTGGCTTTCTGCCGCTTTTTTTGCAGGGATTCTTTTAGCTGTTTTGCCCCGTATTCTGGTGATTTTCCCCGGTAATAATATCAATTATATCCTTTCCGTTGCCAGCGCGGTTCTTTCCGTCGTTGTTGCCGCTGCTTTCTGCGGTGTTTCTTGTGCGGCGCTTTCCGGCACAAACCCGGGCTTGTCTTCCCGGTTTTTCAACGTCGGTTATGTTCGCCGCTACCCACTTTTCCTTTTACCTGCTGTTTCGGTTTGCTGTACCGCAATCCGTTTCTTTATCCCGAGATTTTTCTCCTACGCCTTAATTGCCGCAGTTATTCTTTATTTTGTTTTCCTTGTGATATATGCATTTGATAGCGCAAAATAACTCTCTCCGTAAGAACATCATGGCATTCCGCATAATGCGGAATGCCATCTTGCTGTATACAGAGAAGATTTTTTTTGGGTTTTTGTAAAAAATATCAAAATGCCTATTGAATTTCGACAAAAAATGCGGTACACTATCAGTAAGAATCGACAATTACTGATTGCTGAACGAAAAGGAAAGGAAAATACCTTGTGCATTTCGCACAGGACGGAATCCCGAAATGTCAAACAGACTCTTTCAAGGTGTGATCCACCAGATGAATGATGCGGTCGATCGGGTAATCGGCGTACTCGATGAGAACGGCACCGTTATTGCTTGCAGTGACCTGCCCCGTATCGGAGAACAGAAGCGTGAGGTTCGTGAGGAGCTTTCCTACACCGCAGATGCTTTGCTGTTCGACGGATATACTTATCGTCCGATCGGAAACACTGCCCGTATCGAAAACATTGTTTTCGTTGAGGGGGAGGATTCGATGGCAGAGAAACTCAGTGCTGTTCTGGCGGTTTCTCTTGCCAATATCAAAAATCTTTATGATGAAAAGTATGATAAATGCTCTTTTATTAAGAATATTATCCTGGATAACATTCTTCCTGCCGATATTTATATGAAGAGCAAAGAGCTTCGCTTTAACTCCGATGAACTACGTGTGATTTATCTTGTGAAATTTGCCGGGAAAACCGACATGCTTCCCTATGAAATGATGCAGAGCATGTTCCCGGATAAGACACGCGATTTTGTTATCAATGTGTCGGAGCAGGATATTGTACTGGTTCATGAACTGAAGAGCGGTTATACCAGCAAGGACATTGAGAAGCTTGCCAACACAATTTCGGAGACCCTGTCCTCTGAATTTTACTGCCGTGTCAACATCGGTATCAGCACGGTAGTGGACAATATTAAGGATCTTGCGAAGGCCTATAAGGAAGCCCAGGTTGCCCTTGAGGTTGGAAAGGTTTTCGACACGGAGAAAAATATCGTCAGTTTTGAAAACCTCGGCATCGGCCGGCTCATTTATCAGCTTCCGACGACTCTTTGTGAAATTTTTCTGCAGGAGGTTTTCAAGAAGGGCTCTCTGGAGTCGCTGGATCGGGAAACTCTCCAAACGGTTCAGTGTTTCTTTGAAAACAACCTTAACGTTTCCGAGACAAGCCGTAAGCTTTTTGTCCACCGCAACACACTGGTTTACCGTCTCGATAAGATCCGGAAAATCACGGGTCTTGACCTCAGAGAATTTGAGCATGCCATTACCTTCAAGGTGGCTCTGATGGTTAAGAAGTATCTGACATCCAAGCCCGCAAAATATTAAGCCCGGCTACCGGGACTATCCGAGGACCTTTATCCATGATCGAATTTAAAAACGTAACCAAGGCGTATAAGAACGGCAAAAATGTTCTGAACGGTTTGAATCTGTCAATCAATGACGGGGAATTCGTCTTTATTATCGGTGACACGGGTGCCGGTAAGACGACCATGATGAAGCTCCTGCTTTGTGAGGAGCGTATTGATTCCGGCTCTCTCACTGTTGCCGGCTTTAATCTCGGTAAGATGTCATCCTTTAAGCTTCCGCGATATCGTCGTAAGCTCGGCGTTGTTTTTCAGGATTTCCGACTTTTCCCCGGGATGACCGTGGAAGAGAATGTGGCTTTTGCGCTTCGTGTTGTCGGAACGCCGCGGAAATACATACCGAACAAGGTCCGTTATATTCTGAAAACCGTACAGCTTGAAAACAAGCTGAAAAGTTATCCGGGAGAGCTTTCCGGAGGCGAGCAGCAGCGTGTTGCGTTGGCTCGCGCGCTGGTCAACAGTCCTGATATCATCATTGCGGACGAGCCGACGGGAAATATTGACCCGGATATGTCCAGAGCGATTATGGATCTTCTGGTTATGGTCAATAATCTCAATAAAACCGTGATCGTTGTCACGCATGAGCGCGATCTTGTTCAGCATTACGGCAAGAGAACCGTCCTTCTGAAGGACGGAAAGGCGGTGGAGCTTTCGCCGAGGGGGGATATGAAATGAATCACAGAAGCTACTCTCCCTTTTATTTTATCCGTTCTGCGTTTTCCGGATTGTTCCGGAATTTCGGTGTCACACTCGGTGCTGTTCTTGTGCTGATTTGCTGCCTTGTTCTGATGGGGAGCTTTTACGCACTGATTGCAAACATATCTGTCAATCTGGATGAGCTGTCGCTGCTGAATAAGATTGTTGTTTTTCTTGAATACGATGCCACCGACGAGGATGCGGCGCGCATCGAAAAAGAGATTAAAGACCTGAAGGATCTCGGCGGTCTCAAGGTTACCTATGTTTCCAAGGAACAGGGACTTGAGGAAATGAAGCAGCAGGATCCTGAGAACGCTTATCTCTACGAGGACATTCCGGCTGAGGATAATCCTCTTGCCGACAGCTTTGTGATTGAGTATACAGACTCTTCAAAGGTACAGAAAATTGAGTATAACCTCCGGCAGATTGAGGGAGTACGCAAGGTGAATTCCCGCTCGGAGCTTGCAGTCAAGGTCAATACCTTTAAAAACGGAATTACTTTTGTCTTTCTCTTTTTCTTTGTCGTTCTTTTTGCTGTTTCGGTTTTTGTGATTATTAACACGGTGCGTATGACGGTTTTCGCACGCAGAGATGAGATCTACGTAATGCGCTTTGTTGGGGCAGCGCGGTGGTTTATTTCCTTGCCTTTTCTGCTGGAAGGTGTGATCATCGGTGCGGTGTCCGCCTGCGCATCCTACTTCCTTCTCAAATGGATATCCGGCTATATGGTTCAGACGGTCGTCGACGGACTTGATCTGGTAACGATTTTGCCATTTTCCTCGTATTCTCACGTTATTCTGATCGGCTGTTTTGTTATTGGCATTGTGTCCGGTATCATCGGCAGCACGATTTCGATTCGCCGTCCGTTGGATGCATAAGAAAATCAATCGTATCCGTTTATTTGCATATTTTTTGACTTTGCCGACCGCTATCTGGGTCAGAAAGAGAGAATCCGTATGAATAGGAATCGCAGATTACTTCACAGAATTCTCGCCGTGTTTTGTGCATCCGTGTTTCTTTCCGCTTCGCTTTTTACTTTGATGACATCAGCAGCTGACAGCAGTTATTCCGACGCAACAACCGCTGCGTACGAGGCGGAAATCGAGCGTCTTAGACACGAGCAGGAGGAACTGGAATCCACACTGTCCTCAATCCGCGGAGATCAGAGCAGAGCTGCCGAGTACGGCGAATATCTTTCCAAGCAGATTTCTCTGACAAGTGATAAAATCAAGGTTACTCAGGAGTTGATTTCTGAGCTGAATCAAAAGATTGAGCAGAAGAAAGAAGAGATTGAGCAAGAAAGTGAGAATATTGAGCGTACTTATGCGAATTTCCTCAATCAGATCCGCATATCCTATGAGGAAGCGGATAACTCCGTGCTTTCTGTTCTGCTGGATTCCGATGGTCTTGCCGATCTGCTGTCCCGTGTTGAACGGCTTTCCAGCCTGCTTGATTATGACAAGCGTCTGAAACAAAAATATGAGCAGTCCAAGGCTTCCCTTGTTGCGGCAAAGGCAGTCTTAGAGGACTCCCTTGCCAAGCAGCAGAAATACAGTGAAGAGTTGAATGCCGATATTCAGAATTATGAACGGCTTCTTGCTGAAAATGAGGATTATCTCAACACGTTGGCAATGAATGAGGAGTATGCGCGCAACCTTCTGGATCAGCAGATCAAAGAACGGGAGAAGCTTGACCGAGAGCTTGACGAGTATATTCAGGAGATGATCCGCCTCTCTGAGGAGCAGTATGACGGAGGACTACTCTCTTGGCCGCTTCCGAAGGAGAACTATGTCGGAACCTGCCGTTACGGTTACGGAACGCTTTGGGCATACGGTGTTCTTCAGGTTCGTTATCATAACGGTGTTGATCTTCGTGCCTCGACCGGCACGGATGTTTATTCCGCTGCCAGCGGAACCGTTCAGATTGCCACCTATAACAGCACCTATGGATATTATGTCCTTGTTGATCACGGCGGCGGAGTTTCCACGCTTTATGCGCATCTTTCACAGCTTTTGGTCAGCCCCGGTCAAAAGGTTGCCCGCGGGGAACGGATTGCCCTTTCCGGTAATACCGGATACAGTTTCGGGGCTCATTTGCATTTTGAGGTGAGAGTGGACGGCGTGCGTGTCGATCCCATCAACGATACCGTACTGATGATACCGTCGAATTTCTATTTCTTGCCTGATGCTTAAAAAAGAAAAGAGTCAATCACGATAGAGTATGAAGAAAAG
The DNA here is from genome assembly GCA_034178705.1 of Eubacteriales bacterium. Classification (GTDB taxonomy): domain Bacteria; phylum Bacillota; class Clostridia; order Oscillospirales; family CAG-272; genus RUG12395. The sequence continues at coordinate 3,453 of JAXFQY010000036.1, read as the reverse complement.
AATTACCTGTATTTTAGCTGCGGTTGTGCTTTGTGCCGTGACCGCGGTCATTACCTTTCAGCTGACGACGATCGGAATGGCTGATAAGTCTTCTGATTCATCGGATGCTCCGACTTCCTCTGAGTCCTTATCCCGCTATCTGGACGATACCTATATTACCGAGGATCTTCTTGAGAAGCTTTCGGAGCTTGCCCGGGTTTATAATCTTTATTATGTTGATCCGATTGATAAGGATTATTTCGAGGAAATGCTTCTGAAGGCGTTTGTTGCCGGCGCGAAGGATCAGTTCGGCGTTTACTACAATTCCGAAGATTTTAAAAGTGCCATGTCCGATATGAGCGGCGAGTATTACGGAATCGGAGTTTCTGTTCTGTATGACAGCGCAAAGGGCATGATTGAGGTTATTTCCGTTTTTCCGAATACCCCGGCGTATGAAGCGGGCGTTTTGCCCGGAGACTATATCGCGTATGTCGGCGGGGAAGCGGTTTCAGAGCTTGGCTACTATGAGGCGATTGACCGTATGCGCGGTGCTGAGGGAACCAAAGCCGATTTCACCGTCCTGCGCGGGGATACACTTTCCGAACGGGTTGAGTTTTCCGTTGAACGCCGTAAGGTCACTGAGGTGACTGTAGAATGGAAGCTTTACGAACGGGAGAAGAATATTGCCATTATTTCTATTTACAGCTTTGACGGGAAAACTGCCGAGCAGTTCCGCTCTGCAATTAATTCCGCACTCAGCGCCGGCGCTAAAGGCTTTATTTTTGATGTTCGCAACAATCCCGGCGGCTCACTGGATGCAATCTGTGAGATCCTTGACTTCCTGCTTCCGGAGGGACCGATTATCCGCATTGACTATAAAGGGGAAGCCAATGACACATCCATCAATTCCGATGCCAATTTCTTTGACTATCCGATGGTAGTCCTTTGCAATCAATATACGGCAAGCGCCGGTGAGCTTTTCAGTTCAGCGCTTCAGGATTATGCTGTTGCAAAGCTTGTCGGCGTTCAGACCTACGGAAAGGGTACGATGCAGACCGTGCTTTCTCTTCCGAGCGGAGGAGGTATTTCCGTAACCTGTGCCTACTATCTTCCGCCGAAATCGCCGAATTACCACGGTGTCGGTGTGAAGCCGGATCTTGTTGTTGAGCTTCCCGAGGAGCTTCGGAACCTGAATGTTCATAAGCTCACGGCGGAGCAGGATACCCAGATGCAGGCAGCCGTTGTCACCCTGATTGAAGAGATGGCGCGCCGGGAAAAGCCAGATGGTATTGTAACCTGATAAATCAATTCAAGAACAGCATAGAATAATAACGCCCGCTACAGGGGATAAGGAGAAAATCATGCCTACAAAGCTGCACAATACGGAAGCAGGTCTTCGCGCTCTTAAAGAAGAGTTGGATTATCTGAAAAACACAAAGCGCAATGAGGTGAAGGAAAACCTTGCGGTTGCGCGTTCCTTCGGTGACCTTTCCGAAAACTCTGAGTATGACGAGGCAAGAAATGAACAGGCAAAGGTCGAAGCACGCATCAGCGAGCTTGAGCAGATCATTCTGCACACCGTTGTCGTTCCTGAGGGCGCCGTTGACTCTAAGGTGATTCATCTCGGTTCTACCGTCCTTCTTCTTGATGAAAGCAAGAATCTGGAGAAGACCTATATTCTCGTCGGTTCCAATGAAGCAAATCCGGATGAAGGAAAAATTTCCGATCGTTCCCCCATTGGTGTTGCCCTTGTGGGGAAGCATATCGGTGATGAGGCAGTTGTTACAACGCCAAGGGGTGATAAGAAATATAAAATTCTCGACGTAAAGAGAACGGCAAAGGAATAAGTAAGCATGCAGGAAGAAAACAGAGTTGAAGTATCTCCGGCTGCGGATGCTGAGGAAGCGGCTCGTCTGACCGGCGAGCGGGCTGTTCGGCGTGAAAAGCTTTCCGCTTTGCGACAGGCCGGAAAGGATCCTTTCCGTATTACGAAGTATGATGTTACTCATCACAGCGGAGAGATTCGGGAAAATTATGATTCTCTTGAGGGAAAAGAGGTTTCTGTTGCCGGTCGTTTGATGAGCAAACGAGTCATGGGAAAAGCTTCCTTCTGCCATCTACTTGATCGGGAAGGATCGATTCAGTGCTATGTCGCCCGTGATTTTGTCGGAGAGGAAAGCTATTCCGATTTCAAGAGGTTTGATATCGGTGATATTGTAGGTATCTGCGGAACGGTTTTCAAAACAAAAACCGGAGAGATTTCCGTTCATGCAACCAAGGTTACCCTTCTTTCCAAGAGCCTTCAGATTCTTCCGGAAAAATATCACGGTTTGACCAATACCGATCTTCGTTACCGTCAGCGTTATGTTGATCTGATCGTGAACCCTGAGGTTCGGGATGTCTTTCTGAAGCGTTCCCGGATTATTCATGAAATCCGCAGCTTTCTCGATACGCAGGGCTTCATTGAAGTGGAGACGCCGATGCTTGTTCAGAACGCAGGCGGCGCTGCTGCGCGTCCCTTTGAAACGCACTTCAATGCACTGGATGAGGATTTGCGCCTTCGCATTTCGCTGGAGTTGTATCTGAAGCGTCTGATTGTTGGCGGACTTGAGCGTGTGTATGAGATCGGAAGAGTGTTCCGTAATGAAGGACTTGATACCCGCCATAATCCGGAATTTACCTTGATGGAGCTTTATCAGGCGTACACGGATTATCATGGTATGATGGATCTGACCGAGAACCTTTACCGCACAGTTGCGGAAAAGGTGCTTGGAACAACCAAATTGATTTATAACGGCGTGGAGATGGATCTTGGAAAACCGTTTGAGCGGATTACGATGATTGATGCCGTGAATAAGTATTCCGGTGTTGATTTTTCCGCTATTAATACGCTTGAGGAGGCGCGCGCCGTTGCAAAGGAGAAGGGAGTTGCCTTCGAAGAGCGCCATGGAAAGGGTGATATTCTCAATCTGTTCTTTGAAACCTTTGCTGAGGAGCATCTGATTCAGCCGACCTTTGTTATGGATCACCCGGTTGAGATTTCTCCCCTGACAAAGCGTAAGCCGGATAACTCCGATTATGTGGAGCGCTTTGAATTTTACATGAACGGTTGGGAGATGGCTAATGCCTATTCAGAGTTGAACGACCCGATTGATCAGCGGGAACGCTTCGCCGAACAGGAGAAACAGTTCGCAAGCGGAGACGAGGAAGCCAACCATACCGATGAGGATTTTCTTAACGCACTGGAGATCGGTATGCCCCCCACGGGCGGAATCGGCTTTGGAATTGATCGGATGTGTATGCTTTTCACAAACAGTTCCGCAATCCGTGATGTTTTGCTTTTCCCCACAATGAAGTCCTTACCGAACGACAAGTAAGAAAACCCCAGTATTTATGCGGGTTTCGGGACTTTCCAAACCGAATAAATTTACCTCTTTACACCAAATTTACACCAATCGGTGCTAAAAACGGTGC
>JAXFQY010000024.1:0-2021 GCA_034178705.1 Eubacteriales bacterium | reverse complement strand
TGCAAAAGGTTCCATTGGAAACGTCGGAGTGTTCCGTACAGACTTTCGTCCGGATACGAAAAAAAGCGATCGTCATCCTCACGGCGATTTTGCTCACGGTTGTGCTTCTCGGCGGCGCTATGGCGGCGTCGTTCATCGCCGGGCATACGGAGCAATTTTCAGGACTTGTTCTTCTCGGCGCGTACTCGACTGCAGATCTTTCCACCTCCGGGACGGCGGTGCTTTCGGTCTACGGAAGCCTCGACGGAGTGATGAACCGCCAAAAATACGAAAAGTACAAAAAGAATCTCCCGAAGGATGCCGAGGAGTATATCATTGAGGGCGGTTGCCATGCGGGGTTCGGTATGTACGGCGTACAGAAGGGCGACGGAACCCCCACCGTCTCCTCACAAGAACAGATCCGCATGACTGCGGAGTATATTGTGTCAATGATCCGCTCCGTAGAGGACTTCGAGCGGAACTTGATGCCTTGATATTACCAAAGAAAGAGAAAACAAAATGCCAAAGATCATAAAAAACGTCAAAGAACAGCTGCTTTCCGAAGCAAGGCGGCAGATTGAGGAGCGCGGGTATGCGCAAACGACTGTGCGATCGGTCGCCGCTGCGTGCGGCATTGCGGTCGGAACAGTCTACAATTATTTTCCATCCAAAGATATGCTGATCGCATCATTCGTCGCCGCCGACTGGCTTGAGGCGATCGGGGATCTGACGGAGCATCCTCCGGGCACTGCGGAAGAGGCTATCCGAAGCGTATATGACCTGCTGAGTGATTTTTCAAAGGCCCACCGTGCGCTTTTCACCGACCATGATGCGGCAAAGACCTTTTCCGCAATTTTTTCGGAGCGGCACAAACAGCTTCGTGACCAGCTTGCCGTTTTTTTCCTCCCATTCTGCAAGGAGGGAAACCAAAAAGATCCCGAATTTCTGTCACAGTTTCTTTCAGAATCCGTGCTCACGTGGGCAATGGCAGACGTGGAGGTTGAGAAGCTTGTGACGGTTTTACAGAAAATTCTGTGACTTGACAGTCACGAGCATAGTTATACAAAATCCGGCGTTATCTTGCAGAGATTGATTCTTTTGCTCTATGCGGATATCAGCTGTATTTGATTGCTTTCGCTCCGCTTGAAACGCATAATAATAAATGGTAGCTTATATCCGCCGAAAGCTGCCCCCTCTCGTCGGAAGTCAAGGCTCCCCTCCACGTGAAACCGAAATTCAAGAAAAAATAATCTTAATAAAAGGAGAATCCCATGAGCAGTTTTGAAAACCTTCGCATCGTAGATAACTTCTACCAGACATCTCTCTTCTTCCCCATGCCGACCGTTATCATCAGCACCCTGTGCGAGGACGGCACGACGACGCTGGGACCTTACTCTCTCGTTCAGCCGTACTATGTGGCGGGTAAGAGTTTTTACGCAATGCTCCTCTCCTGCCGTAACTCCTCAAACACCGCGCAGAATATTCTCAGAAACGGCAAATGCACCCTCAACTTCATTGATGATAATCCCAAGTCCTTCAAGGAAGCGGTCAAGCTTTCCTGGCCGGGCGATAAGCCGAACGAAAAGATGCCAAAGTGCAACTTCCGCCTTGAAAAGTCGCTCATAGAAGAACAAACTGGCGAGAAACGTCCGATGGTACTCTCCGATGCGATCCAAGCGATCGAGTGTACGTGGGTGCGCGAGCTGGACGGTGCGGATCAGGATCAACCGGGCGAGCTGAATGGCTACCCCGAGCCTTACCATGATTTCAATGGCATCACGAGCAAGTTCGGCGCACACTTCATTCTGAAGATCGATAAGATACTTATGAAGAAAAAGTACAGTGATGCGATCATCAACGGCGTGAGAGCGAAGGATTTCCCCTCACTCCCCGTCGATTACGGCTATCGCGACTCCAAAAACTTCTGGTTCCACAGAAAAACACGCATGAGAGCCGAGCTGCTGCAGGTACGTAAGGCAACGCTTGAATCCGTTCGCTATGCGGCTGACCGCGTTGACGATAAAATCAAGTTCACCGACGAC
>JAXFQY010000009.1:0-24868 GCA_034178705.1 Eubacteriales bacterium | reverse complement strand
GTGGGCGCTCTGTTTTTTTTTCAAACAAAATAAACCGGCAAGGCGATCTGCCTTGCCGCTAACGCAGGAAACGTCCCGCTGGAGCTTGCTCTGAATCAATCGGCAAACGATCTCCTGACCGGAGAATCATTTCCCGACCGTGTTATCCTTCCTCCCTATACGGCGCGGATTCTCAAACCCTGCTAAAAACCGACCGTTCCGCAAACAACAGGTGGGATCCCGGTGCGTCTTTCCGAGAAGGAAAGTGCAGCATACATCCGTTCCTGTGCCGGCACAAGGTTTTTCTGCTCGGAGGAGTAAAGAACCGCGATCGTTTCTCCCCGGTCTACCGCATCCCCCGTCTTTTTCAGAAAACGAATGCCCGCAAGAGGATCTACAGCCGCATCTTCCGTATCGCGTGCTTCTCCGAGCATTCCGGCGCACAGACCGATCTCCTCGGTATTCATCCGGCTTATATAGCCGCTCTGAGCTGCCTTCAACTCGCAGGAAAACGGAGCATAGCGACGTTTTCCCGGCTCCCGGAGCACGGCAACATCCCCGCCCTGCGCTTCCAGCATTTCACACAGCTTGGCAAATGCCTCCCCGTTTTCGATCTTTTCTCGGATCATTCTGCGCGCGCCTGCTCCTTCCGCAACACCGGCAAGCTGCAGAATCCCTGCCGCAAGCTCGACACAAAGGGTCAGCTTATCGTCGGATCCGTGACCGCACAGAGTATCCGCAGCCTCATACATTTCCAGAAGGTTTCCGACGGCACTGCCAAGGGGAACCTCCATGGAACTGATCACGGCGCCGACACGCCGTCCGGCATGCGTGCCGATATCCACCATCAAACGGGCAAGCTCCGCTGCCTTCTCCTGACTCTTTACAAACGCTCCGCTGCCGTATTTTACGTCCAGCATAATTACATCTGCGCCGGACGCCAGCTTTTTTGACATCACCGAGGATGCAATCAGTGCGTTACTCTCCACCGTTGCCGTCAGATCGCGAAGCGCATAAAGCTTCTTGTCAGCCGGGCACAGCGTACCTGTCTGTGAAATCACTGCCGCGCCGACCCGATTGACCGTCCGAACGAACTCCTCCGTTGAGAGCGAGGTGCGGACACCGGGTATGGATTCCAGCTTGTCGATCGTTCCTCCGGTATGTCCGAGTGCGCGTCCGCTCATCTTGGCAACACGCAACCCGCAGGAGGCTACAATCGGCACCACAATCGGAGTGGTCGAATCCCCCACCCCTCCGGTGGAATGCTTATCCGCCTTGATTCCCGGAATTCCCGAAAGATCCACGGTTTCGCCCGAATGAAGCATTTCCAGCGTCAGATCCGCGGTTTCCCGCGTATCCATTCCCTTCAGGCAAATTGCCATCAGAAGCGCCGCAGTCTGACAGTCCGGAATCGACCCGTCTGTCACACCGTGAACAAAAAACGAAAGCTCCTCCCGAGAAAGTGCCCCACCTTCCTTTTTCTTGTGGATCAGCTCGTACATTCTCATGACTTTCCCCTCCTGTTTTTCAGTATAGCATGGTTCCCCTGGAAAAACAACTTGTTTTTCAAAGAAGAGACGCTTCTTTCCTTTCCTCTTTCTGCGTTTGTTTCAGGCTCCGCCATGAATCTCTGATAAAAGATGAATAATCCTCGAAAAAAAGCCGATACTGTCTTTGAACGTATCGGTTTTTTCTTACGGAGGAATCATGAACTTCGATAAAGCAAGCTACCAAAAGCTCGTTTCCAATCGTGCCAAGCGGACAAACGGACTGAAAAACTGCACTCTTGCCTTTCTGGTCGGCGGAGGGATCTGTGCGCTTGGCGAACTGATTTACGCTTTCTTTTTCCGTCTTCTGCTTTTACCGGATCGGGAAAGCAGTCTGTATGCCTCCTGCGTACTGATTTTTCTCTCTGCGCTGTTTACCGGACTCGGTGTTTTTGACGATCTTGCAAAGTATGCAGGTGCCGGAACCTTTCTGCCGATCACGGGGTTTGCCAATGCCATTGTGTCCCCCGCGATTGACTCCCGCGCAGAGGGTTATATTCTCGGGGTAGGTGCAAAGGTATTTACCGTTGCGGGACCGGTGCTTCTTTACGGGACCGTTGCAGGAACGCTGTGGGGGTTGATCTATTACTTTTTCGGGGGATCATAATGAAAAACAGAACAATATTTCCTGCCGTACGCCCCCAGATTCTCTCCGCCGCCTCAGTCGGCGGAATCCGCGAAAGCACATCGGCCTTCGGAAAGCTGCTGGATATCCGTTCGGAGGATGACCGTTTCGGAAAAAAGACCTGGGAAGATGCGGAAGCGGAGATTCAGCGGCTTACGCTGGACACCGCCTTAAAGAAGGCCTCGCTTTCTGCGAATGATCTTGACGCTATGTTTGCCGGGGATCTCCTGAATCAGTGCACCGCTTCCACCTTCGGTCTGGTCGGCTTCCGCGCTCCCTTTTTCGGCATTTTCGGTGCTTGCTCAACGATTGCGGAGGGCTTTTCCCTTGCGACCTTTGCGCTCTCCTGCGGGCTTTCCCTCTGCTCGGTAACAGCATCTTCACACAATCTCTCCGCGGAGCGCCAGTTCCGTTCCCCGGTCGAATACGGCGGTCAGCGCACGCCAACCGCGCAATGGACGGTAACAGGGGGCGCCTCCTTTCTTCTCTCGGCTGCCCGGCGCGGTCAATGCTCCCCGCTTGCGGAAATCGTCAGTCTGACGCCCGGATGCATTTTGGACGGCGGAATCAGCGATCAATCCAATATGGGAGCAGCCATGGCACCCGCGGCAGCAGATACGTTTCTCGCTTATTTTGCTTCAACCGGATCCTCTCCCGATGATTTTGACTATCTTTTCACCGGAGATCTCGGGCAGGAAGGCAGCGCCCTTTTCAAGATACTGATGAAAAACAACGGCTTTCCAGAGCTGAAAAACCATCGGGACTGCGGATTGCTGCTGTACGACGACAATGATCCCGACACGAAGAACGGTGCATCCGGCTGCGGCTGCTCCGCGTCTGTTCTGGCAGCAAGAATTCTTCCCGATCTCGCGTCAGGGAAAATCCGGAATATCCTGTTCTGCCCGACCGGAGCGCTGATGAATGCCACAACCGTCCAGCAGGGGAAAACGATTCCCGGAATCGCGCATCTTCTGCACATTAAGGCAATCGGGAGGTAATATGGAGCTGTTTTTATCGGTACTCAAGGCCTTTGCGATCGGCGGTCTGCTCTGTGTTGCCGCTCAGATTCTGATCGACCGCACACAGTTGTCCCCCGCCCGCATCCTCGTCGCCTTTGTTGTCGCCGGCGTTCTGTTCGGCGCGCTCGGCCTTTACGGTCCTTTGGTTCAGTTTGCCGGACGCGGCGCTACCGTTCCCCTCAGCGGCTTTGGCTATGCGATTGCAAAGGGGGTAAAAGAAGCGGTGGACCGTGACGGACTGTACGGTATTCTGACCGGTGCGCTCTGCGCCGCATCGGGAGGAACCTGTGCCGCACTGCTTCTCGGCTTTCTGGCATCTCTTATCTTCCGCGGAAAGCCGAAATAAAAACATTATGTTAAAAAGGAACAACACAATCCCCTTGTCATCCTTTCTTTTCCGTGCTATACTCGTACAAAAAGAAAACAAATGGATAAACACGGAGGATCATATGGCTCTCAGAAAGCAGCAGAAAAAATACGAAATTATCGTAGCAGGCGGAGGATTTTCCGGCGTTTGCGCGGCGATTTCCGCTGCCCGCCTCGGCAGGCGGGTTGCTCTTCTCAACAACCGGTCCTCAATCGGAGGAAATGCGGGTGTTGAGGGCTACATATGTGTCAACGGTGCCACCGGGACACAGGAATTCAACTTTTTTGCCCGAGAACCGGGAATTGTTGAAGAAATTATCCTCGAAAACATGCATCGGAATCCGGATGGAAACCGCTGGATCTGGGATGCCCTTCTCATTGATCGGATTCAAGCCGAGCCGAATCTCGACCTGTATCTGAATACAACCGTCATCTCCGCAGCAGTCGAAAACGGGCATATTTGTTCTCTCACCGCAATCGGAACACAGGAAGAATCCGAGACCGAGTTCTATGCCGATATGTTCATTGACGACACCGGAGACGGAACCCTTGCGGCGCTTGCCGGCTGTGAATTCCGCTACGGACGCGAAGCACGTTCCGAATTCGGGGAAAAAATCGCGCCCGAAAAGGCAGACAAATGGGTCCTCCCCAGCACGATGATTTTTTACGGGAAGGATGTCGGACATCCGGTGAAGTATCAAGCCCCCTCCTTCGCGCTTGACGTGCACAAAACCAAACTGCTGGAAAACCGGATTCTTCCGGAGAATGATTTTCACCACAATTTCTGGTATTATGAATTGGACGGAGATCTGGATCAAACAGCAGACTACGCAAAAATCCTTGACGACCAGCGCGCCTTCATCTACGGGGTATGGGATTACATCAAAAACAGCGGGAAATTCCGATCGGAAAACTTCGATCTGGAATATGTTTCGTCCATGCCCGCGAAGCGAGAATCCCGCCGCATTCTCGGAGATTATCTTCTCACGGAAAACGATCTTGTCAACCAAACACAGTTTGACGACCCGATTGCATACGGCGGCTGGTCAATCGATCTGCACGCACTTGAAGGCATCTACAGTGACGATATACAGAACCGTCATTATATTCTGAACGGCATTTTCCAGATTCCCTACCGCTCCTGCTACGCGAAAGACGCGGACAATCTGTTTCTCTGCGGCAGAAGCCTGTCGGTCACACATGTCGCTCACGGCTCGACAAGACTGATTGCGACCCTCGGAATGATCGGCGAAGCGGTTGCAGCGGCGGCGCATCTCTGTATTTCTCACAAAACAACAAACCGCGGGCTTTACAAAAACCATCTCCCGGAGTTGAAACAGACACTTCTGCGAATGGGACATACCATGTTCGGCGAACGCTTCGCCGCACCGGATGATCTTGCCCGTTCGGCAAAAATCACGGCAAGCTCTGTCGCCCCCTGTGCATCCGGTTCTCCGGAATCCTTTCTCCGGCTTGACTGGGACGCTGCGATCTGTCTTCCCTCCTGCAGAGACACGCTCACGATGCGGATCTTTGCAAAAGCCGCGGAACAGACAAAACTGAACTATACGGTTTTCATCGCAGCAAACGATTTCAGTTACGCGCCGAACATCCCGGTTGCTTCGGGAACGCTTTCTGTCCCGGCATGTGAAGAGGGACAGTGGCTGGAATTCACAGAAGCGGTACCGGGAAACCGCTATCTGTTCGTGTGCTTTGAACGGAATCCCGCTGTTTCGCTCGGAAGGACGAGCGAAACGCTGCCGGGGGTGCTTTGCCTGCTTCGGAAGGAAATCAACAATCCGTGTGTCTATTCCGCCATGACCCGTACGGTGAAAAGCAGCATGTGGCGACGCACACCGTATGCCTTTACCTTCTCCTGCCCCGGCAATGAAATCTACTCCCCCGACAACCTGACAAACGGATATCTCAACCCCTATAACGGAACCAATCTCTGGGTAAGCGCGGAGGATGCTCCGGGACAGTATGTCGAAGTCGGTTTCGGAAAAACCGTTACGGTTTCACGGCTCGAGCTGACCTTTGATGCCGACCCTGACCGCCGCCTCCGCAACAGCGTCCCCTCCGACATCAGCGTCATTCCCCAGTTGATTGCCGATTTTGATGTTGCCGTCTGCACGGAAGGTAACTGGCAGATTGTCCGGGAAGTTCGCGGGAATTATCAACGCATCTGCCGAGTCCCGCTCAGCAGCATGAAATGTGACCGTCTCCGCGTGATTATACGTGGTACAAACGGAGTACGCCGTGCGGCAATCACCGCACTTTCCGTCTATTGATGGAGGTTGAATGATGAGAAAAGCAAAAAAAATGATTGCTCTTCTGCTTACCATCCTGCTCTTTGCTTCCTGTTCCGAAAAAAAACCGTCCGTCGTAACCGAATCGGGAACAAGCCAAACGGAAGACAGCTCTGTTCCCCCTGCAAAAACGGAACCTCCGGTTTCCCCAAAAGAGGATATCAAGCCGGAAAACCCGGTATCGGAGGAGTATCGTCTTCTGTTCTCAGAGGAATTTGACGGCCCGCTTGATCTCTCGGTCTGGTCGTATCGCACGGGAACCCGCCTCGGCTCTGAAAACCGGGCGGCTAACGTAACCGTATCAGACGGCTGGCTGCAAATTACCTGCCGCATCGAGTCGGACGGAACCCGAACCTGCGGCGGCATTATTACCCGTGAGCTGTTCGGCTACGGCTACTATGAAACAAAGGTCCGTCTGTATACTGCAGGTTGCGGCGTACACACCTCCTTCTGGAGTATGGGCGGAGCCGGAACGGATCCCCTGCGTGCCAAGCAGAATACCGTTTTTGAGCTTGACGGCTTTGAGTTCGATTCCGATACACCGGGGCTGATTCAATTCAATCTGAATTACAAGGTCGGAGAAAAGCGCGGACTGATCGAAAAAAAAGCAGTTCCGAGTGTTTCGGGGCGTGATGTGATCGTAGGCTATGAGTGGCTGCCGGACCGTGTCAACTGGTATATGGACGGGAAGCTGATCCACACCGTCACCGATGCCGATGACCCGATTCACTATGCCCAGCAGGCAGTTTGGCTGACCGCCCTGCTGACCGATGAAATGACGGGCAAAATGGATGCGGATCCATTACCCGGGAAATCCTCTTTTGATTACTTCCGCTTTTACGCCATGCCCCTTGAGGGGATCAACGTAATCGGTGCTTCGGAGTTCGAGTATAATGAGAATGAAGGCTTTGCCGCCTCCTATCCTCTCTCCGATCCGATGGCATGGGCAATCTCAGGAACGACAGGCGCAGCAACGCTTCTCCGCACGCAGGATGCTTACGCCGGAAATTATGTTCTTGCGATGAAAAGCCCGAACCAAAACCCTTACGCCGCGTCGGCGATTCAACAGCTTTACTATCTGCCGGACGGCACATACGATTGCTCTGTGATGGTGAAAGCGCCGGGATTTTCGGGAAACGCCTCCCTGTCGGTTGAAACGGCAGAAGGCAAACGCACGGTTGCAATTTCCTCCTGCGAAGCCTGGACCGAGGTACGGATCCCCGATATCCCCGTCTCCGGAGGCAAAGCAAAGCTTTCGATCTCCTGCTCCGGAAGCAAAGAGGATGCTCTTTTTATCGACAATCCGTCACTATGCGCACAAAGCGGTATCTCCGTGCAGCCCGCCGCGCCCTTTCTTCCGGCGCTTCCCGCTTCTGCCGCCGGTGTAACGGTCTTCGACACGACGTCGGACAATTACAAAGAATACGGCGGAGAGTGGAAAACCAGCTCGATCGTAGGAATGGAACACAAATCCCGTTACCGTCTGAAAACCACAGCCGATACCCGCGCCGAATGGACCGTCACCTTTCCCGCAGACAGCGAAATGCTCCTTGAAATCGGTGTACCGGCTACTGCCCAAAACATTTCCGCTGCCGTGACTGTTACCGTATCCGAAAACGGGCAGGAGATCTTCAGGAGCTCGGGCGGAGGAAGTCTGAGAGAAAATACCTGGGTCGCTTTCGGAACGATCTCCGTTCGGGCAGATGCCGTCTACACCGTAACCATCACCGCTGGAAGAATCGGCGCAACGCTCCGAACCGATGCTGTGCGCTTCACCTCTTCCGACAGTTTTTCTCTGTCTGATAGAATTCTGTTTCCCGCAGGCGGAGGGAAAACGATCGTAAACGGAGTCCGGCTGGCAATCAATAATGCACCCGCTGCGATTCTGGACGGAGAAGTCGCGTATCTGGACGCAGAATGGCTTTCATCCGTTCTCGGGATGGAATTGAAGGGAAACCGCACGGAAAACGGCAGAGCCTATATCTCCTCTGAAGAGATAACAGCGCAAACAGGGGAGTATACCGTCACTGTTGCCGACGGGCGCTTTATCCTTCTCTCCCCAGAATTGCCGCCCACCATGAGCCAAACCATTATCGCGTATTTTGAATCCTGCTTCCGGTAAGATTCTGACGCAGCTCAAAGAACAGTTCTTCCGCCGGAATGCGAAAAACTCTCGGGATAATCCAATTCCCCGCAAAAAGCATGATGCTTTTTGCGGGGAATCCTTTTCCGTGCTGTGTGTCAAATATGCCCTTCTTCTGCCTTCATTCTGATATTCCTACGGTTTGCGGCACGCGCAGAACAACCGACGGCAAAAGCAGACCGTGACCGACCGGAAGCCAATATCCTGCATTCCTTTTTTCCCGGATTTCGGCAAAAAGCCTTTCGGTTCAGCATGCTTCGATCGCCGGTCACCGCAGAAGTTTGATCGCACGCTCAACCGCATCCTTCGAATTTTTCCAAGGCTCCTCTTCGTAGCGGTAATCAAATTTTTTGATAAACCATTTTACGTCTTCGCGCAGTGTGTCGGCGTAGCCGCACTCGACGGTACGCGCAGACTCGTAAAAATCCGGAAAAAGCTTTTTTGGCATTTTTTTGGCGGCATAACTCAGCAAGCGGGCATAGTGTGTAAAGCAGAAATACGGTTGTGCGGCGAATTTCGCACGGAATGCCTGTTCGGTTTCCCATAGGTAAACCGATGTCGCCAGCATCTTTTCGAAATGATATTCCACCTTCTCACAGACATAGCAGGTATGCTGCAGAGCGTCCAGCTTTTTTGCCGTCTGCTCTGCGTCAGCGGCAGCAGTCCGCAGCAGCGACTTATCCAGAAGCCTACGCTGCTCATCCAGATGGCTTTCCAGAATCAAAGCGAGCCCCAACCGGTTCTTCATGGAAAACATCGTGTCAAAATGCCGCGGACAGAAGCCAAGCTCGTTTGTGCGGATACGGATATCCGGCTCCATCATGGCGGCACCCAGAATGGCCTCCAGCTCGTTTTTCTCAAGCATCCGCTCAAGCGAGCAATACGGACACCCGCAGGACGGATCGGCCTGTGCGGCTTCAAACGCCTCATTGACCGGTATGGTATAGATCATTTCTGCCATGGTATTCCTCTCTTTTTTACTTGAATTCTCTGGATTTCTGCGTTACAATATCGGAAAAGGACGGTGAAAACGGATGCTTACAGTCAAAAAAACCGAGGTTCCGACCGAAGCAGCGGTGCTTGATGCGCCCGGTCTTTCCCTTCCCCTTACCTTTGACTGCGGGCAAAGCTTCCGGTTCGAACCGGTCACAGACCGACCCGGTTATTTTGAGGGGGTAGCATACGGCAGATATCTGCTTGTATCTGCCGAAGAAGAAAAACTGTTTCTGCACGGCATCCCCCCGGAGGATGCGGAGCTTTGGCAAAAGTATTTTTCCCTCGATCGGGATTGGGAAGCAATCCGACAGGATGTTGCCGCCAGAGCTCCGGTTCTCTCCCGTGCAGCAGAAGTTGCAGGAGGAATCCGGATTCTACGGCAGGAGCCTTTTGAGGCATTGATTACCTTTGTGCTCTCTCAATGCAACAACATATCGCGCATTAAGGGACTTGTGCTCCGTTTGTCAGCGCAGTACGGCAGTCCGATTTATCTGCCGGACGGCAGAGTCCTGCACGCCTTTCCGGATTCCGAGACACTCTCCTCCGTTCCGATCGGAGAGCTGCGCGCGCTGAAGCTTGGTTACCGCGCGGAGTTCGTTCATGCGGCGGCGAACGCCGCCTGCAACGGTCTTCTTGACGAGGTGGAAAAGGAACCGAACACACAGGCAGCATCCCTCCTTCTGACCGCGGTTCCCGGAATCGGAGAAAAGGTCGCCGCGTGCGTACTGCTGTTCGGATTCGGACGGCTCGACGCTTTTCCGCGCGATGTATGGATAAAAAAAGCAATGCAGCGCTACTTCCCCGGGGGCAACAACCCTGCGGTCTTCGGCCCTTACGCCGGAGTCGCGCAACAGTATCTTTTCTATCTGGAGCGTTACCTGAACGGAAGCTCAGCGAAGCAGTGATGCGGCATATTCCGCATCCGCCTCCGCAAGGCGGCAGAATTCTGCCGCCTTTTCTTTTGCCCGCCGTACAAGAATTTCACGGTTTTCAAGAATTTCATTTGCAGCCCGACTGAGCGCGCCCGGCTCCCATCCCGACGGCGCGGAAAGGACATAGGGCATGTCCGCATACTCCGCAAAAGAACGGACCTTGCCGTCGTAAGAAAGCGCCGCAAAAGGAATCCCGGCGCTGAGTGAGTAAATGAGAGAATGCAGACGCATTCCGCAGACAAAAGCCGTGTGCTCCATCAAAGCAAGCAACTCACAAACCGTCAGACCGGAAAGAAAAGCTCCGCGTCCGCAATAGCGGGCAGCGCGGCGGCATACCGGGGCATCGATCTGCTCCTGCATCGGGATAAAGATCGGAAAAAGACCGTGAACCTCGCAGATTTCGCCTAACTCTGCGGCAAATTCCCGCTCAAAACGTTCCTCGGCAGCAGATCCGGGCTTCTCCCGACGGCTGACAACCGCACGAAGGGAAACAACAACATACCGGCGATCCTCCGGGATTCCGGCAGAACGAAGAAGAAAGGAGAGTCTCTCCGGGGTTGCCGGAGCCAAAAGAAGTGCAGGATCGGCAGACAAGCAAAGATTGCGGCAATCCGGCACAAGCCGATGCAGCAAAGCAAGAGAGTCCGGCTCGCGAAGGGTCACGGCGTCTGCTGCTCTGACGACCTTTGCCGTCATGCGCTCCGCGCGCCGGCCGTAAAGAGGTCCGATTCCGTTCGCATAAATCATCGTCTTCAGATGCATACGCTGAGCCATCCGAAGAACAGAAACATAATAAGCGAGAGATTTGTTGCTGGTTCCGTTCTGAAAAAGATTTCCTCCGCCGCTGATAAACAGTCTGGCATGCCGCATGGCGTGCAAGAGCGCGAAGGGATTGAAACGATTGATACAGCGCACTCCGAAGCGTTTTTCCGCACGGCGTGGCTGATGTGCGAGTACGGCAACGGAGGCATCAGGCGCAGTTTTCCGGAGCTCTCCCAGGATAGCCGTCAGAAGCGAATCGTCTCCGCTGTTTCCGAACCCGTAGTACCCGGAAATCAGGATATCTGCACGGCACTTGCGTTCACATGCTCCCCGATAGACGGCAAGTGCATCCGAAACCATCCGGTCCAAGCCGTAGTTTTCCAGAATAAAGGCACGGTTTGCCGCACCAAGCGCTGCCCGTTTTTCCGGACCGGCGGCACAGAGCGCAAGCACATCCCGAAGAAGCAGCTCTTCCGTTGCCGCTTCAGAGCCCCGGCAGCAGAAATTCGTCCGCACCGCATCCGACAGGTTTTGCTCCGTCAGAATGCCGGTGTATCCCTCATTGCCCGCAAGGATTACCGGGCGGGCGGCACTCATTGCCTCAAGCGCGGCGCGGCTTGCTCCCACGAAAATATCAGAAAGACCGCAGAACCGGTTGATATCCGTCCGAGGTCCGATCAGTTGCACGGCGCTTTCTCCGTCTCGTTCGGTATCCTCGGCAATAATGCGCTCAATCTCCGGAAGGACACTTTCCTCCCCGCCGAGCGCAGAACCGCCGATAAGAAGAATATGAATCCGGGGATATTCCCGCCGGAGCCGCGATGCAATCCGCGCAAGCAGCAGCGGGATTTCTCCGCGGCTTCTGTCCATCCGGCTGACACAAACGATATTTAGAGAATCGGGAGAAAGCCCCAATTCCTCCCGCAGCGGCTCCGGATCGACAGATGGGGAAAACTTTTCCGTATCAAGCGCATTGACCGTTACACGGATATTATCCGGAAACACGCCGTAGCCGTCGATCAGGTACTGTTTGATATCTTCACTGACAGCGAGAGTTCTCTGCCCCCAGTCTGACAGGACGCGATAAAGCGGAGTAAGGGCAAACACCCAGTGTGCCGTTGTTACAAAGCGAAAACCGAGCTTGCGGGACAGTCTGCCGCAAAGCGCCGCCGGAATCCGTGCGTGCGCGTGAACGACATCATAGTGTTCCGTGGCAATCAAACGCTTCAATCCGCGGTAGGAAGCAAGAAGATCCTGCGGACGTCGGGTATTCAGCGGAAAGACAAAATGACGGATTCCTGCCGCCTCCAGTTCAGGGACGAAGCTTCCGCCCCGGGATGCAACATGAACCGTATATCCCCGTGCTGTCAATGCTCTTGAAAGCTCCAGAATATGCGTCTCTGCCCCGCCGATGCCCATCTGCATCGTAACCATGAGGATCTTCATTTTTTTCATGCAAGCACCGCCGTTCTGTTTTTGAATGTATTTTATCACAGCTTTGCGGAAAAGTAAACACAGATGCAAAAAAGATGCATTTTTCCTCTCCAAAAAGTCATATTTTTTTCGGAAAACTATTGCAATACCGCACGGAATATGTTATGATAATCAAGAAGAAGGAATGAGTGATGAAGAGAGGGTTCGCCCTCTCTCGTTTTTATGTATGGTCCGGGAGGCAGAATGGACGAAAAAACAAACAAAGCGAAAAAAGGCGGCATCGCCGAGCGTGTCGAGGAGCTGATCTTGCCGACGGCACAAGCGCTCGGACTGGAGATTTGGAACGTGGAATACGCGAAACGCGGTCCGGACAACTACCTCACGGTTACAATCGACCGCGACGGCGGAATCACAATCGACGATTGCGAGAAGCTTCACCGCGCAATTGATCCGATCCTGGATGAAGCGGACCCGATTGCCGATCCCTATATGCTGGAGGTTTCCTCTCCCGGAATCGAACGGGAACTGATCCGCGACAGCCACTACCAATGGGCCGTTGGAGAGACGGTTGAGCTCCGTCTTTTTGCTCCGCTTAACGGCGCGCGCGCGCTGCGCGGTACGCTGATTGGTTTTGACAAGGAGACCGTCACGCTTTCCCAAAACGGGACTGAGAACACAATCGAGCGCAAAAACATCTCCAAGGCAAACACAGTATTTGATTTCAAAGATTGATATAACACCGATATAACGAACGGATTTCAGAAAGGATGCGCTTCGGCGCAGCGGTACAACGAAAAAATGAACAACGAGTTTTTTCTTGCGCTTGATGCTCTTGAGAAGGAAAAAGGGATTCCGAAGGATTACATGATCGAACGGATCGAGGCGGCGTTGGTAGGCGCTTATAAAAAAGAAGAGGGCGGAAACAGCAATGTCCGCGTCTCCATTGACGAAGAAAAAAAGGACGTCCGCGTTTTTCAGCAAAAAACAGTGGTGGAAGAGGTCACAGACCCTACAACCGAAATTTCGCTCGAGGAAGCCAAAAAGATAAATCGTCGTCTCCAACTCGGTGCTGTTGCGGAAATTGAGGTAAAACCGAAGAATTTCCGCCGACTCTCCGCTCAAACGGCAAAGCAGGTGATTATTCAGGGCATCCGGGAAGCGGAACGCTCCAACATGATCAAGGAATATGAAAGCAAGCGTGAGGAAATCATCACGGCGCAGGTCATCAAAATCGACAGCGAAAACGGCAGTGTGATTCTTGATACGGGAACAAGCACCGCGGTTCTTACCAAAGCAGAGCAGATTCCCGGGGAATCCTTTGCTGTCGGAGACAGAATCAAGGTTTTTGTCACCGAGGTGCGCCGCGAAATGCGCGGACCGCTTGTTACCCTCTCCCGGATTCATCCGGGACTGGTCAAACGGATCTTCGAGCTTGAGATCCCGGAAATTCAGGACGGAACCGTCCTCATTAAGTCTATCAGCCGGGAGGCAGGCTCCCGAACCAAAATTGCCGTTGCCTCGCGTGATGAGAATGTTGATCCGGTCGGTGCCTGCATCGGCAACCGCGGCATGCGGATCGCCGCGATCAACGAAGAGCTTCGCGGGGAACGCATTGATATCATCCGCTACAGCGATGTACCGGAGGAATACGTCACACAGGCCCTTTCTCCTGCTAAAGTCGATTCTGTCGTTTTTGACGGAGAACGCAGCTGTAAGGTCTATGTTGCCCCCGATCAGCTTTCCCTCGCCATCGGCAAAGAGGGACAGAATGCGCGGCTTGCCGCAAAGCTGACCGGCTTCAAAATCGATATCAAGTCCAACTGACAAAAGCGGAGGTTCTATGCCAAAGGAACTGAAACCGAAGAAAATACCGGAGCGACGTTGTGTCGGCTGCGGAGAGAGAAAGGAAAAACGCGAACTGATCCGTGTTCTTCGTACGCCGGAAGGTGAGATTGTACTGGATCGCACCGGAAAACGCTCGGGGCGCGGTGCTTATCTCTGTCCGAACGCCGAATGTCTCCGTAAAGCACGCAAAACGCGCCGCCTGCAAACCAATCTGGAAACCGAAATTCCCGATTCTGTTTTTGAAGCGTTGGAAAGAGAGATCAGCCGAAATGTCAACTGAATCCGGTCTTCAGGGAATTCTGCGCACACTTGGTCTTGCCAAGCGCGCGGGAAAACTGATCTGCGGTGTACCTCTGGTATGCGATTCCCTGAGAAAAAAAGACAAACCGGTGCTTACCGTACTTGCGGGAAAAGCTTCGGATAATTCCCAAAAGCGTATTTCCGATAAATGTGCATATTATGATGTTAAGCTGCTTGTTCTTCCCTGCTCACCGGAGGAACTCGGGCATGCTGTCGGAAGCAGCGGAAGCGTTGCTGCTTTGGCACTGATTGACGCAGGACTTGCCTCGCTTGTCCGTTCTCAGTTTGAAAAGTCTATTGAACCGTAAAGGAGTATACTATGGCACAGCCGAATCCTCAGCTCAGGATCAATCAACTCGCAAAGGATTTTTCCCTCAAAAGCAAAGAACTGATCGACGTTTTCGAGAACGCCGGGCTTGAGGGCAAAACACATATGGCAACCCTCACGCCGGAGGAATTCGGGCTGCTGGTCTGGACTCTTACCGAAAAGCGTCAAATCGAGAACATCGACGACTATCTCGATGGTCTTGTGAAAATCACAACAAAGGCCGAAGCGGAAAAAGAAGCTGCGCGTGAAGAAGCCGAAGCCAAGGTCAAGCGCGAAGCGGAGGAAAAGGAAGCTGCACGCCGCAAAGCAGAAGAAGAGGAGCGTGCGCGTAAGGAGGCCCAAAAGACCGAACGCGATAAATCCCGTCCGGAAAATCGCACTGCCGCAGACCGTTTTGAGCAGCGCCGCGCGGCACAGCTTCCGCAGCAGCCGGCGGCAAAAAAGGATGCCGGCAGACAGCAGCCGAATCAGAATGCCGGGCAGAACCAGAATCGCCAGAAGCCGCAGCGACCGACGCAGCAGCCCGTCCGCCCGACACAGCCCACAGGACCGCGCGAGCAGATAGAGGTCAAGCAGAAAAACCGCGTGGTCGACACCCGCGGAGGCGATTCACATGTCGACTTGTCACGCTATGACGAACGCTTCGGCAGCTTTGTTGCCGATAACAAAAAGGCAGCTGCAATCCCGGAGCGGCAGAAGCTCAAAAAACAGGATAATCGCAGCACTTACAGCAAGAACCGCGAGAAAGAGCGCCTGGCCATGGAGCGAATGAAAAAGCTTCATGCCGAAAGCATGCGCAAGAAACAGCATCTCGAGGTTGAGATCGGCGATACCATTACGGTAAGCGAGCTTGCTTCCCGTTTGAAGCAGACCGCCGCGAATGTCATCAAAAAGCTGATGACGATGGGCTTTATGGCCACCATCAATCAGGAGCTTGACTTTGAAACCGCCGCCCTTGTAGCGGAGGAATTCGGCGCGAAAGTCAAGCGCGAGGTTGTTGTTTCCATCGAGGACCGCCTTTTCAGCGAGGCGGAGGATGATGAAGCTTCCCTTGTGGAGCGTGCACCCGTCGTCTGCGTCATGGGTCACGTTGACCACGGCAAAACCTCCCTTCTCGACGCAATCCGTAACACGCACGTTACGGCCGGTGAGGCTGGCGGCATTACACAGCATATCGGTGCCTATCGCGTAGAGGTTCACGGAAAACCGATCACCTTCCTGGATACACCGGGGCATGCCGCGTTCACAGCAATGCGTGCCCGCGGTGCACAGGCAACCGATATTGCTGTTCTTGTGGTGGCAGCGGATGACGGCATCATGCCTCAGACCGTTGAAGCCATCAACCACGCAAAGGCGGCTAGGGTCGAAATCATCGTTGCCATCAATAAAATGGATAAACACGGTGCAAACCCCGACGCCATCAAGCAGGAGTTGACAAAGTACGACCTGCTCCCTGAGGAGTGGGGCGGCGACACGATCTGCATTCCCGTTTCCGCTTTGACCCATCAGGGTATTGATGAACTGCTGGAAAGCATTCTGCTTGTTGCCGAAGTTAAGGAATACCGCGCGAACCCCAATCGCAGAGCAAAAGGCGTCGTAATTGAAGCTAAGTTGGACCGCGGCAGAGGTCCGGTTGCTACCGTATTGGTACAGAACGGCACACTGCATGCCGGGGACATTGTGATCGCGGGCACATCAGTCGGGCGTGTTCGCGCCATGACCGACCACAACGGCGCACTTCTCCGTGAGGCAGGTCCCTCTGTCCCCGTTGAGATCATCGGCCTTGCCGAGGTTCCGGAGGCGGGAGACGAATTCAACGCTGTTGAGGATGAAAAAATGGCGCGTACGCTTGCAGAGCAACGCCGCACCTCCGCAAAGGAGGAGCAGTTCAAGGAGAACAGCCGTGTATCTTTGGATGCTCTCTTCACCCGTATTTCCGAAGGTGTCAAGGACCTCAACATTATTGTAAAAGCAGATGTCGGCGGCTCGGCGGAAGCGGTAAAAGCGTCTCTTGTAAAACTCTCAAACGAGGAAGTCAAGGTCAACGTGATCCACAGTGCCGTTGGCGGAATCACGGAGGGGGATGTCAGTTTTGCTGCTGCGTCCGGTGCCATTATCATCGGCTTCAATGTGCGTCCGGATAAAGCGGCCTTGGACTCCGCCGAACGCCAGAACGTTGAAATCCGTACCTACCGCGTGATCTACGAATGTATCGAGGAAATTGAAGCGGCAATGAAGGGAATGCTTGCGCCGAAATATCGCGAGGTTGTTCTCGGTCACGCTCAGGTGCGCAAAACCATCCATGTTCCGAATGTCGGCACAATCGCCGGTTCCTATGTACAGGACGGAAAGGTCAGCCGCAATGCCATGATTCGCGTCGTACGCGACAGCATTGTCATTTTCGAAGATAAGATTTCCTCTCTGAAGCGATTCAAGGATGATGCACGCGAAGTAAATTCGGGCTATGAATGCGGTATCGGACTGGAGAAATTCAACGATATCAAGGAAAATGATATTCTCGAAGCATATGTGATGGAAGAGATCGAGCGCTGACCCGATCGGAAGGAATCCTATGCAAAAACAAAAACCCAGCGCCTTCCTCCCCCTATCCGGGGAGGAAGCGCGTTCCCTCGGGATGCAGACTGTTGATTTTGTTTACGTCTGCGGTGACGCCTATGTCGATCACCCGTCCTTCGGCTGTGCGGTAATCTGCCGCTATCTCGAAGCCCACGGCTTTACCTGCGGGATACTTGCACAGCCGGACTGGAGAACGGCGGACGCCTTTAAGGAGTTCGGCCGTCCGAGGCTCGGCTTTCTTGTTTCCTCCGGCAATATCGATTCCATGGTCGCACACTATACGGTTGCGAAACGCCGCCGAACCTATGATTACTACTCCCCCGCCGGTGAGGTGGGACACAGACCTGACCGCGCCGTTATCGTTTACTGCAACCGGATCCGTGAAGCCTATGGAGATGTTCCGATTCTCATAGGAGGTCTGGAAGCATCGCTGCGCCGTTTTGCTCACTATGATTACTGGTCCGACTCGGTTCGCCGCAGCATTCTTGTTGACAGCCGCGCCGATCTGATTTCCTACGGAATGGGGGAAAAATCCGTTCTTGCAGTTGCCCGCCTGTTGGAGCGCGGGGTTCCCGTAAAGAAAATACGCGATGTCCGCGGAACCGTGTATCTTGCCAAAGCGGAAGACAAGCTTCCGGAGAATGCAGTTCTGCTCGGAAGCTATGATGAGCTGAAAACCGACAAGGAAAAATACGCTGCCGCTTTCAAAATTCAATATGAAAACCAGGACGCAATCACCGGAAAAACGCTTTGTGAAAGCTACGGAGACAAAGTTCTTGTTCAGAATCCGCCAATGCCGCCACTGGAACGGGAGGAGCTTGATTTTGTCTATTCTCTCCCGTTCTCCCGTGCCTGGCATCCAAGCTATGATGCGCGCGGAGGCATCCCGGCCTTGGAGGAGGTAAAATTCTCGGTTACTCACAACCGCGGCTGCTTCGGGGAATGCAATTTCTGTGCCCTGACCTTTCATCAGGGACGCTCAGTCCGCTCCCGCTCCAAAGAAAGCATTTTGGCGGAAGTGGAAAAGCTCACGCATCTCCCCGGCTTCAAGGGTTATATTCATGATATCGGCGGGCCGACGGCGAACTTTCGGGAACCGGCCTGTGAAAAACAACGGAAATACGGCGTATGCCGCAATCGCCGCTGTCTCGCTCCGACCCCCTGCAAAAATCTGCGTGTTGACCACAGCGAATATCTCGATATTCTCACACAAGCAGAAAAAATTCCCGGAGTTAAAAAGGTCTTCATCCGCTCCGGAATTCGCTTCGATTATCTTATGCTCGACCCTGACAGGAGTTTTTTCCGAAAGCTTGTCCGGGATCATGTATCGGGACAGCTGAAAGTTGCACCGGAGCATTGCGCCGCACCGGTGCTGAACGCCATGGGGAAAGCCGGGTTTTCTGTTTTCTGCGCCTTCGAACAGGAGTTCAAAAGACTCTCTGCCGAGGCGGGAAAGGAACAGTATCTCGTTCCCTATCTCATGTCCAGCCATCCGGGTTCAACGCTCAAAGAAGCAATTGAACTTTCTCTTCTTCTCAAGAAGCGCGGTGTTATGCCGGAGCAGGTACAGGATTTCTATCCCACCCCCGGAACCGTTTCGACCGTCATGTATTACACAGGGCTGGATCCGCTGACCGGAAAGAAAATTTATACGCCGACTTCTCCCGGGGACAAACGGTTACAGCGCGCCATGCTTCAGCCGCAGAAACCGGAGAACGCTGCCCTGATCCGGGAACAGCTGATCCGTCTCAAAAAATCCGATCTGATCGGTTACGGCGAAGGGAAGCTTGTTCCACCCGCCGAACGCTCTTCATATACGAAGAGGGGAGAAAAGGAGAGGGGATCGGACAACCGGCAGAAAAAAACACCTCCGGCCGCCAACAGACGGAATGCGGTAGGAAAACGCTGCGCAAACAACGCCCCCCATCAACGAAGAAAAAAACCACGATAACAGAGGTGATGATATTTTGGAACGCATGGAAGAGCATTTTGTCATCAACAGCAATCTCCCTGGGCTCAATCCCCTTCACTTCGGTCAGGAACGCTGTCAGCCTCTTCACTTTTTCGGTCCCGGAACACGCCCTTACTGGTTGATTCATTATATTGTATCCGGAAAAGGAATTTTCTCTGTTCGTGACAAAACTTATCATCTCTCCTCTTCGCAATGCTTTATCATCCGTCCGGGAGAGAAGGTTTTCTATCAGGCGGATCAACAGCAGCCATGGCACTATATCTGGATCTGCTTCCGAACCGACACAGAGCTCCCCGCCCCTTTTTACGGAGATACTCTGACGGTACCGGGACTCGGATCGATCTTCTCCGCCATTATGGACGGAAGAAGCAAATCTGCGGGACAGGCAGAATACCTGTCCGCAAAGCTTTGGGAACTGGTATCCATTGTTGCAGAGGCGGGAAAGCCGCGTGTTCCGAAAAACGAACGGTTTGCAGAGCGTGCCAAAACCTGTATTGAAACAAAATACATGACAGATCTGACCGTCACCAAAATTGCCAAAATGCTGAATCTCGAACGGAGTTATTTCAGTACTGTATTCCGGAAAACCTTTGGTGTTTCTCCGCAAACCTATCTCTCCAATTATCGGTTGGAAAAAGCAGCAGAGCTTCTTCTTGCCGATGATGCCAGCATTACCGATATTGCCTACGCCACCGGATACTCCGGAGTGATCAACTTTTCCCGAATGTTCAAGCGACGTTACCACGTCTCCCCGAGTGAATACCGTGCCATGTACCGTAAACACAACGAAGAGTAAGCAAAAAGGGGCTGCAGTTTCATAAAGCTGCAGCCCCTTTGGGGTAATGCCCGCTCAAACCAGGACCCGCTTGTTTTTTGCACTTGCATTCCGGAGAAAATTGCTTTATAATGGTGCCAAACAGTCCGAGAAAATCTCCAAGGCATAAGTGTATTTTTCACCGAAAGGAAGCAAACATGAAAATCGTTATCATCGGAGCGGGAAAAATCGGTCTGACTCTTTCCGGATGCCTCTGCCGCGAAGGAGACGACGTAACCCTGATCGACAAAAGCGCGGACACAATCGAGCGGGCCGTGAACAGCCTCGACATTAACGGGATCGTCGGAAACGGGGTCAACCTTTCCGTACAGCGGGAAGCAGGAACCGACCACGCAGATGTGGTGATCG
This sequence comes from Eubacteriales bacterium, assembly GCA_034178705.1. Taxonomy (GTDB): domain Bacteria; phylum Bacillota; class Clostridia; order Oscillospirales; family CAG-272; genus RUG12395. Next base: position 4,551 of record JAXFQY010000009.1, on the reverse strand, counting down.
CCACGACCTTTTCCGATGAGATTAACATGCTTTGCTGTCTTATTGCCAAAAGACTCGGCGCCCGCCGGGCAGTTGCACGAATCCGCGACCCGGAATACTCCCGCCAGTTCATTCTTCTTCTTGATATGATGGGACTTGATATGGTGGTCAATCCTGAGCTGGAATCCGCAAATGAAATGTCCCGCCTTCTCCGTTATCCCGCCGCGATCGGAATGGATACCTTTGCCAAGGGTCGTGTCGACCTCGCAGAAATGAAAATTGCCCCCGCCTCCCCTCTTGACGGGTTGAGGGTCAGTGAGTTATCCTCCAAGCTCGATTGCCGTGTTCTTGTCTGTGCCGTCCAGCACGGGGAGGAGGTTTATATTCCAAACGGCGACAGCGTGCTCTGTGCCGGAGACCGCATTCACTTTACCGCAAGCCACAACCAGCTTTCCGGTTTTTTCGGAAAGATAGATGCCTATTCAAAAAAACTTCGCCGGATCCTCATTGTCGGCGGAGGAAAGATTGCCTATTATCTTTCACGCCGTCTGATCGACATCGGCATGTCGGTAAAAATCATAGAACAGGATGAAAAACGCTGTCTGGAACTGTCTGAGCTGCTTCCGAAAGGCGAAATCATCTGCGGAGACGGCACCGAAAAAAGCCTGTTGGATGAAATTGATTTTGCCTCCTCCGATGCCTGCGTTGCACTGACCGGAATTGATGAGGAAAACATTATGATTTCCATGTATGCAAAGCAGTGCGGCATAGAAAAAATCATCACCAAAATCAACAAGGACACCATGACCGGACTGCTTGCTTCGGTCGGTCTGGACAGTGTGATTTCCCCGCGGCAAATCACGGCGAATACCATTCTGAGTTATATCCGAGCCATGAAAAACGTGGAAGGCAGTGCGGTGCAGACGCTTTATAAGCTTGTCGACGACCGTGTTGAGGCACTGGAATTCCGTGTTTCCGAAACAAGCGCGGTAATCAACACGCCGCTGTGCGAGCTGAAGCTCAAGGGGAACCTGCTGATCTCCTGCATTATCCGTGAGAATCAGATTATAATTCCCGGAGGGCAGGATGTGATTCTCCCGGGAGACAATGTTGTTGTTACCACCATCAACGAGCAGCTTTCCGATTTTGACGATATTCTGAAATAATATGAAAATTCACAGTATTCTCTATGTGCTCGGCAAGATTCTCTTCATGGAAGCGATTTTGATGCTGATGCCGCTTCTCCTTGCCGTCGTTTTCGGCGAAAATACCGTCCTCCCGTATGCCGCAACCTGCGCCCTGCTCTTTCTTCTGGGCGGAAGTTCCTTTTTCTTCCGGAAGAAGGAGCATCCGATCCGTGCACGGGAAGCACTGGCGATCACCGGTCTTACCTGGATTGCCGTGAGCTTTTTTGCTGCCCTCCCCTTCTTTTTTTCCGGAGAAATTCCGAATCTGCTCGACGCAATGTTTGAAACAGTCTCCGGTTTTACAACAACCGGTGCAACCGTTCTTTCCGATATTGAGGCGCTTTCCCTCTCGTCGCTCTTCTGGCGCAGTTTTTCCCACTGGATCGGCGGCATGGGGGTTCTTGTCTTTGTTCTTGCGATTCTTCCCGGCAATGATACGCAATCCATGTATCTGATGCGTGCCGAGGTGCCCGGCCCGCAGGTAGGAAAGCTGGTTTCTAAGCTCCGCCTTACCGCCCGTCTGCTCTATATTATTTATATGGCGCTGACACTGCTGGAGATGCTTCTCCTGCTTCTTGGGGGGATGCCCCTTTTTGATGCAGCGGTCACTTCCTTCTCAACGGCAGGAACAGGCGGTTTTGCCATAAAAAACGCCAGCATTCTTGCCTATAACAGCGCCTATATCGACGGTGTTATAACGGTCTTCATGCTTATATTCTCCCTGAACTTCACACTTTACTATCTTCTCCTTCTGGGCAACTTTCGTGCTCTCATCAAGAGCGAGGAGCTTCGTTGGTTCGGAGGAATCGTTCTTGCTGCAACCGTTGCTGTCACGCTCAATGTTCTTCCTCTCTACGGCGGAATCGGAAAAGCATTCCGATATGCCGTTTTCACCGTTTCTTCGATTATTTCCACCACCGGCTTTATCACAGCGGACTTTGCCCTTTGGCCGGCTTTTTCACAAGCTGTTCTTGTCCTGCTGATGTTTATCGGAGCCTGTGCCGGCTCTACCGGAGGCGGTATCAAGATCTCACGAATTGCCGTAATTTGCAAGACCGCCGTGAACAACATCCGCCGTCAGCTATCTCCACGCTCGGTCGTCCCGTTGAAATATGAAGGAAAACTTCTCGATAAAAACACGGAAAGCGGCATCACGGGGTATCTTTACACCTTTCTCGTCATTGCGTCCGCTTCCACTCTTCTGCTTTCTCTTGACAATCTGAATTTCAAAGAGGCGTTTTCTGCTATGGCGGCCTGCCTCAATAATGTCGGGCCCGGTCTCGGAAAGGTCGGACCGACCGGAAACTTCGGCGGACTTTCCGCGCTTTCCAAATGTATTCTGATTTTTGACATGCTTGCCGGCCGCTTGGAACTTTTCCCGATTCTTGCACTCTTTTCCCCCTCCGCATGGCGGAACCGTTAAAAAATCTCCGGCTTGCATAGCCGGGCAAAAATCCTGATTTATCAAAAAATCGGAGCGCCGCGGCAAGATAGCCGCGGCGCTCCGATTATACGCAAAAAGGGCGATTTCCGTATACCCGAACCACTTCTTGGAATGCAAAGGGAAGGGGTGTATCTTTGTCAGGGGCGCATCGACATCGGAACGTACTCTCTTTCCGGCTTTACGCTGAGATAGGCGGGGCGAATGATCTTCCCGGCGTTCTGAATTTCCTCAATCCGGTGAGCGCTCCACCCCGCAATCCGTGCAATGGCAAAAATCGGCGTATACAGCTCACATGGGAGATCCAGCATCTGATAAATCAAACCGGAATAAAAGTCAACATTCGGGCTGACCCCCTTGTAAATCTTCCGCTTTGATGCAATGATCTCCGGCGCAAGCTCTGAAACTGTGTTGTAAAGCTCCCAATCCTCTTCTTTTCCCTTCTCCTTGGCAAGGTCACGGGCACATTTTTTCAGGAGATCGGCTCTCGGATCGGACTTGGAATAAACTGCATGCCCCATCCCATAAATCAGACCTGCACGGTCAAAAGCCTCACGGTCCAGAAGCCTTACGAGATAGTCTGCAATGGAATCCCTGTTTCGGATATCAACATTCTGTTTCATATCCTCGAACATCCGCACGACCTTGATGTTTGCGCCGCCGTGCCTCGGCCCCTTGAGGGAACCGAGCGCTGCAGCAATCGCAGAATAAGTATCTGTCCCGGAAGAGGTCACGACGTGGGTTGTAAAGGTGGAGTTGTTTCCGCCGCCGTGCTCCGCATGCAGCACCAAAGCAAGATCAAGGATCTTTGCTTCAAGCTCAGAGTAATTTCCATCCTCCCGCAATAATCGCAAAACCGTCTCCGCCGTTGACAGTTCCTTTTCAGGCATATGAATAAACAGACTTTTCCCACAGTGATAATGCTGATAGGACTGATAGCTGTATACCGCCAGCATGGGAAAAACGGCAATCAACTGCATGCACTGCCGCAGGACATTTGCTGTCGTTATCTCATCAGGATTCTCATCATAGGCGTAAAGGGCAAGGACACAGCGGGAAAGAATATTCATCATATCTCGTCCCGGAGCCTTCAAAATCATATCGCGGACAAAGGAGGTAGGCAAGCTGCGATACTCGGAAAGCTCTCCGCGGAAGCGCGAAAGCTGTGCCGCGTCCGGAAGTTCCGAAAAAAGCAGCAAATAGACCGCCTCTTCGTAACCGAATCGATGGTCACGCATGAACCCGACCGCCAGATCCCGGATGTTGATTCCGCGGTAATACAATTCCCCGTCGCAGGGATGCTCTGTCCCGTCGGGAAAAATCTCCTTTGCTTTAATACGCGAGATCTCAGTCAGACCGGTCACCACACCGTTTCCCTCCATGTCGCGCAGTCCGCGGAAAACATGATTTTCGGCATACATTTCGGGCTTGATGTGATTGCACCGATCGGAGAGAGATGCCATCTCCGCGATATAAGGAGTAATTTCCGAATAATTCTTCATTCTGCTTCCTTTCTGTATTTCGTTGCCCATCACTCCGGAATCTTTCTTTCCCAACAAAGTGGGAAAGAAAAGAGACGCTACCTGTAAAACAGCAATATGCCCCACAAAATTCAGCACAAATCCGACGGCAAAATTCCGAAGATAATAAAAAAACATCGGGAACAATATCATAATATTTTCCTGATATTTTTATTATATCAAAAAAGTAAACACTTGTCGAGAGATAAATTCAGATTTTTTGAACAAATATTCGCTCTTCTCCACCGTGCAGGATGTTTTTTGCAAAAGGCACGAAAAAACGCATAAACAGAGAGAGCCTTGCGCAAAGTATTTACAAAAAAAGAGGGGCTCAGAACAGCCCCTCTCCTATACAGTAAGCAGACGCTAAACCGGGGAAATATCTGCTTTCCGGATTAAATTGCTTTGCAAACATCGATCCAGT
>JAXFQY010000001.1:0-8013 GCA_034178705.1 Eubacteriales bacterium | reverse complement strand
TCCGAAGGACCCGCTGAAGCGGGTCCTTTTGGGGTTGTTCGCCAGAGCGTTGTGCTTATTTCGCAATCTTTTCGCAGAAGCGATAAACCATTGTCGCGGCCTCGGCGCGGGTAGCAGTGCCCAGCGGGTCGAGCACGGCGTCTCCCTTTCCGATGAGCAATTCAGCCGCAGTTGCCCACTTTACGGAGTCGAGAGCCCAAGTTTCAACTGTTGAAGCATCGACAAACTTGGAAAGATCAGCACGCACATCGGTGGAATAGCCTTTGAAGTTTGCATAGCGGAACAGGATGGCAACGAACTCCTCGCGATTGACGTCCCGATCCGGTGCAAAGGTGTCGGCGTCATAGCCGTTGACAATACCGTTCGCGCTTGCCCAACGGACGGCATTTTCATACGATGAGCCCGCTCTGACATCTGCAAACGTGAGATTGGCATCAACCTTGGGGCTATTCTCCAGCTTCCACAGCATGGTTATCATTGCTGCGCGGGTGAGATTCTTATTCGGCGAGAAGGCAGTAGCGATGTCGCCCTCAAGGAGGCCCTCCTCGAGACAAAAGTGGACGCCGTCATGATACCACTCTCTGGGATCCATGTCGTCGAACGCCGCCGCAAGGCAGGCGCTGTCCTTGGTACAGGCCGGTTTTTTCTCGTAGATTGCAGTCACGGTAACGGCATACTGCGGCATCGTAAAGTGATAAAGGTTATGCACCTTTTGCGTTACCTCGACGGTGTCTCCGTTCTCATCAATGACGGAAAGAGCGGCAAGACGGTAGCCGAACGCCGGCGTGGCGGTGATCAAAACCTCTCTACCCCAGAAGGCCGTACCCGTGTTCGCGGTCAGAGTGCCGTTGTTCGTCTTGTTGAGATTGACAGAGCAATCTGGAGATCCTTGGTAGAGACTGAATTTGATGCTATAGGGAACCATTGCCGTGGCACTGCTACTCTCGCCAAACGAGACGGTGGCGTATGCCATGTACTCGCCCCGCGCGGTCGGAGGTGTGGTGCTGTCCGGATAAGTTGTGCCGTTGATTCCGACATAATGTATGACCGGCAGCGTTTCCAATCCCGCGAGCGCATCTTTGTCAAAGGTAGCTTCGGCAGATTTCTCCGTCCAAAAAGTATTATTATTCTCCGGAGCAATAAGCGTCAATACGGTATTCACCTTATTGTTGCATGCAGTCTTTTCGTTTGTGCAAGTCGCGGTGATTACCCCGCCTGTTGCGCTGTATATCCATTCATGCTTGTGCAATGTCTTATATCCGCTGTCGCCCTGATTCAGCTTTGTCCATGCGGCGGGATTGTTCTGTTCCGCCCATGTGGAATCAACCTCATAGGTGCTGATTTTGGCGGGTGCCTCCGTGATGCTGAAATAGGAAAGCGGAATCCGCGCATAGGCGGTGTAGGCGGTGTTTGACGACGAAACAAAGAAAGCATAAAACCCCTCCACAATGCCGCTGAGGCTGGTTTTACGGTCGCCGAAGCGGTAGTCGTTTATCTTTCCGTCTTTCGGCCAGGCAACGCCGTAGGTGCTGTTCGTGTTTATATAGACGGCGATGGTTTTTTCGCTTAGCGAGTCGCCGCCGTCAAGCGAAACAAGGATGCAGGTACCATTCGATTTGGAGCGAGTCAGCGCGGCATAGAGATATTCTCCGTCCGACACGAAGGAAATCTTCTTGTATGAGGTATTGGCAACATAACTGCGTGGCGTCACGCCGGTGAACGCAGCAAGCGTTGAAGCCTTTGCCTCGTCCGCTGTTTCCGCCGCAGACACCGGCATGGCGAACACAACCGTTAGAATTACGGCCAGCAACGCGGAGAACAGGATAATCGTGTTTTTTTTCATAGGAGCATCCTTTCTGCATTTTGTGGATGTTGGATAAATATTTGCTAAAAAATATTCTTAAGTTAGTCTATCAAACACAAACCATTCTGTCAATGGACGATTCTACCGATAGATGGACAATCCTATTCTCTTTTGTGTTTTTCTTTATAACATAGTTATAACCCCCGGTAAACCCGTGGCTTGCACAGCCTCTAAAAGGGACAACAGGCACAAAGAAGCACAGAGAGTCTGACCCCACATTTGAGAAACAGGCAGCCGCTCACGTGCGGCTGCCTGTTTTTACCTTACTATTCTTGTTACCCGCAGACGGGTCTCTGTATTCTTTAATTGACATTTAATCCAAAGAATCCTCCTTTTCCGACTGTGCTGGGACAGATTCAGCAATTACTTCCTTGTTCCTTCCAGCCGTATGCATGTAATACTTTCTTTATCTTCTGTACCAGAAATTTCTCGATCCGTTCTTATATTTCAGATTTGAATGTCGGAATCTCATCAAGCTGCTTTTCCCTTTGAGATATCCCATAAATCGTACTATACTCAGTCAGGGTGGAATACTCATGAGCATATGTATGTGGGCTGGAGATGCCTCTCTTTGATCTCTTCCTTTTTTGTTCGCGCAATTTTTTCGATTGCTCTGCAATGTCTTTTTTCAACTTCCCATATCCTTTCCGCTTGAACTTCGGCGCAAATGCGATATGGTATTGACATTTGTACTTTGAAAGGGTGTGCTTTTGATTTCGCTATTTCCCTTCATCTTGTCCCTCGTTGTTTTGCGATATCTGTACTATGGAGTTCTCAGTCTGCTTCAAGCACGCCATTTATCTTCTTTGAAGTTTATTCCCTTTTTCCGGTAGAACTCGGGGGTATTTCCCTGTCTGAAGATGCAAAACCGGGCACCCGAAAGGAAACCGCTTAGTCGGTGGCTGTTTGCTTTTGTTTCAAAGGCCGAAAACGTGAATTATTCTTCGACTTCTTTGTTGCGAAACGCTCTTGGGGAAACGCCGACGCGTTTTCGAAAGACGCGAGAGAAATACAGCGGGTCAGAAAAGCCGAGAGCATCGGCAATCTCACTGATGCTTTTCTTTGTAGACTCAAGAAGCGAAATGGCATTGTTGATTTTTATATTCATAAAGTAATCGCCTGGGGAGATTCCCGTATTGGATGTAAACAAACGAATGAGATAATTTTCCGATACATGGAGAAGTTCGGCATAGTTTTTTGTTGTCAGCGACTCGGAGATGTGACTGTACATATAGGCAATCACCTGCCCAATACGGGGGTCGTGTATGGTCTGATTTCGGCCGCCTGCGCGTGCAAGCATGACAAAAAGCTGAAGCATGCGCGCCTCAAAATAGTAGAAAGACAGATCGTTTTTAAACTGAATTTCCTTCATTAAGTGGTTGCAAATCGCCACAAAGGAAGAGGTGTTTTCAATGTGAAACAGTCCGGTCGGAACGCCGATTTCCTCGATTAAGATCGGAATTCTCTTGCCGCAAAAATGGATGTACCAATACTCCGCCAAATCCTCACCGCCGAACACATAGCACTGAGCTTTGCCCGGTTTAAAAAGGATGCAGTCGCCGGCAGTAAGCGGAACCCACCTCCCATCGATACACGCTTTTCCGGTTCCCTTGGTAACACAAAGAATCTGCCAGTCTTCGCGGCCGATTTGACGGTTGGTCAAAAACGGTTCAGACAAATCGCTGTAATTTCCCGTAGAAATAACAGCGACATCCCTTTCGAATAAGCCCTGGCGTATCGCCTGATAATAGGAGAGATAGTTTACGTTTAAGTACGACATATTGTACTCCCAAATGGGCTGAATTTTTTTGTTATTATATCACAACACAACGGCAAAATCAACGAAAAAAGGGAAAGCCATCGAGCTTTCCCTTTAGAACCGGTTTACTTTGCGAAGTTTTCGCGCTTTTTATAAAGAACAACGAAGAGAGCAGCGGAAACAACGAAAGCAGCTGCAATATATCCAACAGCGGAACCGGTCGATGGTGACGTGCCGGGATCGGTAGCATCAGTAGTAACAGGAGCGACTGTGGTAACAGGCGAAGCGGTGGTAGACGAATCTGCGGTAGTCGTTGGAGCGGTAGTCGTTGGGGCGGTAGTCGTTGGAGCAGTTGTCTTTACAGCATAACCGACGTCGCCTGCGTTTAACTTGGTCCACATAAAGGGATCGTGCTGGAACGCCCAAGAAGACTCAACTTCGTAAGTACTGATCTTGGTAGGAGCTTCGGTAATGCCGAAGTAGGAAAGCGGGATCATAACATATTCAGCGTTTGCCGTGGTATCAAAGATGGCATAAAAACCCTCGGTAATAGTATTGATGCTAATATCCTTATCACCGAAACGGTAATCATCGATCTTGCCAGACTCTCCCGGCCAAGCAACGTTGAAGTTACCTGCGGTAGAAGCATAGACTAAAAAGGTCTTCTCGCTCTGAGAGTCGCCGCCGTCAAGAGAAATGACGAAAGCCGTACCTCCGGTCTTGGTACGATAGAGTGCACCGTAAAGGTTCACGCCATCGGACGCAAACGCATATCCCTTATAAGAAGTAGTTGCTGCGTAAGGTCGCATAGGAACATCCGCGAGCATACTAACAATCTTTGCTTTTGCTTCTTCCTCGGGGGTGGCAGCAAAACACGGGAACGCCAGTGTCACAACAAAGAGTGCTGCGAGAATTACGGAGGCAATAGCGAGCAATGTCTTTTTCATAGTAGTATCCATCCTTTCGGTTATTTTTTATTCGCATAAATTACATAAAACTAATAGGGGTATTTGAAACACAAAACTCCGTCTTTTTCTTCCACTTCGACAACAAACAAAGTGCTGTCTGCAGCGTTTGAAATGTGCAAGCTCATCATTAGCCGTCCCTTGGCATCGGTGAACAACGCGGCGTGACCGCCGTCATAGACCGTACGGATGTCTGTTATGGCATCGTTATGTGCGAAGAACGGAGTCCCCGATTGCTTCCATGGACCGATAACCTTGCCGCAATCCGAAGTGGCAAGGCCTACCGAATAGCCGCGGAAACCTTTTTGATTGGCTTGATTTGACCATAGCATAGCCAGTTTGCCATTCGAGAGTCGGAAAAGCCACGGTCCGTCGGTGACCTGATGATTGGTCCACTCGGGGTCATCCGCCGTAAAGAGATATTGCGGATCTCCTACCGCCGATTTTAGATCCTCGCTCAACCGAACGGTGTACATCGTTCCCATGCCGGCAACCTCTCCCTGCTTCCAACTGTCAACAAAGACAAGCCAGGGATTTCCCGCCTCATCGATATAGAGAGTGCCGTCGATGCAATCGCGCGCAGCCGGTGTTACCGGTCCGTCGCTCCACAAAACAAACGGACCTTTCGGGTTTGTTGAACGAAAAACACCGACACACTTGAGATTGGTTATTGTGGATTTGTAAGTTGCAAACAAATAGTATGCGCCGTTGTATTCGCGGCATTCGGCTGCCCAGAACGGATTGGTACCGTCAATGATGGAGGAGGAGGGGCATACCAAATACGGTCCCTTAAATTTTTTCAGATCTTTCGATGTATAGCAAGAGAATCCGCTGCTTGAAACAGTTCCGTAAATGTAATACGTTCCTTCGCTATAGAGGATCTGCGGATCGCGGATTTTCAGACTGTTTGCGGACACAAACGGGTCTACACCGTCCTCGGGATGGCGAAGCAAATTGTTAATTAATGAGTCAACTGCGAGATTGAGACAAATATCGGATTTTGCAACGATGACAACGGAACTCCCCTTCTCGCCGTTTGACGACAGGGAAATTGAATAATCATTTCCGCTCTTCTCAAGTTGCGCTTTGGCAGCAACAGAAGCGTCGCGGGAGGTTTCACCGAGAAGGATCTCGAAATCAAGAGGCTCGTGAGTATCCTTATAAATCGAAACCGAGGTGGACAAAGCGATTTCTATCGCCTCTTTCAGAGCCTTGGCGATGCGATACTCGGTTGTATTACATGTCGCCGAGCAAACAATCGAATATTTTCTCAAATCTTCTCCGGAGAAAAGCGGTTCTTTTTCTATCAAAACACTCCCCGTTGTATCAAGTTTCGTGGTTACGGCTTCGGTTATGACTTTTTCTTCTCCCGTGTCAACGGCACCAAAGGGCACCATTGTACACGAGAACAACATCATAACCGAAAGGATAACCGTTGTTAATGATACTGTTTTTTTCATTATTCCAAAGCGAACTGGAAGTCTTCTATCAACTGCTTAATCGTTGCCTCGGAAGCCGAACGGGAGGCAGCGAGAAGCGATGCAAAAGCAGTATTCTTGTCACGGTAGAAGATGATAATCTTTTCGTGGAGATTCGCCGGCTTAACCATAAAGCCGATATCGTAAATACGGGTCTTTGCCATAATATCGAGAGAGATCAAACTTTCCTCATCGCGGACGTATGCGCCCCGGAGAGTCTTTTCCTCATAGGCAGGCTTTAGGTGCTTCTGACCGTAATATGCAAGTGCTTCGATGATTTCCCCGCGCATATCAATGCGATCGTCGCAGTTGACGGTGCAAACATACGACATATGGAATGCGGAAGTGGAGGTATAGTAACGGGTCTGGTTTTCATCAAACTTCGGGTACGGAAGGATGCCGTAGTCGGTATCCATGTTACGAAGTCCGTCAAGATCGCACATCAAAGGTGTATTGAATAGAACCCGTCCTTCGACAAAGGCGTTGGTGGCCTCGGTACCATCCATCTGGTTGAAGCGCTGGCGGTTCAGAACACCCTCGTTGTTCTGCGCGAGAGCCCAGAAATCGAGAACGTTGAGCGCACGCTCGCTGGAGAGAATGCCGACTTCAAATGTTTTCTCATTCTTGTTGTATGCGGCGATTCGTTCGCCGGAGGAATTCAGCGCTGCGTAAATGGTATCGTCCCAAACACAAAGACCGATTTTGTCTTTGAGTGTGAAGGTATCGTCACCGTCTACCTCATCATAGAACCCCTTCGAGGTTTCGAAGAGTTTATCGAAAGTCCATTTCCCTTCTTCCACAAGCTGGTAAAGGTTGACGTCGGGTGCTTGCTTTTTCATTGCTTCCTTGTTGAAAGATATCGCGAACTGAAGCACGTCATCGGCAATGCTGATATCACCAGTAGAGTAAAAAAGCTTGCCGTTGATGGCGAGGTCTTCGTTTGCATTCTGATCCCAATAGGTTTTTGAGGTGTCAATACCGGGAACGGAATTGAGATCATAGAGCATGTCAGAGCCGGCAAGTCCGATGACGCTGTATGTGCCAATATAGGAAAGGTCATAGTTTGCTTCGCCGGAAGTGTAGTCCGCACGAATCTTTTCGGCTCCTTCATTCTTTGACCCGGTATCCTGCACATAGGAAATCTTGATATCATATAGTGCTTCAATTTCTTGATTTCGGTTAAAAATCGCGTTATCAAGAATGGTCTGATTCTCTTCCGCATACTCAAAGTCAATCTTGGCGCGAATCGAATTACCGGAGCAAAGAACGGAAAAGTCCTCGCTGTCATACTTTTTACCGTTCGGTACAAACTCGTTTTTCTCAACCGGAACCGTTTTGCCGGGCGCATCGGTGGTAACAGTGCCATCACCGGAATTTTCTGTCGAATTTGCAGGACCTTCGCCGCCGCAACCGACAAGTGCGAGCGCAAGCACAACAATGCACAAAAACAATGATACTTTTTTGGTCATATTAACTCTCCGATTTTCCATTCGCTTTTTCTAAGAAAAACGAATAAGTTCGATCCCTCAGCGGGCACGGCAATATCAACAAATACCGATTGCGCGCATTGTGCAACATGTTGCAATATTGCCAATTTCTATGCGAACATTATAAATCAAAATGCTGTTTTACGGAATGGTTAAAACTTTCATATATATGGATGTTTCTATCCTTTTAGTGAAAATCCCGTCGCCTCCCTTCACCGCGCCGCCATAGCGATCACTAAAACCGGGAATCGATTTGACATTGTTCCACATTTCTCCCGCCTGACCGAAGTCTTCGGAAATGTTATTCCCGTAATCATTCCAGAAATCAACCGACGCATCATAGGCGTTTGCGTCGCCGGTGATATCGGAAAAGAACTGCTTTGTCTCCTGAGCAGTATTCCGATTCCGATTTGGAGGATTTCTTTTCATCGGTTAACCTCTATTGAACCACGCGACTATC
>JAXFQY010000064.1:0-27582 GCA_034178705.1 Eubacteriales bacterium | reverse complement strand
ATCGTGCGGGCGGGATGATTCCGTCACCGGAACAGGTGCTTGACGCCATTATCAAGGCAAATGAGATCGGAGGTAACCACTGATGGTTGTGTTTGAAAGACCGCACGCCCTGCTGGATGTGCCGCTTCATTACTGCCCGGGCTGCACGCACGGGATTGTGCATCGGCTTGTCGCCGAGGCAATTGACGAGTTGGGAATTGAGGGAAAAACAATCGGTATCGCGCCGGTTGGCTGCTCTGTTATGGCATATGACTATTTTGCCTGCGACATGATTGAGGCGGCGCACGGAAGAGCGCCTGCAGTCGCGACCGGTGTTAAGCGTTCTCTGCCTGACCGTGTTGTTTTTACCTATCAGGGAGACGGAGACCTTGCCTCCATCGGTATGGCGGAGACCGTTCATGCCGCTGCCCGCAACGAAAATATCACTGTGATTTTTATCAACAACGCCATTTACGGTATGACCGGAGGACAAATGGCTCCGACCTCGCTCCCCGGACAGGTAACACAGACTTCTCCTTACGGAAGAGATCCGAAGCTTTGCGGCTACCCCGTGCGGGTTTGTGAAATGCTTTCTGAGTTGGAGGGACCGGAGTATCTTGAGCGGGTTACCGTCAATAATGTAAAAAATGTGAAAAATGCAAAGAAAGCAATTCTCAAGGCGTTCCGTAATCAATTGGAAGGGAAGGGCTTTTCCCTGATTGAGGTAGTTTCCTCCTGCCCGACCAACTGGGGAATGACCCCGCAGGCAGCACTCAAATGGATCGATGAAAAAATGCTGCCTTATTACCCGCTCGGCGTTTATAAAGACCGCAGTGCGGAAAAGGAGGAAACAAAATGAGCACAAGAGGATATCTTTTCTCCGGCTTCGGCGGTCAGGGAATCCTGTTCGCGGGAAAACTGCTTGCCTACAAGGGACTGATTGAAGAAAAACAGGTGAGCTGGCTTCCCTCCTACGGGCCGGAAATGCGCGGCGGCACGGCAAGCTGCGGCGTAATTGTCAGCGATGAGCCGGTCGGCTCCCCGATTGTTTCCCACCCGGACGTTCTGGTTGCGATGAATCTGCCTTCCCTTGACCGCTATGAATCGGCGGTTGTATCCGGTGGAACTGTTTTCTATGATTCCACGCTGATTGAACGCACCCCTGTACGCTCCGATATTACGGCGGTTGCCCTTCCTGCAACCAGACTGGCCAGTGAAAACGGCATTCCGACGCTTGCCAATATGATTCTGATGGGGAAGCTGCTCGCGGTTCTCGGCGATTTCAGCCCGGAAAGCGTTGATGCAGCACTTGGAAAGGTGATTTCGGCAAAGCATGCCGACATGCTGGAGTTGAATAAAAAGGCACTGGAAATCGGCGCCGGATATACGGAAGGAGATCAATAAGTGGAAATCCGTTTTGAAAAAACAAGCTGCCCGAAGGAAAAACCGGAGGCGTCCCAGCTCGGCTTCGGAAAATATTTTACCGACCATATGTTTCTGATGGATTATTCCCGGGAGCAGGGCTGGCACAATGCGCGTATCGTGCCTTTCGGAAATCTGTCCTTGCACCCTGCCTGCACCGCTCTTCATTACGGCGCGGAGATTTTTGAGGGGCTTAAGGCGTACCGGCGCGCGGACGGCGGGATCCAGCTTTTCCGCCCGATTGAGAATGCGCGGCGTATGAGAAACTCTGCGGAGCGTCTTTGCCTGCCTCAGCTGCCGGAGGAAGATTTTCTTGCAGCGCTTACCGCTTTCGTCCGTACCGAACGGGACTGGACACCCTCCGCACCCGGAACCTCGCTTTATCTGCGTCCTTTCCTTTTCGGGAATGATGAAACGCTCGGTGTGCATGCGGTTCACAATGCCGTTTTCTGTATCATTGCCTCCCCTGTCGGAAGCTACTATAAGGAGGGCATCAATCCGGTTCGGATTATGATCGAGGATCAGGACGTGCGTGCTGTCCGCGGAGGAACCGGGTATGCCAAGTGCGGAGGCAACTATGCCGCGAGCAACCGCGCCGGAGAGCGCGCGGAGGAAAAGGGTTATTCCCAGGTGCTCTGGCTTGACGGTGTCGAGCGCAGATATATTGAAGAGGTTGGCGCGATGAACGTCATGTTCAAGATTTCCGGGGAGATTGTCACGCCCAAACTGACCGGCTCTATCCTGCCCGGGGTTACCCGAATGTCCTGCATAGAGCTGCTGCGCCGTCAAGGCTATACCGTGCAGGAGCGTCTTCTCAGCGTCGATGAGCTTGCAACGGCGATGGCCGACGGCTCTCTTGAGGAAGCCTGGGGTTGCGGAACCGCAGCGGTTGTCTCCCCGATCGGAGAGCTTTGCTATCAGGATGTCAAATATACAATCGGCGGGGGAAAGATCGGGCCGATTACCCAGTATCTCTATGATACCCTGACCGGGCTCCAGTGGGGAAGACTGGAGGATCCGTTCGGCTGGATCCTTCCTATTGACTGACAGGGATCCGCGGAATTTTTCAAAAAAGACTTGACGGAACCGAAGCCGTGTGTTACAATACCGGTATCAAAGAAATGCGTTGAAGGAATTATTCACCGGGTTGCCGCATTACAGAGAACTGCCGGGCGGTGCAAGGCAGCATGGGCAAACGGAGGAAGTCTCATTCCGGAGCAGAGTCGCGGAAAGGAATCAGTATGCGGCTCCGGTTTGCCCCGTTATCATGGCAGAGGGTTTGTCAGAACCCGGGAAAAGAGGCGCGAAAGCGCAATCAGGGTGGTACCGCGAAGCATTTCTTCGTCCCTGAAGCCGGCAAGGCTTCAGGGACTTTTATTTTTCGAAAGGTGAGGAAAATGAGAAAAATTCAGATTGCAGACACTACGCTCTGCCGGGAGAACGGAAAATTCAGCTTCAGAGAACGGCTTGAGGTGATCCGGCTTTTGGACCGTCTTGGCGTCGATGTGA
This sequence comes from Eubacteriales bacterium, assembly GCA_034178705.1. Lineage (GTDB taxonomy): Bacteria > Bacillota > Clostridia > Oscillospirales > CAG-272 > RUG12395. Next base: position 24,672 of record JAXFQY010000064.1, on the reverse strand, counting down.
TTGAAATCCCCGCAGTGACGGAGGGGCGGACGGATATTCTTCTTGTCCGGACCGCTTCCGCCTTTGTCCGGAATGCGGTGCTGTCGGTCGGGGCGGGCGCGGATCTGGCCGGGATCGAGCGTGCCGCAGAGGCGCTTTCTGCCGGGGCGCGTCCGATGATCCGGATTGAGCTTCCGATATCCCCGGTAGGAATGGAATACACCTGCCATAAGAAACCCCAGAAGATGCTGTCGTGGATTGCGGAGGCTGTTGCAGCTGCCCGCAAAAAATGTCAGACAGTGGAGTTTTGTGCCCTTGATGCAACCCGTGCGGAACCGGAGTTTCTCCGTGAGGCCATTCACTCCGCCGAGGAAAGCGGCGCCACATCAATAACGGTTTGCGACAACGCCGGCGTTTTGATGCCGGATGAAACGGCATCCTTTATCGGGTCGGTTTCCGCTATGACCTCTCTGCCGGTTGGAATTTATTGCGAGGACCGATACGGAATTGCGGCAGCCTGTGCCATGATGGGCGTGCGTGCCGGAGCCGCCTGTGTCAAGACGGCTGTCGGAGGAAAAACCGTTCCGCTTGACGGATTTGCTTCCCTGATACGAGATTGCGGTTCCAGACAGGGACTTTCTGTCGATATCCGCTCGACAGAGCTTCATCGCGCTGTCCGCCAGATCGTTTGGGTGACCGACGGTGGGCGCGGAGAGAATACCACGGATGTCCATGTGTCCGACGGAGCGGAGCCTTCTCTTGATGCTTCCGCAGATGCGGATACCGTTGCCGCCGCAGTCGCCAGACTCGGCTATGATCTTTCTGCCGAGGACAGCGCCCGGGTTTATGAGGAGTTCGGGCGTGTTGCCGCAAAAAAGCCTGTCGGCACAAGAGAGCTGGAGGCGATTGTCGCCAGCACGGCACTTCAGGTTCCGGATGCATACCGTCTGACAAGCTATGTCATCAATAACGGTAACATTATTGCTTCAAGTGCCCAGATTACTTTGGAGAGAGACGGAAAGGTTCTGCGCGGAATCTGTCTCGGAGACGGTCCGGTCGATGCCGCTTTCCGTGCGATCGAACAGATTGTCGGTCACCGTTATGAGTTGGATGATTTTCAGATTCAGGCGGTAACCGAAGGCAAAGAGGCGGTAGGCTCCGCGCTTGTCCGTCTGCGTGCAAACGGAAAGCTGTACTCCGGAAACGGTGTATCCACCGATATTATCGGAGCATCAATCCGCGCCTATCTCGGGGCACTCAACAAAATTGTTTATGAGGAGGCTGAAGCATGAAGCTTTCTTTTTCCACAAAAGGCTGGCACGGACGTTCTTTTGAGGATTTTTGCCGTGCCGCTGTCGAACTCGGCTTTACGGGAATCGAGCTGCACAATATCCGCGGTCCCTTTTTTACCGATCGGGATGGGGTATTCCGGGAAGGGAATGCGCCGGCAACGCTTCGCCGTCTGTATGAGCAGAAGCTTTCCATTCCCTGTATCGATGCAATCTGTGATCCCTCTGACCTTTCCCGGTCGGAGGAAGCCATGGGAGAAATCCGGCGCTGCCTTACGCTTGCCGGCACACTGCGGATTCCCTATGTCCGTCTGCGCGCGGGAGATGCAGAGGATACTGCATCCGCTGTTGCGGGTATTTCTGCGATTCTTTCAGAGGTGCTTCCGGAAGCAGAGAGCTGCGGGGTTGTGCTCCTTGTTGAGACCTCCGGTGTGTTTGCCCATACCGCCTCTCTCCGGGAGCTGCTTGAATCCTTCTCCTCAGACAGCCTTGCCGCTTTGTGGCAGGTGAGTGCCGCGTATTTCGGCGGCGGGGAAAGTCCGGAAGAGGTAATAAAGAATCTCGGCGCTTATGTGCGGCATGTGCATATTACCGATGCGCGCCGCGCAGGAGAGGGAAGGGAGCCATGCCTTGCAGGAGAGGGAGAACTTCCGTTCGGCGATGTGATGCTTGCCCTTCGCTCGGTCAACTATGACGGTTGGCTCTCCCTTGTATGGGACCCCGCATGGTGTCCGGAATTGGATGATATGGAGCTGATTCTTGCCCAGTTTGCTGGCTATATGAGTCGCTTCTCCGATCCGGCAAAAAAAGAGCGGACCCTTTACTACAACCGTGCGCATACTGGAAAATTTGTCTGGAAAAAGGATCTTCTGATCGATACGACCTTTTCCGGTGTTCTGGATCGGATGGTTGAAGAATTCCCCGATCAGTACGCTTTCAAATATACGACTCTTGATTATACCCGTACATACAGCGAGTTCCGGGACGATGTGGATGAGTTTGCGCGCTCTCTGATTGCGCTCGGTGTTCGCGCCGGAACACACGTTGCCGTCTGGGCCTCCAATGTACCGCAATGGTACATTGCTTTCTGGGCGACGGTGAAGCTCGGTGCCGTGCTGGTCACAGTGAACACCGCCTATAAGATCCATGAAACGGAGTATCTTCTCCGTCAGTCGGATACCCATACCCTGATCATGACCGAGGGCGCAAAGGACACAAATTACGGTGCGATTATGGCGGAGCTTTGCCCGGAGCTGGAGCATACACCGGCGGGAAAAACTCTGCACAGCCGAAGGCTGCCTTTTCTACGTAATGTGATTACCGTCGGATTCCGGCAGAAGGGCTGTTTGACCTGGGCAGATGCACTGGAGCGCGCTTCCGAGGTTCCGCTTGACGAGGTGTATCGCATGGCTGCGGCGGTTGACCGCGATGACGTGTGCAATATGCAGTATACAAGCGGGACAACGGGTTTCCCGAAGGGGGTTATGCTGACCCACTACAATATTGTCAATAACGGCAAATGCATCGGCGATCGGATGGATCTTTCGACGGCAGATCGGATGATGATTCAGGTTCCGATGTTTCACTGCTTCGGTATGGTTCTTGCCATGACGGCAGCGATGACCCATGGGGCAACGCTGCTTCCTCTTCCGTATTTCTCCCCGAAGCCGGCCCTTGCCTGCATCAATAACGAGCAGATTACAGCGTTTCACGGGGTTCCGACGATGTTCATTGCCATGCTGGAGCACCCTGATTTCCCGAAAACGGACTTTTCCCATATGCGAACAGGAATTATGGCGGGTTCGCCCTGCCCGATTTCTGCCATGCGGGATGTCGTGGAAAAAATGCATATGACCGAGATTACCATCGTTTACGGTCAAACCGAGGCATCCCCCGGCTGTACGATGAGTTCTACCGATGACCCGATTGAGGTCCGCGTAGGAACGGTCGGCCGTCCCCTGCCGGAGGTGGAGTGCCGGATTGTCGATCCGGAAACCGGAGCTGACTGCCCGGACGGGGTGACCGGAGAGTTCCTTGCCCGCGGCTACAACGTGATGAAGGGGTACTATAAAATGCCTGCGGCAACCGCCGCAGCAATTGACGGCGACGGATGGCTGCACACAGGGGATCTTGCCTGCCGTACACCGGACGGGAACTTCCGCATTACCGGAAGACTGAAGGATATGATTATCCGCGGCGGGGAAAATATTTATCCGAAGGAAATTGAGGAATTCATTTATACCAACCCCAAGGTGAGTGACGTACAGGTAATCGGCGTCCCCGATGAGCAATACGGGGAGGAGATTATGGCTTGTGTGATTCTGAAGGAAGGCGCGGAGATGACGGAAGAAGAGCTGCGCAGCTTCTGTGCCGCCTCTATGGCGCGCCATAAGGTACCGCGGTATATTCGGTTCTGCACCGCATTCCCGATGAATGCCGCAGGAAAAATCCTAAAGTATCAGATGCGCGCGGATGCGATCCGCGAGCTTGGACTGGAGAAGGCCAGCAAGATTGTTACAGCATAACAAGAAAACAAAAAGAGAAGGCACGCGATGCGCCTTCTCTTTTTGCAGTTTTTTGTTGCTGCCTTTTCAGCAGGCTACGGTTTTCTTTGTGCCGAGCCAGTCAACTTTGCAGTAGTAAATCAGAAGCAGAACAGAGCTTAGCAACCAGGTCAGCGGATAGGCAGTGAAAACGTAAAAAATATTATCGGTTAAAGAAACTGTGACCCGGATATAAGCGACTCGTATGACGCACCAGCAAAGAACCATGACACTCATCGGGACATAGGCGCGTCCCGCCCCGCGCATGATGCCGGCAAGACAATGGGAAAAGGCAAGGAAAAGATAGAACAGGGATTCGGTCCGCATCTGACGGACGCCATAGGCAATGACTGAGGGATCGTCATTGAACAATCCAATAAAAAACGGAGCGAAAATCCAGAAAAGAATGCCGATCCCTTCCGTGAGCAGAACGGAGCAGAGAACCCCAAAACGGCAGCCTTCTTTTACGCGGCTTTGCTGAGCCGCCCCGATGTTTTGGCTGACGAAGGTGGAAAGCGCCATGGCAAAACAGGTTACCGGCAGAAAGGCAAAGCCCTCCAGCTTAAAGTAGGCTCCGCAGCCGGCGGTGGCATCGGTATCGAAATGATTGATACTGGACTGCACAATGACATTGGCAAATCCGATCACCGAATTCTGAACACCGGACGGAAGACCGTAACGGAGAATCCGTCCGAACATTTGCGGGTCAAAACGGATTTCCTTCGGTACGACCCGATACCCGGCGTCGATTTTCATCAGCCTGCGAAAAGCCAGCGCTGCGCTGACAAACTGGGAGAGAACAGTGGCGGCGGCTGCGCTTGCAACGCTGAATCGGAAGACCCCGACAAACAGGAGGTCAAGAAGGATGTTGATGCCGGAGGAGAGAATCAGATAGTACAGCGGATGCCGGCTGTCACCGACTGCCTGGAGAATTCCTGTCACGATATTGTAAAGGAAAACGGCAAGCGATCCGCAGAAATACGTGCGGAAATAGGCGACCGAATGGGGAAGTACATCTGCCGGTGTGCCCATAAGCGTAAGCAAAGGACGGGCAAAGAGCACGCCGAGAACAGTGAGTGCGAGACCGCCGGCAAGCCCGAAAGCTATATCGGTATGTACGGCATGGTGCATCCCGGCTTCATCCCGGGCTCCGAAATACTTGGAAATGAGCACGCCCGCTCCGAGTGCGATTCCATTCAGAAAGCCGACAAACATAAAAATCAGAAAAGAGGACGAGGTCACACCGGCAAGCGACTGCTTATCCAGAAAGTGACCGACAATCAGTGCATCTGCCGTATTATAAAACTGCTGAAAAAGATTCCCGATGAAAATCGGGAAGGCAAAGGAAAGGATGCCTCGGGGAATGCTTCCCGACAGCATCGTGGCATTGGATAATTCCGTACTGTGCATAGCTCCTCCGTAATCCAAAGGGGATTATAACAGCAAGAAAAGAGAAAGTCAAGCGTAAAAGCGGATTGCGTAATCAGCTGCTTCCCTGATCTGTCGTATCGGATGCATAGTGTGCGAAAAAAGCAGAAAGACGTATTTTTTTCTTGTCAGACCGGGAGTGGTGTGCTATAATTGCTATGAATTCTGAAAATGAGGCGGATCAATGAAGAAAAGCTTTTTCGAGAAATTCGATAAATACAAGCCGGAGATCAGCGAATGGCAGCTGCTGCGTAAGTTGAGCGATTACAGCGTGCGCGCAGACGGAGCAACACGAACCCTGGAGCTGACGCTGTATTTTCCGGAGCTTGTGAGCGAAAGGGGAATTGCCGCTGTGCGGCAGGGGCTGCTCGAAGCGTACGGGATCAACGGTGTCGATACGATTCTGAAGTATCCGTCCGAGTTGTTCTGCGAGCGTGCGGTGCGGGATATCATTCTCTGTGCACAGCTTACGGGTTTTTTACCGTACGGTTTTTTTGATGAAATGAAGGTTGTGTGCGGAACTGCACAGGTGGTCCTTACACTGCCATACAGTGAATCCTGTCTGCATATTCTGACCGAGCTTGGCACCGAGACTGCGGTTTCTCTCATGATTGCAGAGCGCTTCGGCCTGGAGCGTGAGGTTTTGCTTTGCTCCGACGGGGAAGCGGCCGCGCGCCGCCATGCCGCAACAGAGCATGCCATGCTGAATGAGCTGAACGGATACTCGGTTACCACGGCCGCGCCTCCGCCTCCGCCGCAGCAGTCGTTCTCCGGCGCGCCGTATCCCAATGAGAAACGTGAACCGGCGCGGGAAACACAGACAAGCTATAACACGATTTATGCAGCGACAGCCGCTCCGATGCCGGTTGTCGAAAAAAAACGCTCTGCGGCGCCTGCGGTCGGCACTGACGGGCAGCAGGATGTTCCGCAGGAGAGCCGCTTCCTGTTAAAAGAAGATGATCTGGAGGCGGGCGAGGAGCCAGCAGCAGAGAATGGTATAACGGCGGAACCGGAGCGAGCGGAAGAGCGGCAGGCAGCGGAGGAAGAAAACGGTCCCCGTCGGACTGCTTCGGCATTCCGCTATACCGGCGCCTCGAAAACGATGCAACGGGACGGTAATCTGCTGTGCGGGCGTTTCCGCGTCTATGATCTGTCGGAAGCGGAGCCGATTTCCGGACACGAGTTTGATCTGTTTTCCGCAATTCCGATCGCTGCCTGCCATAATAAATTAGGGGACCTTGTTTTTGCCGGGGAGGTTTTCTCCAATGAGAGGCGGGAGGTACGCCGCGGCGGGAGTGAAATTGTCACAATCGGGGTGACCGATTATGAAGCGTCGCTGTATCTTAAATTATCGGTCAAGTCAGGCACGCACGATGCGTTGTCCGATCTTGCACCGGGGACGGCCGCTGTTTTCTGCGGAAAGGGAGAGCGGGACAAGTATGACGGGCAGATTTATGTCAAACCGACAGCGGCGGTCAAGGTGAAACGCATTCCGAGGCAGGACACAGCGGAGAAAAAACGTGTGGAGCTTCATCTTCACACGGTAATGTCGCAGATGGATGCAACGATTGACGCGGCAAAGCTGATTGCGACGGCAAAGAGCTGGGGACATACTGCGGTCGCTGTGACCGATCACGGAAATGTACAGTCCTTCCCCGATATGATGATTGCTTCCAAAAAACAGGGCGGGGATGTCAAGGTTCTTTACGGTATGGAGGCGTACTTTTGCGACGATACCGAAAGCGCCGTTTACGGCGACCGGGATGTCCCACTCGACGGAGAGTTTGTTGTCTTCGATATCGAAACGACCGGGCTTTCCCCCCTTTCCTGCGGCATTACTGAGATCGGAGCGGTTCTTTTCCGGGACGGGGAGGTTGCCGATACCTTCGGGACCTATGTCGACCCCGGCATGCCGATTCCGGAGGAAATCACCGCTCTGACCGGTATTTCTGAGGAAACGGTGCGGGGAGCGCCAAAGCCGGATAAGGCGCTGCGGCTTTTCATGGAATTCGCGGGTGAACGTGTGCTGGTTGCTCATAACGCGAATTTCGATATGGGTTTTCTGCGCACCGCCGCCGACCGCTATCGGATCAGATTCAATTATACCTACTTGGATACACTCGCGCTTTCCCGATATCTCAATCACGAGTTGAAGACACACAAGCAGGAGCATCTTGCACAGTTTTACGGGCTTGGGGAGTACCACGCACACCGTGCCTATGACGATGCCGGCATGCTCGCAAAGATCTTTTCCTGCATGGTCCGCCGCCTGCGTAGCGAAGGCGTGGTGGATATTTCCGGATTGCGTCGTGCCATGGCTGACAAATCCGATCCAACCCGACTGAAGACCTATCATATGTCTTTGCTTGTGCAGAATCTGACCGGGTTGAAGAATCTCTATAAGCTGGTTTCAAAAAGTTATCTGGACTATTACTATAAGAAACCCCGTATTCCCAAAACCTTGCTGGAGCAATACCGCGACGGGATTATCATCGGCTCTGCCTGTGAGCAAGGGGAGGTTTTTCGCGCGATTCTCGAGGGACGCAGCGATGCAGATATTGATACCATTGCTTCCTTCTATGATTATCTTGAGATTATGCCTCTGTCGAATAACCGATTTCTGATCGATGAGGGAAAGGTGAAAAACGAGGAGGGACTGCGGGATCTGAACCGTCGGGTTGTTGCGATCGGGGAACGGATCGGAAAGCCGGTCTGCGCTACGGGAGACGCGCATTTCCTCGATCCGGAGGATGAGGTTTACCGGAAAATCATCCTTGCCGGAATGAAGTTCCGTGACTGTGACCGAGACTGCGGACTCTACTTTCATACAACGGATGAAATGCTCCGGGAATTTGCCTATCTCGGAGAAGAAAAGGCAATGGAGGTTGTTGTCACCAATACAAACGCCATCGCCGACCGGATAGAGAAGATTCAGCCGATTCCAGACGGTACTTATACTCCGACAATGGAGGGAGCAGAGGAAGAGCTGCAGAAGCTCTGTTGGGATAAGGCACGGTCAATGTATGAACATAACGGTGTTCTGCCGGATATCGTGAAGAACCGCCTCGACCGGGAACTCAGCTCAATCATCAAGAATGGCTTCGCTGTGCTTTACATGATTGCCCAGCGGCTGGTATCGTACAGTGAAAGCCTCGGTTATCTCGTCGGTTCCCGCGGCTCGGTCGGCTCCTCTTTTGTTGCCACGATGGGCGGCATATCGGAAGTGAATCCTCTTCCGCCGCATTATTACTGCCCGAAATGCCAGTGGAGCGAGTTCTATACCGACGGCTCAATCGGTTCCGGCTTCGATCTTCCCGACCGGCTTTGCCCTGAATGCGGCACCAAACTGAAGGCGGACGGGCACGAGATTCCCTTTGAAACCTTTCTCGGATTCTACGGCGATAAGTCACCCGATATTGATCTGAACTTCTCCGGGGATGTACAGGGCAAGGTTCATAAATACACCGAGCAGCTCTTCGGAGAGGGACACGTATTCCGCGCGGGGACCATTGGGACGCTCGCCGACAAGACGGCATACGGCTTTGTCAAAAAATATGTGGAGATGAAGAATATCGATCTCAACGAGGCGGAGGTGATGCGGATTGTCAACGGCTGTGTCGGTGTCAAGCGCACGACCGGGCAGCATCCCGGAGGAATTATCGTTGTGCCGAAGGAGTTTGAGGTTTATGATTTTACTCCGATTCAGCACCCGGCAGATGACCCGGATTCCGACATTATCACGACGCACTTCCAGTTCTCCTATCTGCATGATACCATCCTGAAGCTGGATGAGCTGGGGCATGATATTCCGACAAAATATAAAAAACTTGAGGAATACACGCACACAAGTGTTCTTGACTGTCCGATGAACGATCCTAAGGTATACGAGCTTTTCCTGTCCAGTGAACCGCTCGGTATTTCCCCGAAGGCGATGGAAAACTGCTCGCTCGGCACGCTCGGTCTTCCGGAAATGGGAACGCGGCTGGTTATTCAGGTGTTGGAGGAGTCAAAGCCGAAGAACTTTGCGGATCTTTTGCAGATTTCCGGGCTGACGCACGGAACCGACGTATGGGCTGGCAACGCGCAGGAGCTTATCAGAAACGGAACCTGCACGATTTCCGAGGTGATCGGAACGCGTGACGGCATCATGACCTATCTCATGTTTCACGGACTTGAAAACAGCCACGCGTTTAAAATCATGGAGATGGTTCGCAAAAACAAAAAAGGAGCCCCGATCCCCGAGGAAATGGTCGAGGATATGCGCAGCCACGGCGTACCTGAGTGGTACATTGATTCCTGCCGGAAGATCAAGTATATGTTCCCAAAAGCACACGCTGTTGCTTATGTCATTTCCGCAATCCGCCTCGGATGGTATAAAATATACTATCCGGTAGAGTTTTACGCGGCTTATCTGACCGTTGCTCCGGGAGGCTTTGACGCAGAAATCGTGCTCGGCGGGCTTGGAGCAGTCAACAACTATATTCGTATGGTAGACGATAAGTCTCGGCGCGACGCGAAGGAAAAGGCGACGGCAAAGGAAAAGGAGCTTCAGGGAACCTTGTACCTGGTTCGTGAAGCTCTGCTTCGTGGGATCCGTTTCCTGCCGGTCGATCTTTACAAGTCGGATGCTTCCGCTTTCCTTGTTGAGAACGGCGCAATCCGCATGCCGTTTTCCTCCATGAACGGGCTTGGGGAGCGTGCCGCACAGGCGATTCTGGAGGCACGCCGTGAAGGGGAATTTCTTTCCCGGGAGGAGCTTCGTATCCGTGCAAAGCTCAATAAGTCTGTAGTGGATATGCTCGGAGATGCCGGCGTTCTTGCTGATCTGACCGAGACAAACCAGCTTACCTTGTTTTGAAAATACAGTAGCCGTTGAAAATGCCCTGCTATCCGCTGTCAGAGAACGCAGATAGCAGGGCATTGACCTTATTTCTCAACATACGCAATGGACTTCGGGAGAAGTACTTCCGGATGATAGGAGAGCTTGGATTCGCGAAGGCCGGGATCCCCGTCGTCTTCCTCACGGTTGATATAGCAAATCCCTTCTCCGGCAAATTCTGCTGCAAAGCAGTTGACCATCTTCTGATAGGCTCCGCGGCAGGCGCGATCCGCCTTCTCGATATGAACATAAAGTGTGTCTGCGCGATACTCTCCGAGAGCTACTGCGGCAATTCTGTCATCTCCGCGGAGGATTCCGCCGAACATCCCGAAGACAGCAAGCTCTGCAAATGCTTCCGGAAGCTCCTTCTCCTCTGCTTGATAGGTATCGCTGTAATCCTTCCGAACGTTTTGAAAAAAATCATCGCAGAAGCGCGCTGCCTCAGCGGCATTCTTTGGTGTAATCCGTTCAAAAGACCAGTCCGGATTTTCCCGGCAGAATTTACTGATCTGATTGCGCTGTCCCGCATAGGCACTCCCGGACAATTGAATCAGATTCTCCGCTCTGTAAAGATAATCAAAGGCGTCACGTACCGGTTCAAAACGGATCTTATCCCCGAAAAAGGAGGAGAGGAACGGTTCATCCTCCGGAGAGACAGGGAAGAAGCGGAGGGAATTCCCCATCCGAAAAGCCTGTTCGGAGAGAAGAACAAGACCCTCCTGCCGATCGCCGAGGGGAACGGAGTAACAGATTCCGGCTGTGGGGTGCAAGATTCGGAAAATCAGCGTTTTTCCGTTGCAGAAGAATGACGTCTTGTAATAGGAACGCCAGAGCATGGTTCCGCCAATCGTGCGATCGCAGATGCGTGACGGATCCGTGGCGAAATAAGGGCGGATAAGCGGGAGATGCTCCGGGGTGAGTGTAAAAAAATTCATGATGAAGACCTTCTTTTTTCTTTGACTTTCTTTGCTGAACCATTGTATCATGGAACCTTTCCGAAATCAAGGTAAGCAGCGCTTTTGACGGAAAGAGTTTTTTCCGTGAGGTTACAAGATTTCTCTTGACACAAGGCGTCAAAAGAGTTAAAATATATAACGTGTATGAAAATGCCGTAAGTATACCCTTTGCTTTTCATGCTCTTTGCGCAAACGGCGTGCACCGGTTGCACAAAACAATGATCTTTCAAAAATTAATCAAAAAACAGAAAAGGAGGTGCTGAAAATGGAATGGCTGTATATCGGCATCGGAGCTGCTGTTGCTGTCGTTGCGTTGATTTGCGGTGTTTTCCTTGGTATGGCGCGGCGCAAGAGAATTGCCGAGGCTGCCATCGGATCTGCAGAGGAGCAGGCGAGGAAAATCCTTGAGGATGCGCTGAAGTCTGCAGAGACCAAGAAAAAAGAAGCCTTGCTTGCTGCAAAAGAAGAGATTATCAAGCTGAAGACCGACGCCGACGAGGAACTGAAGGACCGCCGCCGCGAAATGTCCAAGCAGGAGCGCAGGGTCAGCGCCAAGGAGGAAGCCTTAGACGCAAAGCTGGAAGCGAATGAACGCAAGGAAGAAGCGATTCAGAAGAAGGCGAAGGAAGCCGAGGAGCTGAATGCGAAGATCCGGGAAACTCTCAGCTCTCAGATTGCGATGCTGGAGAAAATTGCGGGCTATACCGCGGAGCAGGCAAAGGCGGAGCTTCTTGAAAGAATGGAGTCCGAAACCAGACATGAGATGGCGGTTCGCCTGACAGCGCTGGAGGAAGAATTCAAGGATCAGGCAGAAACCAAGGCAAAGAACCTGATTGCGCTTGCGGTTCAGCGATGCGCCGCCGACCATGTCAGTGAGATTGCAATTTCTGTTGTCAATCTGCCGAACGATGAGATGAAGGGCAGAATTATCGGCAGAGAGGGCAGAAACATCCGTACAATCGAAACCATGACGGGAGTCGATCTTATCATCGATGATACACCCGAGGTTATCACCATTTCCGGTTTTGATCCCGTTCGCCGCGAGGTGGCGCGGATCGCTCTGGAGCGTTTGATTGCGGACGGACGCATTCACCCCGCTCGTATCGAAGAAATGGTGGAGCGCGCCCAGCGTGAGGTTGACGCCTCAATCAAACAGGCAGGCGAAAAAGCAACGTTTGAAACCGGCGTTCACGGGTTGAATCCGGAGTTGATCAAGCTGCTTGGCAGAATGAAATACCGTACAAGCTACGGTCAGAATGTACTCCGTCACTCCATTGAGGTTTCAATGCTTTCCGGCATTCTCGCCGAGGAGCTCGGCGTGGACAGTACGCTTGCTAAGCGTGCCGGATTGCTGCATGACATCGGTAAGGCAATGACCGCCGAGGTTGAGGGCACCCATGTACAGATCGGTGTTGATATTGCCCGCAAGTACAAGGAAAGCAAGGAGGTCATTCACGCGATTGAGGCGCATCACGGCGATGTTGAGCCGACCTCGATCCTTGACTTCATTGTTCAGGCTGCCGACGCGATTTCCGCAGCAAGACCCGGTGCAAGACGCGAAAATCTTGAAAACTACATCAAACGTCTCCAGAAGCTTGAGGAAATTGCCAACAGCTTCAACGGAGTTGAGAAAACCTTTGCTATTCAGGCAGGCCGTGAGATCCGTATCATGGTCAAGCCGGAGCAGATCAGCGACGACGATATGGTCATCCTTGCGCGGGATGTTGCGCATAAGATTGAGAACGAGCTGGAGTACCCCGGTCAGATCAAAATCAATGTGATTCGCGAGAGCAGAGCCTGCGACTACGCGAAGTAAGTCCGCGCACGTAAAAATGCATCAGTGGATGCTTCACATATATTTACATAAAGCTATTTCGGTAGTAATGGCGGCTTGCCGCGTGTAAATATAAAACACAGGGGGCTGCCCATCCGGTGAAAGCCGGATCCGGCAGCTCTCTTTTTTAGGGAGGAATCATGAAAATCTTGGCACTCGGAGATGTCTTCGGAGAAGCGGCAGCGGATTATCTTGTCGGAAACCTTCGCCGTATCCAGCAGGAGAACCGGATTGATTTTACGGTTGCCAATGCTGAAAACGGCTCCGGTTCTTCCGGTGTCGAGCCGAAGATCGCGGAAAAACTTCTCTCGGCAGGCTGCGATGTGCTGACCGGGGGAAATCACAGCATGAGCCGCTCATCCTTTTTTCCTTATCTCGAAGCTCATTCCGACTGCGTCCTTCGACCGGCAAATTATCCACCGGATGCTCCGGGGGCAGGTTATACCGTTATCCGCTGTGCCGCCCTGCGCGTTCTGGTTGTCTCTTTGCGCGGAAACTGTGGCTTTGATCTTGCGCTGGACGATCCATTTCGGACATTGGAACGGATTCTTGAGAGGGAAGCAGGGAATTATGATCTTTCGGTTGTTGATTTTCACGCTGAATACACAAGCGAAAAGCTGGCATTTTTTTATGCCTTTGACGGCAGAGTAAGTGTGCTTTACGGTACGCATACCCATGTTCCGACGGCAGATCTCCGTATTGGTAAGGGGGGGTGCGGCTATTTGACCGATCTTGGAATGTGCGGTCCGAAAAACAGCGTTCTCGGGGTCTCTCCGGAGATCATTATCGGGCGGTTGCGGGACAAGCTGCCGGTACGCTTTTCAACCGCGAATGGTCCGATTGAAGCAATGGGGGCAATTTTCGAAACAGACGATGAAACCGGGAAATGCAAGCAGGCACGCAGAATTGTTTTCTGATCTTACCTCCGTATTTCTGAAAAAGACGGGGCAAGAGAACGGTTGCAATCGGTCGCAGCATTATTTACTCGCTGCACCTTTCGTGAACAAGCATATGGAAAGCGTCGGGGTCGCCTCATGAGAATCCATGAGGCAACCCCGACGCTGAATCATAAGCGCACTTTCGATTATTTGTTGACCATCTTGGAGATTTCATCAGCGAAGTTCTCCTCGCGCTTCTGAATCCCCTCTCCCTTTTCATAACGATAGAAGCCGGTCAGCTGAATGGAACCGCCAAATTCCTTTGCGGTCTTTTCAACGTACTGGCGGACCTTCATGGAGTCATCCTTAACGTAGCCCTGCTCGCAGAGACAGTTGTTCTCATAGAACTTACCGATTCTGCCGAGAACCATCTTCTCAATAATGGCTTCGGGTTTCTTGGCATTTGCGGGATCGTTCTTGATCTGCGCAATCAAGACACTCTTTTCCTCTTCCACGACGGAAGCGGGAACCGAGTCCTTATCCAGATAGGCAGTGGGATACGCACCGACCTGAAGGGCAATGTTCTTTGCAAATTCCGCAAAACCCGGGTTGCTCTTTGCCTTTTCATCTGCGTCAAAGCAGACGATAACGCCGATGCTGCCTTTGCCGTGAATATAAGTGGAAACTGTGCCGTTGACAACGACAAAACGACGGATTTCAAGCTTTTCACCAATGGTGAAAACCATTTCCTTCATCTTGTCTTCCACCGTCAGGTCGGTATCAAGATACTTTGCTGCAAGCAGTGCGGGTACGTCTGTCGGCTTTCTTTCAATAATCGTGTCAAGCAGTGTGCCAACGAATTCGCGGAATTTTTCATTCTTTGCGACAAAGTCGGTTTCAGAGTTGACTTCGATCATGGCGGTGCAGTCCCCGACTGTTTTGATGTCGACAACACCGTCGGCGGCAATGCGGTCTGCCTTCTTTGCGGCAACGGAAAGTCCGCGCTCGCGCAGGACCTTGATTGCCTCATCCATGTTGCCGTCTGCTTCGACGAGTGCCTTCTTGCACTCCATCATGCCGCAGCCGGTCTTCTTTCTCAGTTCAGCGACTTGAGATGCGGTAATAGCCATTTTGTTCTCTCCTTTTCGTTCGATTACTCAGCTTCGCTCTCGGTCTTCTCCGCTTCTTCTGCGGCGGGAACTTCCTCACTGTCGGTAAACTGCTCTCCCTGCTTGCCTTCGAGAACGGCATCTGCAAGGACGGAGGAGATCAGACGGATGGCGCGGATTGCGTCATCGTTGCCGGGAATCACATAGTCGGCATCATCCGGGTCGCAGTTGGTATCAACAATGGCAACAACCGGGATTCCGAGCTTCTTTGCTTCCATGACGGCGTTGTGCTCCTTGCGGGGGTCAACAATAAACACCGCAGAGGGAAGGGTATCCATGTTCTTGATACCGCCATAGTTCTTTTCCAGATCGTAAATTTCCTTTACCTTTGCTGCAACTTCCTTCTTTGGGAGCAGATCAAAGGTGCCGTCTGCCTGCATTTTTTCCAGATCGTTCAGACGGTTGATGCTTTTGCGGATGGTTTTGAAATTGGTCAGCATACCGCCCGGCCAACGGACATTGACATAGTACATGCCGCAGCGTTCTGCTTCTTCCTTGATGGTATCGGCAGCCTGCTTCTTTGTACCGACAAAGAGCATCGTGCCGTTCTGGGCGGAAAGATCACGGACAAAGTTGTAGGCTTCCTCAAACTTCTTGACTGTTTTCTGAAGATCGATGATGTAGATCCCGCCTCTTTCGGTGAAGATATACTCCGCCATCTTCGGGTTCCATCTTCTGGTGTGGTGTCCGAAATGGACACCGGCTTCAAGCAGCTGCTTGATGGTGATAACAGACATTTTCAGTCCTCCTTCGGTTTTTTCCACCACGGACCGCGTTGGTCGCCGACCGCCGGAGCGGAACCGGGGCGACGCGCCCGTGTGTGAATTTCACGGCATAGTAAGTGAATTTACCGTGACTAAAGAAGTATAGCATATTCTTTTCGATAAATCAAGACCTACCCCCATTGTTTTTAGAAAAAACTGCAGAAAAATGAATTGTTTTTCCGAATGCTTCTTCCGGAAACCACAGCGCTCTTAAGGATATTTGCCGATCGGCCCCCGCAGCCGGACAATAAAAAGGATGCGGCAAAGAAACTTTACAGAAGCTATGGATTTTCGGAGCAGGCTGTGTTATAATGACAAAAACACGGCTTCCTCTTCCGGGGCGGAGAGGAGATTGCGCGCAACCCTTCCTGATTGAGGTGGATACATGCCGAAAATTCTGAAATGGCTTTCTCCGGCGCGGATTATTGCGCTCGGGTTTGTTTTTGTCATTCTGCTTGGCTCTCTTCTTCTATCCCTTCCTTGCTGTGTAAGAGATGGGGTGACGGTTCGCTATATTGACACGCTTTATACTTCTGCCAGTGCCGTTTGCGTCACGGGGCTGGTTGCGGTTGACCCCGGAGATACCTTTACACCGCTCGGTCAGATTGTCCTGGCACTCCTGATCCAGATCGGCGGTCTCGGCGTGACGGCGGTCGGAACCGGAGTAATTCTGGCAATGGGGAAAAAACTCAGCCTGAAGGGGCGCAGCGTTGTCCGAGAGGCAATGAATCTCGACTCCGGTAAAGGGGTCGTCCGGTTTCTGAAAAGTGTTTTTCTGACTACAATAACAATTGAACTCTGCGGTGCTGTGCTTTCCTTTTGTGTCTTTGCTCGGGATTACCCGCCGCTGCGCGCTCTGTGGATCAGCCTGTTCCATTCGGTGGCATCCTTCAACAACTCCGGCTTTGATGTTCTCGGAGGCGGGCAAAGCCTGATTCCTTATCGGGAAAACCTTCTCCTGAATCTGATTACCTGTGCCTTGATTTTCCTCGGCGGAATCGGATTTCTTGTGATCCGCGAGATTTTGGCAAAGCGTTTTCGCTGGAAGCGTTTTTCCATGCATACGAAGGTGGTTCTTTCCTTCAGCGTTGTCCTGATTGCCGCAGGAACCGTTTTGCTGCGTCTGACCGAGGGGATTCCGTGGCTCGGTGCGCTGTTTCAGAGTGTCTCCGCGCGGACCGCGGGATTTGCCACCTACCCGATTGGGGGCCTTTCCAATGCCGGACTGATCGTGATGCTTTGTCTGATGTTTATCGGTGCTTCTCCCGGATCCACCGGAGGCGGTGTGAAGACGACAACGGTTTTTGCACTGATTCAGGGAATCCAGTCTGCGGCGACCAACCGGGCGGAAAAGGGCTTCCGGTACGCGATGCCCCGCGAAGCGTTCCGAAAGGCAGCAGTCATTACGCTGATTGCGCTCGGGGTGATTTTAACGGGCACATTCCTGATGTGTGCGATGGAACCGGCTCTTTCCATCAGGGATATTCTTTTTGAAGTTGTCAGCGCTTTCGGAACCGTGGGACTTTCGACCGGGGTTACCGCACAGCTCGGGGTCGGAAGCAAGCTCCTTTCGATTGTTATTATGTATATCGGACGTCTCGGGCCGATGACGATTGCTTTGCTCTGGTATTTTTCAAACGGGGAACGGGTTCGGTATCCCGAGGGCAACCTCGCGATAGGATAAACGGAGGAAAAAATGTTTCACGATAAGAAAAAAAATGAAAAAAACACTTACGGAATCATCGGACTCGGCCGCTTCGGCTATGCATTGGCGACAGAACTTGCCGAGGCGGGAGCGGAGCTTCTTGTTCTTGATCAGGATGAGGAGAAAGTCCGCGAGCTTCGGGAGTATACGGAAAACGCCTATGTTGTTCGCTCTCTTGACAAAAAAACGCTTTCCGATACCGGTATTCAGAACTGTGATGTTGCGATTGTCTGTATCGGAGAGCATATGGACACTTCGATTCTGACTACGCTGAACCTTGTCAGTCTCGGAATTCCGAAGGTTATTGCCAAAGCCAAAAGTGCGGAGCATGGGGAAATCCTCGCCAAGCTCGGTGCGGAGGTGGTATATCCGGAGCGGGATATGGCGCTTCGCCTTGCGCACCGCCTGGAAGCATCGCGGATGCTCGATTTTATTCAGCTGAGCGAGAAACTCAACATATCCAAACTTGTAATTCCGGATAAAATCATCGATCAGACAGTCCTGACGGTCAATCTTCGCGGCTTGCTCGGGATCAATATCATTGCGATTGAATCAGACGGCACTTTGATTGAGTCGGTCGGACCGGGCTATGTTTTCAAGAAAGGAGACATTCTATATGTTTCCGGAAGTAAGGACGGATTGAACCGCCTGTCGGAATGGGCTGAGGGGGATTGAAACAACGCCGGGGAACGCTTCAGGTTCCCCGGCGAATTGTTTTATACTTTATCCTATCTGTTCTGTGTCAGCTGTGCTGAGATCGGCATCTTTTTTTATTTTTACGATGATTTCCTGCATCATGACATCATCGGCTTTGGCAACGGTAATTGTCAGATTTTCATAATCAAAAGCAAATCCGACATCCTGAATGTTTCCGGTCTGCTCGATCAGCCAGCCGTTTACGGTTGCAGCCTCGCTTCCCTCTGTCGGTTCCAGTTCAAAATGCTCAAAAAAATCGGAAACGGAAGCCGAGCAGAGAACACGCGCCGTGTCATCATCCAGCTTTGTAAATTGCTCGACGACTTCGTCGCCTTCATCCCAGATTTCCCCGACGATTTCCTCGATGACATCCTCCATCGTGACAATTCCGGAAACCTCACCGTATTCATTTACGACAACAGCAAGATGATTGTAGGAGGTTTGCATTTCCCGGAAAAGGTGATCAAGATGCATGGTTTCCGGGACAAAGGTCGGTTGATGAAGAATGTCTGTGAGCTTGAAGCCGGGGGTATTCTTTTTCAGAAGATATTCTTTTGCGTGGAGAATGCCGATGATACTGTTTTCATCGGATCCGGTCACGGGAATGCGGGAGTATCCCTCCTCCCCGATCACTTTTAGAATTTCCGCTTCACTTGCCTCTTCCGGCAGGCTGACAACCGCTTTGCGGGGAGTCATGACATCTTCTGCATTCAACCGGTCAAAATTGAAAACGTTTTTGATGTATTCAATGTCTGTTTGCTTAAGTCCGCCTTCATCGGCACCTGCATCAAGCATCAGTACAATATCCTCTTCGGATACCGGAGATTCCTTTTCGTTCGGATCGATTCCGCAGAGTCGGAGAACACCGTTTGTGGATACGGTCAGGAGCCAGATAATCGGTTTTAACAGAGTCGCAAGAGAGGAAATGAAGCCACACACAAATCCGGCAAGCTTTTCCTTATGTCTCATGGCAATCCGTTTCGGGACAAGTTCTCCGAGCACGAGCGTGAAAAAGGAGAGAACCAATGTAATCACGATAACCGATATGGAATTGACCGTTGCCGCACCGGATGGGGATATGCTGAAGGTGCGCACGATCACGCCGGAAAGCCTTTCCGCAAAATTATCGGCGGCAAACGCGGAGCCGAGAAACCCGGCAAGAGTGATGCCGATCTGAATGGTAGAGAGAAAGCGTGTCGGTTCCTCAATCATTTTCAGCATCTTTTCTGCTTTTTTGTCTCCGTTTTCTGCTTGCGCTTTGACCTTTTTTTCGTTCAGAGAGATCACGGCGATCTCGGTTGCGGCAAAGAAAGCATTGCAAAGGATCAGAATTAATTGTAAAAGTAATTGTCGTGCTATATCAGACATTTTCGGTTGTTTTAACCCTCCAAATATAAAAAATGGTTCAGAAAAGCGATGGAAGGATACTCAGCTTCGCCTTACGGTAAGAAGCAGCTTCCCATAGCCTTTTGTGAACGGCATCTTCTGATTTGGGGGCGCTTCGGGAATTGACGCGATACTTCGCGACAAGGGGTCCACAAAACCATCTCCTTTTTTGAAAAAATCTGTACCGGTGCAATCCGTGTATCGGATCCTGCGGCAAAGGGAATCCGGCAAGAAAAGGCCGTGCATTCCTTTTTGTAATTTATTATATCACATCGGCGCGGAAAAAGCAAGAGGAAAGATTGGTTTGGTGACGAGGGGTCCGATGTATCATTTGTTTACAAGAGAAGATAAGTTGAAAGCCTTATCAGAAGCGATCCGGGTAACAAAGAAAGGCGGTGTTGTTTTTGCCGCTTATTGTATGGGGGATGCAAGTGCTTTGTCGTACGGTTTCATTTGTGGTGAAATCTACAACATTAAAGTGTATTGCTTAACACAGAAACATTTGATACCTTCTCAAATCCGTGGGATATTTTTGAGCTGTACCGTAAAGAGGACATCGACAGTTTGAGAAATGAGTTTAATGTGACACAACTTCATTTCATTGCTACTGACGGCTACACAAATCATATGAGAGAAACCGTAGACCGAATGGAGGATCGAATGTACAAACTGTATCTCAAGTATTATCTTGCGGTTTGCGAAAGACAAGATATGGTCGGATACTCTCATCACACACTTGATATATTCAGAAAAGAAGAAAGCGCTTTTTAACAGGTCCGGCAAAAACGGATCATAGGAAAAACCCCTCCTATGGTATAATAAAGGAACTGCCATAGGAGGGATTCTTATGCCGGGAAGTTATCGAGATATCAAAATATCAAAGAATATGAAAAAGAAATTTTAGAGTTAAGGAGGAGGGCCTCACACGCAAACAGCCTGGAGAGAAATCCGGACTTGCCGCAGAACAAATACACGACTTGCCAAAAGGATACAGCCGAAGGCAACGTAAGTAATCTGGGGCAATGCCGTTCTGCGGGGGACTGTTTGGGATTGCAGTCATTATTTGTTCGCCATCCGCTCGGCAAAACGCTTGTCAGCGAGTGCGGAGAACTGCTGAATAATCTGGATTTCCTTTGCAATGTACGGTCTGCCGTTGAAACGGTAGAGATCGTGCTGAAATTTCGTATAATCGTTCGGACCGTAATAATCAGGATTTTCAATGTCCTTGAAATAGACTCCCCAGGGCTCATAGGTCTGTGAGAATCCCTGAATCAGTCCCCAATGATAAGAACCGACCTCCTCAAGATAGAAAAGCGGGAAAATTTCATCGACATTGTTGTGGGTAATCCGGTTCAGCCACTCATTGTTGATAACCGGGCGTCCGTAGGTTGTTTTCAGTTTTTCAATCAGGCGGACCATCGTCTGGAAGCTTCCGTAGTAGTGGAAGGTGATGACATCGGAAAGCTCGAGCGCGCGGCGCTGTGCCTCGGAGGAAGGCTCAAGATCCTTTGTATAGGCGTAAACATCGGCGGTCAGGGGCTGAATCGGGTCATGAGAACGAATGATTTCAAAGAAGCGCTCCATGATCGGAACACTCATGCTGCCTCTTCTGCCGTTGCTGATCTCGTTCCAAACATCCCAGATCTGCAGGCGCGGATCTTTGGCGTATTTTGCCGCCAGTTCATCCACCATTTCGTAATAATGCGGTAAAAACTCCGGCTCGTCTGCAAGCATATAACCCGGCGCGGTGTAGCCGCCGGCATGGGGCCCGCGAAAGATACCGCTGTGCCATCCCCAGTCGATGTTCTGCTCTCCGAACTTAACAGGAATAAACAGCTCCTTCGGAACTGTGCAGTCATTCCCGAGAGTCAGCATGACTTTCAGGCCGTATTTGTCCGCGAGAGTAAAGTATTCCTCGAGATTTGCCATAAAACTGTCGTGCTCATAGTACCAGACCTCAAATTGAATAATGGCACGAACGGCATTCAGACCGGTATTCTTGGCAAGCTCAAACTCATATTCAATCTGCTTGGCAACGGCTTCGTGATTATACTTCTGCCACATGGCGATACGGTTAACACAGTTTGACGGATAACCGTTGAAGCCGCGGATCCACGGTTGATTGCGGTACCATTCATTTGCCTGCTCTTTGGTCCATTGCTGTAACATTGAAAAGACTCCTTTCGGAAAATTGTATTCGGAAATGGTATATCTGCATGCATTATAGCAGAAATCCCCTTGACGGCAAAGCAAAAAAAGTATAGAATGTAGTCAAAAAGTAAGGTGGTGTGAAATGCTGGTTTATCAGAATGAGAATATCGGGAAGAGCTATGCTTTCCGCTCACGCTATCACCGTTCGGGGTATACAATACCGCCGCACATTCACGAATATACGGAACTGTTGTGGGTTCTTGACGGTATTATGACAATGAATCTGGATGGGCGAAAACTTTTGGTTCCTGCCGGATCTGCTGCTCTTGTGTTTCCGAATCAGGTTCATGAATATACGCAGGAAACGCCCTGCAGCTGCTGGTGCGCTGTTTTTTCCAATGACTTTCTGGATGCCTTTTATCGTCTGTATCCCGAAAAAATACCCGAAAATCCGGTAGTCAATTTTGAAAAATACAGGGATTTGCAGGAGATGCTTGCGGACTCCGTTCCGGATGATACGGTCGGACGGGTCGGTGTTTTGCATCTTCTGTTCTCGGAGATGCTCCGTCAGACAGCTCTCGTGGAACGTCCGCAGGCGAATGATGCGCTCTATCCTGCTGCGATCAACTACATTTCCGCAAGGTTCCGCGAGGACTTTACGCTTTCCGATATGGCACGCGCTCTCGGGTATCACGAAAAATATTTATCGGCAAAGCTTCATCAACTGACAGGAATGAATTTCCGTTCCTTTCTTTCCACTTATCGGGTGGACTGTGCCAAGCGTCTTCTTCGCTCAACGGAGATGAATATGTGCGAAATTGCACTTGAATCGGGTTTTTCTTCCCTGAACACCTTTAATCGCGCCTTCCGACTGTTGGCGGGTGTAACCCCTACGGATTATCGGCGTCATCACCCGATGCATGTTTAACCTCAGGGAAGAGCGCAGATTTCCGTGAGCGTCGGAAGACTCGGCTGTGCACCGAGACGGGAAACGGTGATGCCGGCAGCGCGGTTTGCAAAGTGGAGGGCATCTTCGGAGGGCATTCCTGAGCAGACCGCATAAGCGAACGCCCCGAGAAAACTGTCTCCCGCGGCAGTGGGATCCACAACGGTTACACCCGGTGCGCACGGTGCGTAGAGCAATCCCTCTCGGCTTCCGAGAACTGCTCCCCGTGCACCGAGGGTAAGCAGAACCTTTTCGATCCCTTGATCGAGAAGGGCGGAGACTGCGGCAGCAGTCGAGCGGTTATCCGACGGCAGAATCCCTGTCAGGACGGCTGTTTCGGTTTCGTTTGCGGAAAGCCAGGTGATTTTGTTCCGTAACTCATTTGGAAGGGCTTCTGCGGGTGCTGTATTGAGCAGGACCGGGACGCCTGCCTTTTGGGCATATTCTGCAGTGCGCAGATTGACCGCCATCGGAACTTCAAACTGCAGCATGACAAGATCGAAGTCGGATATCCCGACTTTGAGAAAGTCGACATCCTCCGGCACGAGGGCGCCGTTCGCTCCCGGGACAACCGTAATCCGGTTGTTTGTTGATCCGGCCGTCTGTTCAATCTGAACATTGGCAACCCCTGTCGGATGGCGGGAATCCTCTTTGATCCGGTCGATTACGCATCCCGAAGCGGAGAGTGAATCAAGAAGTTCTTTTCCAAAAGCGTCCTTTCCCACTCTCCCCACCATTGTCACATCGGCACCGAGCCGCGCGGCTTGAACCGCCTGATTGGCACCTTTCCCTCCCGGCGCCGTGGAAAAACCGATTCCGGTAACAGTCTCTCCGGTTTCCGGAAATCGCCCGGTCGTCACGATGAGATCCATGGAAATGCTTCCTACAACTAAAATCCGCGGTGCTTTCATGTGGCCTCCTTGTAAAGGTGTTGGTATTCTATCTACCTTATTATAAAGCGGGTCCGGAGCGCAGACAAGCGGATTGACGAAATTTATGGAGCTTTTTCTGTTTTTTTCGCATCCTCTTGCAACAGATGAAGACGTGCGCTATAATTATAAAAGAAAAAATAAGAAAAATCCGCCTGAGGGCGAAAAAATAAGAGAGAGTATTTATGACTGAAAAAATCAGAGAGCTTTTGGAAAACAGCGGTTATGTTCCCGTGGTCACGCTAAAGGAGGTTGCCAAGGCGCCGTGCCTTGTCAGAACCCTTCGCGGACTCGGCATCGATTGCGCGGTAGTCAGAGAGAACGTCAAGGCGGCAGCGGAAGCGGATTCGGAATTTCTGGCACTGGCAGAAGGAGAACTGACCGATTCGATGATCGAGGATCTCGGGCTTACGGTTGCGGAAGTTCCTGCGGAATTGAACTGCGACGGGATTGCTGCGTTTTGCCGGAGCGGAATTCAGGAGATGCTGGATTTCCGCCTGGCCCATGTGGGTATCAACTGCCCGGATGAGGCCGCGGCGATTTCCGGAGCGAACAACTTTGATCGCCTGTTTGGCTGGAAAACGAAAATCGGAAACAGCAGCGTTTTTGCGGGAAGCCTGATTGAGTGTATGAAGAAGCCTTTTCTCGGAAAGAACGGACACATTGCCGTGGCTGTTCGCAGTGTGCCCCGTGCTGTGCATTATCTGACGGCGACGGGAGTGAGCTTTAATTACGATACCGCAAAATATAAGGACGGAAAACTGAACGTTATCTACCTGTCTGATGAATATGCCGGTTTTGCCGTGCATTTTATTGAAAAGAAATAAAACAGAAAATATGCCCTGATAACCTTTTTGGCGTTGTCAGGGCATATTTGGACATCGCGGTCCAATGAGAGCTTATATAAACAAACTCCAAACAAAAACCGAAAGAAAACGTTAGCCTTTTAACAGAACGCAAAAAAATATAGTTTTTTCAAAAAAACATCTTGACAAGAGAGGAGGGACGTGATATACTAACAAAGCTGTCGCGAAAAAGCGCGGCTCGGTCCTTGAAAAACGGAATAACAGAAAGAGGAAAGCACTTACAAAAGATAAGTGACGGAACTCGACAATTCTTTAGAGTAACTACAACTCAAAA
>JAXFQY010000091.1:0-2083 GCA_034178705.1 Eubacteriales bacterium | reverse complement strand
GATTAAAAAAGCCAGTGCATTCATTTGTTTGCCCCGCCTTCCGTAATGGAAAAGAACAGGTCCTCCAGGCTTTGGGATTGCAGTTCTTCTGGCGTATTATGTTTGGTTGCGGCAAATTCACCGTTTGTCATAATATGCGTGACATCCCAGTAATCCTCAACGCTGTCTATCATGTGTGTACTGATAAGCACGGATGCGCCGTCTGCCTTCAGTTCGCGGAACACTTCCTTGAGTTCCTTGATTGCGTGCGGATCCAGGCCAACCATCGGTTCGTCAAAGATCACAACACGCGGTTTATGCACCAATGCGCAGCACAACGACAGCTTCTGCTGCATACCTTTGGACAGTTCTTTGCCAAGTTTCTCTCTTTTGTCTCCCAGTTCAAACCGCTCCAGCAGCATATCACCATAGCCGTCATCCTCCATACGGTAAGCGCGGCGGATGAATTCCAGATGCTCGGAAACAGTCAGCAGATCATATACGGCCGGCATTTCCGGGATGTACCCCAGCAGGCGCTTCGCTTCGAGCGATTTGTTATCAAACCCATTCAGCGTGATGGAACCCTGAAAACGCAGCAGCCCTGCAATACACTTGATAATCGTAGATTTGCCCGCGCCATTCGGGCCAAGCAGGATGGCGATCTGCCCCTCTCCCACCGCAAAGCTTATGTCATTATTGGCAAGCGTTTTGCCGTACCGTTTTGTCACATGCTCAATTTTCAGCATAAATGAACCCTCTTATTTCCGGCGGAAAAGCCGGGATTTTCTGTTTCAGTTTGCCGCAGTGGCAGCCTGCGCAGCCGCCACGCAGTCGATTGTCAAAACAACAGCCAGAGCCAGGACCTCGTCCCATCCATCCGCAATATCCAGCACATAAAAATCGCCCCACGTAAACCATTCTTTCCTTACGTCGGCGATTTTTCGGCCCTGCTCCAGAATTTCGTAATCGTGTTCCCAGAAGGAGCCCTCCACTGTCCAGTCGAGTCCCTCCATCGTATATTTTGGGTGCAGAAAAGAAATTTCCTTGCGAATCAGGGTAACAGGCGAGCCATTGCGGAAAATATAGTATTTCGGCATCCAGCTCCATACCTTTTGCTCGATATAGGCCACTTCCCTGCCGGACAGATCAAAAATGTGCAGTTTTTTTGCCCAGGAAAAGACTTCCCCCTCGGCATAATACCGGTCGTTTCCGTTTTCATCTTTGATCGCAAATTTATCGCGCCAGGAAAAAACCTTTTGTTTGATCAACAGACGCATCTTGTATTCCTTTCTTCGGCCGCCAAAGCGAAAGGCAGTCTCCGCTTTCAGATGTATTTCTCAATTTCCACGCTGATCCGCCCTTTTTTCGTCACGTGAGTCCCCTCACAGAGACGGAACTTCCCGGAACCGCGCGCAGAAACGGTTTCCCCACCCGCAAGCTGGCGATCCGGCTTCTCGCAGATCAACCCATTTACGGACACGCGTCCGGATCGGATCAGCGCGGACGCTTTTTCGCGGGAAAGGCCAAAGCCTGCTCCCACAACACTGTCCAGGCGCAGCGATGCCACGGTATCCCGGATCAAGCGGGTTTCTTTTTCCGGAATATGCAGAGCCTCCGGCGAAATCTCCGTCAGGGAAAGTGACGCACGTCCGGCGGAAGTCAGATTCTGCATCAGATACGGCGCAACGCTGCGCAGTACAATCAAATCACAGCTTGAAGCGTCCGGCAGGATATCCCCCACCGTCTCGCGGCGTATCCCGGCGCCCATCAAAGCGCCGAGAAAATCCCGGTGTCCGATCTGTGCGCCGGTTTTTTCCGACCATTCGGCACGGATATAAGATACCGGTGCATAGGAAGAGGGCTCTTCTGCCGCCCAGTCCGGCAAAAACAGCACCATGCGGCGTTCTGCCTCCGGATAGCCGCCAAAAAACACATGGGAGGTGCTGTGCACTTCCGCCAGCATCCGTTCTGCCAATGCCTGCTGGCGTTCATTCAGAAACACCGTGGAAGTCACCTGATCCGCGCGTTCCGATGCCGTCAATTTATCCAGCACCTGTGCCAGCGGCACACGGTCCTCCTCTTCCCGGGCGTATTTTTTCAGCAA